>CAIJKV010000189.1 GCA_903821335.1 uncultured beta proteobacterium
CGTCTCTGTAGGGATGTCACTGGTTCCTGAAAAACGCGAACTGTTCGCCAGCATGTCTGTGCGTGACAACCTGATGCTGGGTGGCTTTCGGCGCTATCGCGCCCACGAAAAGAACTGGCTCGACACGCTCGACGAAGTCTATGCCCTGTTCCCCAGGTTGAAAGAGCGACATCATCAGCAGGCCGGCACGCTTTCTGGCGGCGAGCGCCAGATGCTGGCAGTCGGGCGAGCCTTGATGGCAAAGCCCCAGTTGCTGATGCTGGACGAACCAAGCCTGGGCCTGGCGCCACGCATCGTGCGTGAAATCTTCCATATCATTGCCCGCCTGCGCCTGGCCGGCGTGTCTATCCTGCTTGTCGAGCAGAACGCCCGTGCCGCGCTCCAGGTTGCCGACTACGGCTACGTCCTGGAAACCGGCGAGGTCGTCCTCGAAGGCCCTGCACGCGACCTGGCCGGCAACCCCCGCGTAATAGAAAGTTACCTGGGTCTGGGCAAGCACAAAGACTGAGTGATTTTTCTGTTGGCGACCCCTCAACCCTGAACCCTGAACCCTGAACCCTGAACCCTCAACCCTCAACCCTCAACCCTCAACCCTCAACCCTCAACCCTCAATCCTCAATCAGCCTGTGCCCCAGTCCGCAACCGAGTTAGGTGCTTGCCGCGACCGATTCCATTATTTTTGAGTAACGCTCAAGTCCCGGTGTGACCTTGAAAGGCACCTTGGCCAGATCATCGTACCGACGCAGCCGGACGGCTTCCTGGGCAAAAGGCAACTGGTCAAAGGCTTGCACTTGACCTGCAGTGAAAGCCCCACCCTGCAGCGCAAGACTTTTTCTCGACGCCTCGGACAAAGTGCCCCAGTAATTCGCGTCGATTGCACACAGATAGCGCTTGGCGTCCACATGCAGACGAATGGGTTCCAGCACGGCATCAGGCAAAAGGCCTCGCAGGAATGGAATCGCGACATACTGGTGCAGGTCGTCGGACTCTGTGCTAAGAGGCTGTTCGATGTGTGGGTCACGGCTGGCGGCCAGCAAGTGTCCGAGATCGTGCAGGAACGCCGCCGTGACAGTCTCGGGCGTCTCACCTGCCTGTTCAGCCAGATACGCGCATTGCAACGCGTGTTCGAGCTGGTTGATCGCTTCGCCGCCATACTGATTGCGGCCGTGGTCGTTCAGTAACTGGTCAATGTCCGACAAGGTCAGTGCCATGGTGCTTCCTGGTTAGATAAGTGCTTTGCGAATGCGAGCCGAAACAAGATCAATGGCGCTGACCGTCACGATAATCATCAGCATCACCGCGCAGGTTTGTGCATACTGAAACCCACGGATGATTTCCCACAGCACGACACCGATGCCGCCGGCGCCCACCATCCCCACGACCGTTGCCGAGCGCACGTTGGACTCAAACCGATACAGTGCAAACGACACCCAGAGTGGCATGACCTGTGGAATGACTCCGTAGATGATTTCGTGCAGTGCGCTGGCACCGGTGGACCGGATGCCCTCCACTGGATGCGGATCGATCGACTCGACCGCCTCGGCAAACAGTTTGGCAAGAATCCCTGTGGTGTGGATCCACAAGGCTAGTACGCCGGCAAAGGGGCCGAGTCCCACCGCGACCACAAACAGCATGGCGAACACCATCTCGTTGATGGCGCGGCAGGCATCCATGATGCGTCGCGTTGGCTGATAGACCCAGCGCGGCACAATGTTGGCCGAGGCGAGTAAAGCCATGGGGATGGCCGTGACGACAGCCAGCACCGTTCCCCACAGCGCGATCTGCAGGGTGACAATCATTTCCTGTAAATAAATCCGCCAATCCTTGAAGTCCGGTGGAAAGAACTCTCCAGCGTACTTGGCCATATTGCCCGAATCACGCAGCAGTTCCATCGGACGCATGTCCGCGCCTTGCCAGGACGCGACCAGCAGCGCGAGCAAGACAGCCCAGGACACGTGCCAGCCCAGACTGCGCTTTGTCGGCACCGCCAGGGTTGGTATTGATCGAGTAGAGGTCGCCATCTAGAATGTTCAGTTCTTTAACGCGGCAAGTTTTTTATCGATTTCAGCCAGACGTGTCGCTTTTTCTGCGTCATTGAGTGCAGGGTCGGCCTCGGCCTTGGTGCGCTGGCTAAACAGATCCAGTTCACGAATCGGAATCAGCTGCGCGTTGCTCGACGGCTTGAAGCCCGACAGTTTTGAAATCTTCATGAGGATTTCTTTTTCTTTCGGGTCGGTTTTACCGTAATTAAAGAAGAATTCCTTGATCTTGGCTTGTGCGGCTTCGGGCACATCCTTGCGCATGACCAGTGGGTCGAGCGGGATCAATGGTGAGGTCCAGATGACTTTGATTTCTTTAAATTTTTCCGGATAACGCGCTTTCATCTTGTCGAGGTTTTCGCTGTTGTTGGTTGCGACGTCGACCTGCTTGTTTGCGACAGCCAGTGCGTTGGTCTCGTGGTTGGCGGCGCGGCTGACTTTAAAGAAGGTCTTCGGATCGATCTTGTTCTGGGCAAACACGTAATACCCCGGGACCAGGAAGCCTGATGTCGAGTTTGGATCGCCGTTGCCGAACGCGAGTGACTTACCGTTCTTAAGCATGTCGTCCAGTGTATTGATCGGGCTTGCGGTATTGACGATCAGGTGCGACGTGTAGCCTTGAGATCCGTCGGCGTTCACCATCACGGCGAATATTTCACCATTTGAACGATCGACCGCTTCCATTGCGGACTTGTTGCCGAACCAGCCGACTTGCACCTTGTTAAAACGCATGGCTTCGATGATGCCTGCGTAGTCTGAGGCAAAGAACGCTTTGACGGTCAGGCCTGTCTGGCGTTGCATATCGTCGAGTAGCGGCTGCCAGTCCTGCTTGAGATTTTGCGACGCCTCGGTCGAAATGAAGCCAAAATTAATATCTTCAGCAAGTGCGATATTTGCACTGAAGGCCTGGGTCATTGCAATGACCACTCCGGCTGCGATTTTCTTGAGCATGAATAAAGATCCAGTGATAAAAAATTAAAGTTCAGGCTGCCTGTGCCAGGCGTGGGGGCGGTGCAATGTTGGCCGAGCCATGGCTTGCGGTTGTGGTGGCGCCAGCGATGTGTGGTGCCAGGAGTTCGTCGACCTGAACGCCATAGAGCTTGCCCAGCAACTCAGGGGTGAGGCTTGAGGCCGGGCCGTCAAAAACAATCTTTCCCTGGTTCAGGGCAACAACCCGTTTGCAGTATTTGATTGCAACATCGACCTGATGCAGGGAGACGATAACGGTGCTGCCGTCTTCACGATTGATCTTGGCCAGAATGTCCATGACTTTTCTGGAAGACTCAGGGTCGAGAGAGGCGATGGGTTCATCCGCCAGCACAATGCGCGCACCCTGCACAAGCGTGCGCGCGATCGCAGCACGTTGCTGTTGCCCACCTGACAGCGTCGATGCACGCTGGGCATGACAGTCCGCGATGCCGACCCGGGCAAGCGCGTCCAGGGCCATCGAGCGTTCCTGAGCGTTAAACATGCCAGGGATACTGCGCCACCACGGCATGCTGTGCAGTCTGCCGGCAAGCACGTTGATCATGACCGACAGGCGATCTACCAGGTTAAATTGTTGAAATACAAAACCAACGCGCGCGCGAATCTTGCGGATATTGCGATCAACCTTGCCGTTGCGCTGCACACAGTCACCATGGATCTCAATCATGGATCCCGCATTGACGTCTGCCGCCACCAGTCCCGCGATATGTCGCAACAACGTGGATTTTCCAGAGCCTGACGCACCAATCAACGCCACCATTTCGCCGTGCCGGACCGTGAGGTTGATCTGGCTCAGCGCAGGCTTATTGGCGATGAAATGTTTATTCAGGTGTTCAATGCGAAGCGCCAGTTTCATACCGAACTCCCTGAGTGTGTGTGTCGGATAGTATGGACAGAGGTTGTTACCGCCTGTTGACAGCGATGTGACCGATTTATTGCTCCGCAGTGGGTTCAGAGGACTTGCTGCCCCTGACGCCACACGGTGCGCACCACTGCATGCCGGTGATGTCCAACCAGTCGGGCCATATGCACACGCACCAGGTCAGCGCGCAAGCCCTGTGCAATCATCCCGCGGTCGACCATGCCGGTCGCTTGCGCAGGCTTGCTCGTCACGGTTGCCATGGCCTGCGGCAGGGTCAGAATGCCATCGTCCACCAGTCGCATGACAGCGGTCAGCAGGCTGCCTGGCACGTAGTCTGAAGAAAGTATGTCCAGCAGACCTTCCCTGGCAAGGTCTGATGCCGCGACGTTGCCCGAGTGTGACCCACCGCGAACGACATTGGGGCCGCCCATCACGGTCAGCAAACCGCGTGCATGGGCCGCGCGTGCGGCGGCGAGCGTCGTGGGGAACTCGGACGTGCTCGCACCTTCCGCATGTGCTTGCGATACATGTTCGACAGTCGTGTCATCGTGGCTGGCCAGGTGGATGTTGTGTGTTCGGCAGTAGTCGACAAAATAGCTTCGGTGTGGGGCACTATATTTGGCCTGCAACGTGGCAGCATTGCGCACTTTGTCTTCGAACTTGTCGTGACTCCAGCCCTTTTTTCCGGTGAAGTACGTGCGGGCCTGCTCGATATTTTCCCACTGGCGTTGTCCGGGCGTGTGGTCCATGACCGAAATCAGAGACAACCTTGGGTGCCCCTGAAACGGTTCGAATAACGCGATGGTGTTCGGGGCGGGCAGTTCACAGCGCACATGAAGGTGGTGGTCAGCCCGCAACAGGCCCCGGTCCGCACAGGTGTCGATAGCGGCGAGCACGCGTTCCCAGGATTGCCCGCGGACGCTTTCAACATCAGCTTCGCCGACACCGAGCGCATCAAGGACGGTGGTGATCCCGGCGGCCGCGATCTCTGCGTCGTGCGCGAGCAATGCGGGGACTTCTGCCCAACTGACCTTGGGGCGAGGCATCAGGTGCCGTTCGAAGTTGTCGGTATGCACCTCGACTAAACCCGGAATCAGGTAGTCACCTTCAAAGTCGATGGCGCCGGGCGACGATGTGGTGCCGCTGCTGATCGACGCGATCTTTCCATTTTCTACCTGAACCGTGCCGGATATGATCTCATCGCCCAGGACAATGTTTGCATTTTTAAGTAAATAGCTGGTTCTCATGCGTTGCTCCTGAAGGTGCCGACCAAGACATGTCGCGTGGCGATGCTGGCACCTACCTGGGCGTCGTGAAAAATTCCAATGGCGGCGCTGCCTTGGGCAATCGCTTCGCGAATCAATTCGATCACCGTTTCGGTATTGGCCGGGTCAAGCGAGGCCGTGGGCTCGTCAAGTAGCAGCAGTGGTCGCGGTTTGATCATGTTCCGAGCAATGTTGATTCGCTGTTGTTCTCCGCCCGAAAACGTGGCGGGTGGCAGGTGCCACAGCCGTTGCGGAATACGAAGGCGTGTGAGCCAGGCTGACGCCTGGTCGCGCGCCGCCTTCAACCCGGCCATATCGTTGCCGGCATCTTCAGCAAGCGGTTCCGCGACGATGTCCAGGGCGCAGATGCGCGGAATCACACGCAGGAACTGACTGACGTAGCTAATGGAGTGCCGTCTGAGCGCGACCAGTTCGCGTGGTGTAGCGCGTGTGATGTCCAGGGCGGGCTGATCGTCGTGCTGCCTGAACTGAATGGAACCTGCGGTGGCACGATAGTTGGCATAAATCAGTTTGAGCAAGGTGCTCTTGCCCATCCCGGACGGCCCATCGAGCACCACACATTCACCAGGGCGCACTTCCAGATCCACTTTGTCCAGGACATTGAGTTCGATGCCATGTTGATTGTGCAGGGTGAATTGCTTTGCGACCCCCCGCATCTGAAGCAAAGGAAAGGTCATGGCTGCAACACTGAGGAAACGAGGAGTTGGGTATAGGCGTGTTGCGGGTCGTCCAGCACCTGGTCAGTGAGTCCTGATTCCACAATGCGACCACGTTGCATGACGATCATTCGATGTGCCAGCAGCCTGGCAACGGCCAGGTCGTGCGTGACGATGATGGCCGCAAGATGCATGGTGCGTGTCAGTTGACGCAGCAAGTCCAGCAGTTTGGCCTGGACCGACACGTCCAGTCCCGACGTGGGCTCGTCCATGAAGATCAGGCGTGGTTGCGTCACCAGATTGCGCGCGATTTGTAGTCGTTGTTTCATGCCACCGGAAAAGGTACGGGGCGTATCGTCGATGCGCCCCGGATCGATCTCGACACGCTCGAGCCAATCCATCGCGGTTTCGCGCAAGCGCCCATAGTGCCGATGGCCGAGCGCCATCAGACGTTCCCCCACGTTGGCACCCGCAGACACATCCATGCGTAGTCCATCCACAGCGTTTTGGTGCACAAAGCCCCAGTCTGTGCGCGCCAGCAGGCGCTGCTGGGCCTGACTCATGGAAAAGATGTCCTGCAGACCCCTCTCACGCGTCGAGAATTGCACGCAGCCAGCGTCTGGCAGGCTGCGTGCCGCGATCGCATTGAGCAGGGTAGTTTTTCCTGAACCTGACTCGCCGACGACGGCAAGGACTTCGCCTGGCCAGAGGTCAAAACTTGCGTCGGCCAGCGCCAGTCGCGTCCCGTAATGTTTGGTGATGCCCGACACCCGCAGGAGTGGTTCGCAATGTGTGGCGTTCATGTCGGCAGAACCTCCCGTTGAACGGCGTCTGATCGAACTGCATCCGATCGAAAGGCCTCGTTCTGAACAGCGCCCGGTCGTGCTGCCGTCACGACGGGTTGGCGGGACTGACAGTAGTCAGAGTCAGAGCAAACATGCATGCGTGTACCGGAGTCGTCGGTAATGACTTCATCCAGAAAACTGTCGGTGGCCCCGCATAGTTCGCAATGGGCATCCCAACGCTGCACCGCGAAGGGGTGGTCCTCGAACCCCAGGCTTTCTACCGACGTGTAGGGGGGCACAGCATAAATTCGCTTTTCGCGTCCCGCGCCAAAAAGTTGTAGCGCAGGGTTCATGTGCATTTTCGGATTGTCGAATTTTGGAATAGGGGAGGGCGACATGATGTATCTGCCATTGACCAGCACCGGGTAGTCATAGGTCGTTGCGATATGCCCATAGCGTGCGATATCCTCGTACAGTTTGACGTGCATCAGGCCGTACTCCGCCAGGCCGTGGAGGGTACGGGTCTCGCGTTCGCGTGGCTCCAGTCTTTGCATCGGTTCCGGGACCGGAACCTGGTAGACCATCACCTGTCCTTCTTTCAGTGGTGTTTCCGGAATGCGGTGACGCGTTTGTATCAGCGTCGCCTCTTGCGTGCGGGTCGTCGTCGTGACTCGGGTGGTGCGTTCAAAAAAACGTCGGATATTGACTGCGTTGACGGTATCGTCAGAGCCCTGGTCGATGACCTTCAGAATCTCATCAGGACCAATCACCGAGGCCGTGATCTGGATCCCGCCGGTGCCCCAGCCGTAGGGCAAGGGCATCTCGCGTGAGCCAAAGGGAACCTGATATCCGGGGATCGCAACCGCCTTGAGCAGGGCGCGACGGATCATGCGTTTGGTCCGCTCATCCAGATAGCCAAAATTAAAGGCCGGCCGCGCGGTCGAGTCGTTGACCGCAGCGGGTGTTGTGGCGGGACATGTGTTGTCAGGCATCTCTGTTTTCTCCAGCACGCTTGGAGTCGTCGCACTTGGCTTGTGCACGCATTGTTCGCACCAGATCCAGTTCTGCCTGGAAGTCGACGTAATGAGGCAATTTGAGATGCTGGACAAAGCCAGAAGCCTCCAGGCTGTCGCTATGCGACAACACGAATTCCTGCATTTGTGCCGGGGATTCGATCGACTCACCCAATTCGTCGGCGCGCAACGCGCGATCAACCAGACTCATCGCCATGGCTTTGCGCTCGCTGTGTCCAAACGCCAGGCCATAGCCGCGCGTAAATGTTGGCGGCTCTGAGGCCGAGCCTGCGAACTGGTTCACCATTTCACATTCCGTCAGTTCGATGTCCCCGAGCGAGATCGCGAAGCCTAGTTCAGGCGGAACAAATTCGACGGCAACGGTCCCAAGCCGAATTTCACCGACGAAAGGATGGCTGTGCGAGTAGCCACGTTGAGTGGAATACGCCATGGCCAGCAGGAAGCCCTCGTCACCCCGCGCAAGATTCTGCAGCCGTGTCGCGCGATCTGCCGGGAATCTCAGCGGCTCACGGGTCAGATCCATAGGCGGCGGATCATTTTCCGGGACGGGGTGCGTTTCAATCAACCCCTCGTGATTGAGTAGATCCACCACCCGTGGTGGCGGCTGTGTCGCAGCGCTTGCGGCGGTGCAGACTGACGCCGCCGCTGCTGTCAGGTCGCTTTGCGCATTGGCCAGCAACGTGAAATCCAGTAGCCGTTGCGTGTAGTCATAGGTTGGCCCAAGAACCTGGCCGCCCGGGATATCTTTGAACGTTGCGGAAATGCGGCGATCGAGCTGCATGCGCGAAGTCTCGAGTGGACAAGTTGAACCGATGCGGGGCAACGTGGCACGGTAGGCGCGCAAGAGGAAAATGGCTTCAATCAAGTCACCGCTGGCTTGTTTGATTGCCAGTGCGGCCAGTTCGCGGTCGTAGACGGAGCCTTCCGTCATCACACGATCAACGGCCAGCTTGAGTTGACTCTGGATTTGTCTCGTCGTGAGTTCAGCCCAAGCGGTGTCGCCGCGCCGCTGGACGGCCAGCAGCGCGTAACTGTTCAGAATGGCTTGTTCGCCTCCCTTGACTGCGACATACATGTTCAGCGCTCCTGCGAAAAGTGAATATGTGTTGAGCGGGGCAGACCCGCGATCACGGTGGGGGCAGTGAACAGCACATCCACCCCACGCGGAAAGCTCACCTGGTTGTCTGCCCACATCGACGCGAAGCACTCAAGAATCTCAAGGTGCAGCCCCGGAAAATTCAGCGTGCTGGTACCCAGGATCCCGGGTCCTCGCAGCGTCAGGCAACCCGGCGCGACATGTCCAACGGCTGGGTTGTCCAGCTCTGGAACGTCGATCAGTACGGTCGTTGATTGGTCCGGATAATCGTCGCTGCCAGTCGCGAACGACGCGAGCGAAGGCAAGTCAGCCATATCGCTGACCCACGCAAACTGTGCCTGTTTCGGGTCTTGTGTCAGCGCGCAACCCGTATGAAACATCAGCCACGTCGCAGCCTGGCTATTGACCAGCTTTGGCGACAGCCAGAGGCGACAATCCTGATCAAGCAGAGCGAGCAACAGCGCCGAAGAGGTCGGGTGAAGTGCGTGCGGGATGTCGGCGTCTGGCGCGAGTTCGACCAGGCGCCCGGGATAAGACAGGGCACGCAGGGCGGCCCTGAAGGTGGCCTGGCTACCAAACGCCTCGTGTGCGAAGCCGGCACCGATTGTGGATAGATCGTGTGGTGTCATCATTCCTGATCCCCGTATTCGCCGAGATCCGACTCACGCGCAACGGTAAAAAACTCAACCTTTGAACTGTCGGCGCGGTCCTGGCGTTGTGTGCGCAGTTCGCTCAGGTGTATGCGAATGGATACGAGCAACGTGGTGTCAAGTGCGGCGTGCTGATCCGGTGACTGAAGCAGTGCATCAGCCGTGGCCGCGAGTTGAGCCTGCCGGTGTGACCGACCCAGCACATACGCGATGCCGACGTGGGGAGTGCTCGAGGGTGGGTTCAGCCGCAGCGCACAGCGTGTCACGGTGACCTCACCGAGATTGAACCGCGCACCCGTGCCGCCCGCACGACCTTGAATCATCATCAGGCCTGTCTCAGGCGCACGTAGCCATTTCGGTGCGTGCATGCTGTGCGCGCTTAACGCAGGTTCAAGCAAGCTGAGGGGAGCTCTTGCGAGTAGTGCCATCCAATCTGCACGGGCAGCAGATTGTGTGATTAGAGTGTCAGAGAATTGCAACATGAAATTGTTAATGTAAAAAGCTGTTCACAACAAGGATCAACGGGCAAGCATAGAGATGCCGCGTGTATCTTTGATGACAGTCGTTGTCACAGGAATGAAACAAAAAAATGCATGAGACACCACTGACCAATGCATATCGGTATGCGATTTACTTTGCCTCACGCCCGGACTCGGCCGATTGGCAAGCAGGCAGCAGGTGGCTTGGCAGATGCGCCGCCAGCGCAACAGTGGTGTCGCAACCGACTGTCGAAGGTGTGGCGCCGGAGGATTTCAACCGGCTGACCGCAGCACCCAGGCGCTATGGCTGGCACGCCACGCTCAAGGCACCTTTCGCGTTGCGGCACGGCATTGGGCTTGAGACGCTGCGCCAGGCGCTGAAACAACTGTCTGGGCAACTCAGTGCCTTTCAGATGCCAACCCTGTGTGCCAGAAAGCTCGACGATTTTCTTGCGCTCGCCCCTGTCACCGCAAGCCCGCAAATAGACAGGGTGGCCAGACAATGTGTGACCACCCTGCACGCATTCGCAGCACCACTCTCAGCAGAAGCACTTGCGCGTCGACGCGCTGGCGGCCTGACACCAGAGGAAGATGCCTTACTCGTGCGCTGGGGGTATCCCTTTGTGCTGGAACGCTTTCAGTTTCACCTGTCGTTGACAGGATCATTGAAGGGTGTGTCGCCAGAGCGGATCGATGCAATACAAACCGCCGCAGTGCAGACATTTCAAACCATACCGCCGTGCCAGTTTGATTCCATCGCCCTATTCGCTGAACCCCGGCCCGGTGCAGATTTTGTGCTGCTTGAACACTTTGCTTTCAGGTAGTGGAATGGACTATTGGCATGAACGCCATGGATGCGTGGACCGGTCGCAGCCCTGGCTCTCTGTCATCAAATCATCACCAGACCGTCACAACGGTGTCAATTCGCAGGTGCATTGTGACTAGTCATGAGACCCACCGAGCCGTTTACGTCCGACCCCGACCCCGTCCCCGTCCACCACCGTGCCATATGGATATCAGACATTCACCTTGGCACGGCAGGTTGCAAAGCGGAATACCTGCTGGATTTCTTGAAGTGGCACGAATGCGACCACCTGTATCTGGTGGGCGACATTATCGACGGCTGGCAGTTGAGAAAAAACTGGTACTGGAAACAGAGTCACAACGATGTCGTGCAAAAGATTTTGCGCAAAGCCCGCAAAGGAACGCGCGTGGTCTACATCGCAGGGAATCACGACGAAGTCATTCGTCAGTTCATTGGCCTGGCCTTTGGTGATATTGAGATCGCAGACGAGACGACACACCAGTTGCTGGATGGCCGAATTCTGTGGATCACGCACGGTGATCTCTTTGATGGACTGATCCAGCACGCGAAATGGCTTGCCTATCTGGGTGATGGCCTCTACACGGTGATCCTCAAGTTAAACAACACCTTCAATCACATTCGTCACCGACTGGGCCTGTCGTACTGGTCGTTGTCGCAATACCTGAAGCACAAGGTCAAGAACGCAGTGTCGTTCATTACCGAATTTGAAGAAGTGCTGACGGCCGAGGCCAGGCGTCGGGGCTATGACGGCGTGCTGTGCGGCCACATTCATCAGGCCGAGATCCGTGACGTCAACGGCATCCTGTATTGCAATGACGGCGACTGGGTCGAGAGCCTGTCTGCCATCGTCGAGACCACAACCGGAGAGCTAAAGGTTGTCTATTGGCATCAACGTGCCAGCCCATCCGTTACGGAGCCCTCCCATGCCACAACAGTCTGAACTGCCACAATCTTCCGCGCGCAAGCTCTCCGGAATCAGGAGCCTGCTGATTGTCACCGATGCCGCGGCCCCCCAAGTCAACGGGGTCGTGAGAACCATCGGCAACACCAAACATCATTTTGAGCAGATGGGCGTGAAAGTTGATTTGCTGACGCCTGAACGCTTCAGGACAATTGCCTGCCCCAGTTATCCTGAAATCCGCCTGTCCCTGACGACCTCGAAAAGCGTTGAGCGCGTGATTGAATCGTTTAATCCCGATGCGTTGCATGTGTCGACCGAGGGACCGCTGGGCTGGGCCACGCGCAAGATCGCGCGCAAGCGCGGGTGGAACTTCACCACGGCTTATCACACGCGTTTTCCTGAATATGTGAATGCACGCACGGGCATTCCAACCCCCTGGATCTACAACATTTTCCGCAGATTCCATTCGGCCTCCTCGGGCGTGTTGGCACCGACCAGGACGATCAAGGACAATCTGCTGCTCAATGGCTTTGATCGAGTTGTTGAGTGGACGCACGGTGTGGATCACGAAATTTTTTATCCACGCGTTCAACAGCAACCGGCTGACTTGCATAACCCGATTTTCCTGTACGTCGGTCGACTGGCGATCGAAAAGAATGTCGAGGCGTTTTTAAAACTCGATCTTCCCGGGCAAAAATGGGTCGCTGGCGAGGGGCCGTTGCAGGAAGATTTGAAGCGGAAGTATCCCGAGGCTCGCTACATCGGTGTCCTGTCCCAAGGCGATCTGGCGACGTTGTACAGCCAGGCCGATGTATTTGTGTTCCCCAGCCTGACTGATACCTTCGGGCTGGTCATGCTCGAAGCGATGGCCTGCGGCCTGCCCGTCGCCGCCTTTCCCGTGGCTGGCCCGATTGACGTGATTGGTGACAGCCCTGCGGGCGCGCTTGACCACGATCTGCAAAAAGCTTGCTTGCAAGCGCTGAGTATCAAGCGGGAAACCGCAATCGCCCATGCGAAAACCTATTCTTGGGAAACTGCGACGCGCCAGATGCAGGACGCGCTGGTATGGATGCGCGGTGAGAAGCGCTAAGGCTGCGGCAACCTAGCGCCCGCCGGCGACATCAATCACTGAACCATGCACGTACGAGGCGGAGTCCGAAGCAAGCCAGATAGCGGCCTCGGCGACTTCGCGTGCGGTTCCGGCGCGACCCATTGGCACGATGGCACGGGCCCGCTCTTGCATTTCAGCAATGCCGCCGGTGGCATTGTGCATTTCGGTGCTGATCAGACCCGGGCGAATGGCGTTGACACGAATGCCTTGTCCCCCAACTTCCTTGCTGAGCGCCAGGTTGAACGCGTCAATCGCACCCTTGGTTGCCGCATAGGCCACGCCGCCTGGCATGGTGCCCAGCCGCGCGGCGACCGAGGTCATATTGATGATCGAGCCACCACGCCCACCTTTGTCCGTGGACATTCTGAGGACCGCCTCCCTGGTGCAATAAAAGACGCTGAGTACGTTGGCGTTGAACATCTCGGCGACATTGTGCGCATTGATGTCTTCGACCAGGAAGGTCTTCAGAATTCCAGCGTTATTGACCAGAACATCAAGCGTGCCCAGCTGGTCATCGACCTTCTGGAACAAGTCCCGCACATCCTGCGGGTTGGTCGTATCTGCCTGTATTGCAATGGCCTCGCCGCCCTCGGCATGAATCTGCTTGACCACTTCGCGGGCAGCCTCTTCGCTATTGAGGTAGTTGACCGCGACTTTGTAGCCTTCCCGACCCGCTAACAGCGCGATCTGGGCGCCGATGCCACGACTGGCACCGGTGACCAACATTACTTTTTTCATCACCAACCTATTAGAAAGAAATCGTCTCGCCTTCGGTCATCGGGATGATCTTGATTGCGCTGCCTTTCATTGCCGCCTGGAACTCAGCCAGTGTGCCTGGGGTCATCGGATTGGAGTTGTAATGCATGGGGATCACTGCCTTGGGCTTGATCCAGGTCCGCAGGGCGTACGCTGCATCTTCCGGTCCCATGGTGAAGTTGCCACCGATCGGGATCATGACCAGATCGGGCTTATAGTGCTCGGCGATAAACTTCATGTCAGTAAAGAGACCGGTATCACCCATGTGCCAGATCTTGTAGCCGTTTTCGAGTTCAATGATGTAGCCGACAGGTTCGCCGCCCGGGTGGGCTTCTGGCTTGCCAGCTTCGTTGGGCCAGACGATCAGTGAAGAGTGTTCTGCGCGCACGGCCGTGACTTTGATGCCTGGCAGTGGCTTGACGGTGCCGGACTTGTTAAAACGCATGCCCAGTTCCGGGGGGATTGCGCCGATGAGTGTCAGGGGTGTGACCATGTCGGCGGGGCCATACAGTTTTGTGTTGTTCAGCTTGGCGAGTGCAGGGGCGTCACCGAGGTGGTCAACGTGCCCGTGTGTCACGAGCAACAGGTCAATCTTGCCGATTTTTGCAAGGTCGTCTTTATATTCTTTCGGAGCCTTGGGGCCACCCTTGATCCATGGATCGACCACGATCAGTTTCCCGCCGGGGGTCGTGATGCGCCAACCGGCTTGCCCCAGCCACTGGAGCTCGGTTTTGGCTTTCGGTGCTGCCTTGGCCGCGGCCGGGGCAGCGGGCGCCGCAGGGGCGGTCTGCGCCTGGGCGACGGAGCCAGCCAGCAAGGTGAAAACTGACAGCACCAGTGCGCACTGAATCTTCAGGTTTTTGGTGGGTTTCATTTGTTTCTTCTTTGTAAGAAATTTGTGTCCTCCAACATATCCATGGGCAGGGTCAGTGTCGATGCGTGTAAACCCTAATGTGATCCATGTGCAGGGGGCAAGATACCTTTGCGACGATCCATCCAGGCATTGAACTCGCCAATGACGCCGCGACGGAAGGCAAGCACGCAGAGGACGAATATCAGCCCAATGACAATCGTGACGGATTCGCCCAGGCGCTGGAACCAGGCCACGCCGGTTGTGTTGGCCAGGAAGGTGCCGAAGTCGCCGACTTTGTTTTCGAGCAGCACGACGATGAACGCGCCGAGTACGGGACCCAGCAGTGTGCCCATGCCACCGATCAGCGTCATCAGGATCACGAGTCCAGACATCTGCCAGGTGGCATCAGACAACGTTGCTGAAACAAAAATCAGCATCTTGGTGGCGCCTGCCAGACCGGCAAGCATGGCCGAGAGTACGAACGCCAGTAACTTGAAGCGATCAACGTCGTAGCCCAGTGAAATGGCCCGCGGTTCGTTTTCACGAATGGCCTGAAGGACCTGCCCAAAGGGTGAGTGTACGGTGCGCCAGATAATGAAAAAGCCCAGCACAAAAATCCCCATCACCACGTAATACAGGTTCAGGTCGCTTTTGAGATCGAGCAGGCCAAACAGCATTCCCCGGGGCACACCCTGCAGGCCATCTTCACCGCCGGTGAATTTCGCCTGAAGGAAAAAGAAGAACACCATCTGGGACAGGGCCAACGTGATCATCGCAAAGTAAATGCCGCTGCGGCGAATGGCCAGCGCACCCATGGCGAGCCCCAGGACACCGGCGACCAGCACGCCAAAGGCGATGCCGGCCTCGGTCGGCAACCCCCATATCTTGATCGCATGGCCTGCCGCATAGGCAGCACTGCCCAGGAACGCGGCGTGACCAAAAGAGAGCAAGCCGGTAAAGCCCAGCAGCAGGTTGAAGGCGCAGGCAAACAGGGCATAACACAACACCTTCATGACGAAGATGGGGTAGATCCCTGCAAGCGGTACTGCGGCCAACAGAATAAACAGAACGAGATAACCGAGCGCTTGACGATTCATTTTTCCTTCCCGAAGAGCCCGGCGGGACGCACAAATAACACGATAGCCATGATGATGAATACAACCGTACTTGAGGCCTCAGGCCAGAAGACCTTGGTGAAACCTTCGATGATGCCCAGGCCAAGGCCCGTGACAATGGCACCCATGATGGAACCCATTCCGCCAATCACGACGACCGCGAAGACGACGATGATCAGATTCGAGCCCATCAATGGTGAAATTTGCAATACTGGTGCGGCAAGTACGCCTGCGAAACCCGCCAATGCCACGCCAAAGCCGTAGGTGAGAGTGATCATGAGCGGAACGTTCACGCCGAACGCTTCGACCAGGCGAGGATTTTCAGTGGCGGCGCGCAGCAAGGCACCCAGCCGGGTGCGCTCGATGACATACCAGGTAATCAGACAGACGACCACGGAAGCCACGACGACCCAGGCACGGTAGTTGGGCAAGATCATGAAGCCCAGGTTGGTGGCACCACGCAGGATATCGGGTGTGGCGTAGGGCTGACCCGAGACTCCATAGATACTGCGAAACAATCCTTCCATCAGCAAGGTGATGCCAAACGTCAGCAGCAAACCATAGAGATGGTCGAGTTTGTAGAGGTGCTTGAGCAGGAGCTTTTCGATCACGATGCCGAACAGGCCCACCAGAATCGGTGAGAGCGCCAGCATGACCCAGTAGTTCAACCCGAAATAGGACATGCCCATCCAGGCCAGGAACGCGCCAAACATGTACAACGCCCCATGGGCGAAGTTGATGACGTTGAGTAGCCCGAAAATAACGGCCAGGCCGAGCGACAGAATGGCGTAGAAAGAGCCATTGACCAAGCCCAGCAGGAGCTGGCCCAGCAAAGCTTGTATGGGTATGCCAAAGAGTGTAGTCATCGTGTATCAGTCAAACGAAGAACGGACAGATCAACAAGGGCCTGTTGTTGCTCATATCGCACAACAGGCCCGTTGCTGATTTATTTTTTGATGAAGCCACAAGTGGATTCGGAAAGTTTGGCGTAGACCTCTTCTCCGGGCAACTTGGCCACGATGTTGTAGTAGTCCCAGGGTCCCTTGGATTCGGCCGGTGTCTTGACCTTCATCAGGTACATGTCGTGGACCATGCGGCCATCTTCACGTACGTAGCCGCCTTGGGCGAAGAAGTCGTTGATCTTGGTGGACTTCATCCACTTCATGATGGTGTCGGCGTCGTCCGTACCGGTGGCCTTGATGCCATTGAGGTAGAACGTGACTGCGGAATAATCGGCAGCCTGCAGCATCGACGGTTTACGCTTGATTTTTTCTTCGAACCTGGCTGCCCAGGCGCGCGAGGCGTCGGACTGGTCCCAGTACCAGCCGTCCGTCAGGTACATGCCCTGCGTGGCTTTCAGACCGAGCGAATGGATGTCGTTGATGAAAATCAGCAAGCCGGCCAGTTTCATCGTCGAGGTCACGCCAAACTCGTTGGCGGCCTTGATCGAGTTGACCGTGTCGCCACCGGCATTGGCCAGGCCGAGAATTTGCGCGCCCGAGGCTTGGGCCTGGAGCAGGAACGAGGAGAAGTCAGCGGTCGAGAGCGGTGCGCGCACCTGACCCTTGATTTCACCGCCAGCGGACTTGACCACGGCGGCCGTGTCACGCTCGAGCGCTTGACCAAAGGCGTAGTCGGCCGTCAGGAAAAACCAGGTCTTGCCGCCATCTTTCACCACGGCCGAGCCCGTGCCACGCGCCAGCGCCACGGTGTCATAGGCATAGTGCACGGTGTAGGGTGTGCAGGCTTTGCCTGTCATGTCGGAGGTGGCCGAGCCGATCGAGATGAACGGCTTTTTCTTTTCTGCGGCGACTGCGGCCATGGCCAGGTTGGTGGCAGAGTTCGTGCCGCCAATCAGCATGTCGATTTTCTGCTGGTCAAACCATTCACGTGCGCGTGACGAGGCGATGTCGGCCTTGTTCTGGTGATCAGCAGTTAGCAATTCGATTTTCTTGCCATTGATCGCGCCGCCCGCATCGGCAATGGCCATGCGGATCGCTTCGACGCCGCCAGGACCGTCGATGTCGGAATACACGCCGGACATGTCAGAGATGATGCCGATGCGTATCACATCGTCGGAAATGCCCTGGGCGAAGGTGGGTTGCATGATGAAGCCAAGACCGGCTGTCATCAGCGCTGCGCTGAGTGTACGTAGTTTCATGTGTTGCTCCTGGGTGATGCTGCTGCGTTCATGAAGTATTTGTTATCAACACCGCGTGTCGACTGCACGCGTGCATATAAAAAGGGCGTCAGACACCGAGTAGTTCATCAAGCACGGACTGCTTGGCGGCAAGTTCTGACGCGGCAAAGTGCTCAACGATCTGTCCGTGTTCCATGACATAGAAACGGTCTGCCAGCGGCGCGGCGAACCGGAAGTTCTGTTCGACCATGACGATGGTGTAGCCCTTGGCCTTGAGCATCTTGATCATGCGGGCGAGGGCCTGCACGATGACCGGTGCCAGGCCTTCCGAGATTTCATCGAGCAACAGCAGATCAGCGCCGGTGCGCAAGATACGCGCCACCGCAAGCATCTGTTGTTCGCCACCTGAAAGGCGGGTGCCAGGCGAATGGCGTCGTTCAAGCAAGTTGGGAAACATGTCATAGATTTCAGCCAGCGACATGCCACCACCGAGTGGTCCGACCGGGGGTGGCAGCAGCAGGTTTTCTTCACATGACAGACTGGCAAAGATGCCGCGCTCTTCGGGGCAGTAGCCCACGCCCAGATGCGCCACCTTGAAGGTTGGCAAGTTGATTGATTCAGTGCCATGGATCTTGATGGAGCCTTCACGGTCGCCAGTCAGTCCGAGAATGGCGCGCATGGTCGTGGTGCGCCCGGCACCATTGCGACCAAGCAGCGTGACGACTTCGCCTTTGTGGACGGTCAGGTCTACGCCATGCAGGATGTGGGATTCGCCGTACCAGGCGTTCAGGCCGGAGATTTCGAGTGCGGGCGTACTCATGCGTGCGCTCCTTGCAGTTCGCCGTCAGTGGTGCCCATGTAGGCCTCCATGACGAGCGGGTCGCGTGATACGTGAGCATAGTTGCCCTCGGCCAGAACGGCTCCGCGTGCCAGCACGGTGATCGTGTCGGCAATCGATGACACCACGCCCATGTTGTGCTCGACCATCAGGATGGTGCGCCCGACGCTCACTTGCTTGATGAGTTGGGTGACACGGTGCACGTCTTCATGGCCCATACCTTGCGTGGGTTCATCGAGCAGCATCAGTTCAGGCTCCATGGCCAGTGTGGTCGCGATTTCCAGGGCGCGCTTGCGGCCATAAGGCAGGCTGCCGGTGATTTCCTTGGCAAACGCGCCCAGGTCAACCTGTTCAAGCAGATTTTGCGCGCGGTCATTCAGGCGGTTCAGGCAGTGCTCGCTTTTCCAGAAGTGAAACGATAGACCCGTCTGGCGCTGCAGTCCGATGCGCACGTTTTCAAGCACGGTCAGATGGGGGAAGACCGCCGAAATCTGGAACGAACGGATGATGCCGCGACGCGCGATCTGCGCCGGCCGGTCGCCAGTGATATCGACGCCATTGAACATAATCTTGCCGCGCGTGGGCGACAGGAACTTGGTCAGCAGGTTAAAGCAGGTCGTTTTGCCTGCGCCATTTGGGCCGATCAGGGCGTGGATCTGTCCGCGCTGCACACGGAGCGAAACATTATTGACGGCCGTGAACCCACGAAATTCCTTGGTCAGGCCTTCAGTCTCGAGAATGATGTCTTTCATGCCGCATCTTGTCCGGTATTTTTTATTCAGCAGGCAGTATGACGCAGGTGCAGCATAAACATCTATGAGGGTTTGTCATAGGTGAACAGGCCAGGACCTCGCCCGGATCAGAGAGAGTTATGACAATGTCTTGTCACGAAACTCACATAAGTCCGATATTGCGCACTGCGGGCATTTCGGGGTGCGCGCCACGCAGACGTAACGCCCGTGCAGAATGAGCCAGTGATGGGCATTGAGCCGGAACTCAGGCGCGACGAACTTCTCAAGTCCTCGCTCGACGGCCAGCACGTCGCGGCCAGGGGCAATCCGGGTGCGGTTCGATACCCTGAAAATATGTGTGTCGACGGCGATTGTGGATTGTCCGAACGCTGTATTGAGCACCACGCTGGCGGTTTTCCTGCCAACACCAGGCAGCGCTTCGAGAGCTTCGCGTGTCTGGGGTACGGTTCCACCGTGCTGGTTGATCAGGATGTCACAGGTCGCGATCACATTTTTCGCTTTGGTTTTATACAGGCCAATTGTCTTGATATAGGTGGCCAGGGTCGCCTCGCCCAGCGCATACATGGTTTGCGGGGTGCCATGCTGCGGGAAAAATTTACGGGTGGCCAGGTTCACGGATTTGTCCGTAGCCTGCGCCGACAGCAGGACCGCGATCAGAAGCTGAAACGGCGTTTCGTACTCAAGTTCAGTTTTGGGCTCAGGGTTGACCGCCTGAAAGCGTGCAAAGATTTCGCGGCGTTTTTGTGGGTTCATGGCGCAGGCTGATTAAGTGCGACGGGCGCGCGCGCGCGCGAGCGCTTCGCGAACGGCCGCTTGCTTGTCAAGTGCTGCCGGTGTTGCAGGTGTTGCAGCCACGAGCACCGCTTGGGTGTCAGCCAGACGTCGCGCATCGGGTTGCGTGGCGATGCGCTTTTGCCTGGATTCATAGCGTATGCGTGCCTCGTGGGCATCGTGCGTGGTCCATTCCCGGGCGGGCATGACGTCGGTCATGCTGATGCAATCAACCGGACAGGGTGCGATGCACAAGTCGCAGCCGGTGCAAAGATCGGGCAACACGGTATGCATGCGCTTGGAAGCGCCAAGAATGGCATCGACCGGACAGGCCTGTATGCACAGTGTGCAGCCAATGCAGTATTGCTCGTCAATGACAGCGACCTGCAAGGGCAGGTGCTGGCCACAGTCGGGGTCCAGTGGCAGTGCCGGGCGCCCCGTCAGTCGCGACAGGGCGGCGACACCCGTCTGGCCGCCAGGCGGGCAGCGGTTGATCGCTGCTTGCCCGCCGGCGATTGCCTGGGCGTAGGGCTTGCAGCCTGGATAGCCGCATTTGGTGCACTGCGTTTGCGGCAGCAAGTCATTGATGCTGGCAGCTTGAATGACGGGTCGGACCATTAGACCTTGCGGATGAATTCCGCAATCTGTGGGCAGATCGTTTCGCGCCAGCGACGTCCGGCAAAAATACCGTAATGACCGCACTGGGGTGCCGTGTAGTGTTTCTTGAGTTTGGCCGGAATGCCCGAGCACAGTTCCTGTGCAGCACGCGTCTGACCCTCGCCCGAAATATCGTCGAGCTCGCCCTCGATGGTGAACAGTGCCACGGTCGTGATGTCAGCGGGCGCGACCAGCTTGCCGTCGATTTCCCAAGTGCCATTGGGCAGGTCGAAGTCCTGGAACACCGTACGTATCGTATCCAGGTAAAACTCGGCCGGCATGTCCATGACCGCGTTGTATTCGTCATAGAAACGACGGTGTGTCCCGGCGTCGTCGTCGTCGCCCCGCAGCAGATCCAGGTAGAAGTCGTAATGCGACTTCATGTGGCGGTCGGGGTTCATGGCCATGAACCCGGCGTGTTGCAGGAAACCAGGATAAACACGTCGACCCGCGCCGGGGTGATTGGCCGGCACAGCGTGAATCAGTTTTTCCTCGAACCAGTCAAAAGGCTGGGTCGTGGCCAGACGGTTGACCTGTGTGGGCGAGCGGCGCGGATCAATCGGGCCGCCCATCATCACCATGCTGCGTGGCAGGCAGGAATCGTTGTCCGTGGCCATTCGCGAAATTGCGGCCAGCACCGGCACAGTAGGTTGACACACCGAAATGACATGCAGGTCGGGGGCAAGGTGGCGCACAAACTGTTGCACGGTGCGTACGTAGTCGTTCAGGTGAAAAGGCCCCGCTGAAAGCGGAATCATGCGGGCATCGATCCAGTCGGTGACGTAGACCTCATGATTGGGAAGCAGGGCTCGCACCGTGTCGCGTAGCAACGTGGAATGGTGCCCTGACATTGGGGCAACCACCAGAATCTTCGGGTCGGCATGCCGCGCCTTTTCAGGCATGTCGCGCCTGAAATGAATCAGGTTGCAAAAGGGTGTGGAAAGTTCGGTCTCGACCTCAACGTCGACCGCTTTTCCGTCGACCAGGATCGACGGCAGCTGCCAGGTCGGTTTTTCATAGACTTTGCCCAGACGATGAATCAGCTCGTAGCTGGCAGCCATCTGGCGGGCACCCGGCGTGTAAGCCAGTGGGCTCGCCGGATGGGTAAACAGTTTGGAACCAACGTCTGTGAATGCCGCGATCGGGGACATGATCGCCCGGTGCATTTCATGCAGTTGATAGAGCATCTAGGCTAATCCAATTGATATTTTGAGTGACTGATTATCACCTGATATGAAATTTCAGGTGTTTTGCAGGAAAGTACTGCGGGTTCTGTACGCCCTGACTGTGGCAAAACCGTTACGCCGGACCCGATGGACAGGGGTTGGGCGCCAAAATCAGCATCTGATTGCTCATTGCTCATTGCTCATTGCAGATTGCAGATTGCAGATTGCAGATTGCACCAAAATGATGAAAATGATGCCTTAAAGGCTGGCGTGAATAGTACCAGCTGTTTTGTTACCAGTGAGTACCAGCTGTATTGTTACCAATAGTTCTCAACTGCGAGGTTACCGGGTATGCCTCGCCGGCCCGGGGCGAAGCCGCGTGCGCCCAGCAACGCGCGCATTTCGGTCACCATGGCCGGATTTCCGCACAGCATCACCCGTGCGTGGTCCGGATCGAGCGTGGCGCCTGCACGCAGTTCAAGCTCGCCCGAGGACAGCAGGTGAGTGATGCGCGACGCGCTGGTCAGGTCGCAACGTAAGCCCGGTGCCAGGTCGGGATCGAGTGGTTCCTGGGAAGTGATGGGTACGTAGATCAGTTGCCCGGCCGAGGCCTGCCCGAACGTGCGAGCCATATCCAGCAACTCTTGCCTGTAGGCAAGCTCGGGCGCACGGCGCACGCCGTGGATGACGATCAGGCGCCTGAACCGCTGCCAGGTAGCCGGGTCCCGGAGCATGGACAGGTAGGCAGACAGGCCGGTCCCTGTTGAAATCAGCCACAGATCGCGACCATCGACAAAGCGTTCCAGCGTCAGGAAGCCAAACGCAGTCTTATCGATAAAAAGAGCATTGCCTGCGACGAGTCCTGCCAGTGGCGGACTGAACTTGCCTGAAGGGACAACAACCGAGAAAAACTCGAGTTCTGACTCGTCCGGTGTCGACACCATCGAATAGGCACGCCATTCGCTGGGGGTGTCCGGGGCAGTCGGGTCAAGCGCCAGCCCGATACGTGCGAACTGACCGGGCTCGAAGCGGAACGCCGGATCGCGGGTGACTCGAAGCGAAAAAAGCTTTTCGTCCAGCCAGATCGTCTTTTGCGTGACGGCTTGTCGGGTGTAGCGGACGTCCGGCGTTTGCGTAGCGGCTTCAGTCATGTGCGGGCGCGCGCCAGTGGGGCTCAGCGTTCAAGGTGCTTGAGCTTGTCGGGAACGCCGTTCCAGGTGTCGGCATCGGGCAGCGGTTTTTTCGAACGACTGATACTGGCGAACACTGGGGTCAATTCAGCATTCAGCGCGATGAATTTCAACTGGTCCTGCGGGATGTCTTCTTCGGCGAAAATGGCGTTCGCAGGACATTCCGGTATGCAGACTGCACAGTCGATGCACTCATCGGGGTCGATCACAAGAAAATTGGGACCCTCGCGGAAACAGTCAACGGGACACACGTCGACACAGTCGGTAAATTTACATTTAATACAGTTCTCTGTAACGACGTGCGTCATTCTGGCTCACCGGCAAAAGGGATAGGTGGTTAATACTTCAGGGTATCCTCTAGTTTAACCAAACCTGCCCGGACATGTCGGCAAGCCCCTAGTGTGCGGTGTGGCTGTGCTAATGTTGCGCAAATTCGCCGAAAATCATGATCATCAACTCGCTGCTCGACACCGATCTGTACAAGTTCACCATGATGCAGGTGGTGTTGCACCACTTCCCTGCCGCGCAGGTCGAATATCGCTACCGTTGCCGAACGCCGGGCGTCAATTTGCGCCCCTATCTGGACGAAATCCGCCAGGAAATCCGGGGGTTGTGCCAGCTAAGGTTTAACGAGCAAGAGCTCGCATACCTGCGTGGGTTGCGCTTTATAAAAAGTGATTTTATCGATTTTCTCGAACTCTTCCACCTGCCCGAGAAGTGCATCCATGTCAGCGAGGGCAAGCAGCCCGGAGAAATCGACATCACGGTCAAGGGCGCCTGGCTGCACACGATCCTGTTTGAAATCCCGGTTCTTGCCATCGTCAACGAAGTGTATTTTCGTAATACATGCCCCGACCCAGGCTGGGAAGAAGGCCGCGAGCGCCTGCAGACAAAGATGAAACTGGTGCTTGATGCCGCCGACCTGCGTGAATTCAGGGTGGCCGAATATGGCACGCGCCGCAGGTTTTCTCATGTATGGCATGAAGAAGTCGTGACCACCATGAAGGCGCAGATGGGCGAGCACTTCGCGGGCACCAGCAATGTGTGGTTTGCAATGAAGCATGGCGTGTTGCCACTGGGCACCATGGCGCACGAGTATCTGCAGGCTTGCCAGGGGCTTGGGCCCCGCCTGCGCGATTCGCAGGTGTTCGCGCTTGAAACCTGGGCCCGTGAGTATCGCGGCGACCTCGGGATCGCGCTGTCCGACGTTTACGGTCTGGATGCCTTCTTGCGTGATTTCGATATGTATTTCTGCAAGCTGTTTGACGGTGCCCGGCACGACTCGGGCGATCCGTTCCTGTGGGGCGAACGCATGATCGCCCATTACACGGCCAATCGCGTGGATGCGCGCGTCAAGACACTGGTATTTTCGGATGCCCTGACTTTTCCGCTCGCGATCGAACTGACGCGGCGCTTTGCCGGCCGCTGCAAGACCTCTTTTGGTATCGGTACGAATCTGACCAATGACCTTGGCTATGAACCGCTTCAAATTGTCATGAAAATGGTTCGTTGCAATGGCCAGCCAGTCGCTAAAGTTTCCGACGCACCTGAGAAAACCATGTGCGACGACAAAGCCTACCTGGCGTACCTGCGCCAGGTGTTTGAATTGCCCCCTGCCTGATTAATCCAAGGAACTTCAATGACTACCGTCAAGCGCGTAAACGTCGCCAAGCGACTCTCCGACATGGCCGTCTACAACGGCGTGGCCTATCTGGCCGGCCAGGTGGCCGATGATGCCACCCAGGACATCGCGGGTCAGACGACCCAGGTGCTGGCCGCCATCGATAAACTGCTGGCCGAGGCTGGCACCAACAAGACACGCATTCTGATGGTCCAGATTTTCGTGGCCAACATGAAAGAGTTCGACGGTATGAACAAAGCCTGGGATGCCTGGGTTGCCGAAGGTAATGCTCCGCCTCGTGCCACCATCGAAGCACGGCTTGCCAGCCCCGACTATCGGGTCGAAGTGGTTGTGACTGCCGCAGTCTGATTGATGCTGGTCAAAAAAAACCGGCTTCGGCCGGTTTTTTTACGGCATGTGCATATAACGTTTGGCGATATTGTTTAGTGTATTGTTGACGCCATGTCTTCTTCTCCTCCATCCTTAACCGAACACACCTTGCACCCGTACCTGATTGCCGGGATGAGCACGGACGACCAGTCGCTTTTGCTGCGCGTCTGCGACTGGGTCGCACCGCAGGTCCAAGCCAAGCGGACGTCGGCCGGCGAATTGTTGATGGACCATGCGCTGGGTACTGCCCGTGTTCTGGCAGCCATGCAGGCCGACGCACCGACGCGTGCCGCAGCGTTGCTGATTGCCTTGCCGGAGGTTGCTCCCGGCACACAGGCCGACCCGATCGCGCGCCAGTTCGGGCCCGAGATCAGCAGACTGGTGCAGGGCACGCGCGCCTTGCTGCGCCTGGGGTCGATTGCAAGCGTCGCCAATCACCGTGCGGCCGATGTCGGATCCCAGAAAGAGATGCTGCGCAAAATGCTGCTGGCGATGGCGGCCGACCTGCGCATTGTGCTGATCCGTCTGGCCTCGCGCCTGCAGACACTGCGCTGGCACGCCGCGTCAAAAACGCCCTGCGAGGCTGCCTTCGCGCACGAAACCCTGGACCTGTACGCCCCGCTGGCCAACCGGCTGGGTATCTGGCAAATCAAGTGGGAAATGGAAGACCTGGGGTTCAGGTTCACAGACCCGCAACGCTACAAGGAAATTGCCAGGCTGCTCGAAGAAAAACGCGTCGAACGCGAAGCGTTCATCGCGCAGACGATTGCAACACTGACTGAGTCTCTGGCGCAAATGGGAATTACCGCCGAGGTGTCGGGGCGGCCCAAGCACATCTACAGCATCTGGAACAAAATGCGCCAGAAGCATCTGGATTTCAGCCAGCTTTTCGATGTACGCGCGGTGCGCGTGATTGTCGAGGATGAGCGTGCCTGCTATGGTGCACTTGGACTCGTTCACGAGCGGTGGACACCGATTTCCGATGAGTTCGACGACTACATATCGCGTCCGAAGCCCAACGGGTATCGCTCGCTGCATACGGTGGTGGCCGACGCCGACGGGCGTCCCTTCGAGGTACAAATCCGGACCCGCGCCATGCATGAGTTTGCCGAGTACGGGATGGCTGCGCACTGGCGCTACAAGGAATCTGGCCCCCGTGGCGGACAAGTCTCGGCTTCGGGCCAGTATGACCGGCAGCTCGCATGGATGCGTCAGTTGCTGGCCTGGAATACCGAAGCGGGTGGCTACGACCACCCGGCCAGCGGTGCGGGCGCGGGGACGCCATCAGACCGACAGGTTGCCGCTGCGCCGCCCGCCGAAGAGCGTATCTACGTGCTCTCTCCGCAGGCGCGGGTGATCGAATTACCCGCTGGGTCCACGGCGATTGATTTCGCCTATCACCTGCATTCCGATCTCGGACACCGGTGCCGTGGTGCGCGCATTGACGGCCAGATGGTGCCCTTGCAGACTCACTTGCAAACCGGTCAGACGGTTGAAATCGTCACCGCCAAGTCAGGCGGTCCCTCGCGTGACTGGCTCAATACGCAACTCGGGTTCCTGGCAAGTCCGCGCGCGCGCGCCAAAGTGCGTGCGTGGTTCAACGCCATTGAATTGCAGCAACGCATCACCCACGGCCAGACGCTGGTTGAAAAGGAATTACAACGGCTGGGCAAGACCGCTGTCAACCTTGAACAACTGGCCCAGCAACTCGGTTTTGCCCGTGCCGACGATCTGTACGTCGCTGCAGCCAAGGAAGAGTTCAGCCTGCGCCAGATCGACGCGCTATTCCTGCCTGTTCCGGTTGTCGAGGAAATTAGCCCCGAGACAATGATCACGCACTCCAGTCGGGCTGAAAGTGCGGTCCAGACGGGCAAGAGCGGCGTGCTGGTGGTGGGTGTCGGGTCGCTGATGACGCAACTGGCGCGCTGCTGCCGCCCAGCGCCCCCTGACGCGATACGTGGCTTCGTGACACGGGGCCGGGGCGTATCGATTCATCGCGCGGACTGCCCCAGTTATGCCGCACTGCAGGCTCGTCAGCCTGAAAGGGTGATTGATGTTGACTGGGGCGGTGCCCGGGCGGCCGCGACGGTCTACCCGGTCGACCTCATTGTGCGGGCCCAGGATCGGCCGGGTCTATTGCGTGACTTGTCGGAGGTGTTCGCCCGCCTGCGCGTCAATGTCATCGGGGTCAACACACAGAGCAAAGCGTCGCTCGCCCACATGGGCTTTACGGTTGAAATCCATGATGGTGCTGAATTGCAACGGGCAACCGGCGCGTTGTCCGAGGTCACAGGCGTATTTTCCGCAGTGCGTCGCTAGCCGGGCTTCAGACTGGTAAAATCGCATCTTTCGCCTGTGGGCGATTGATGCTGGGCATATCGTTGCCTGGTGTTGCCAGTTTTCCGGAGATCTGGTCTTGAAACCCTACGACTTTCCTGACGCGAGTGGGCACTTTGGTCCTTATGGCGGAGTGTTTGTCGCCGAAACCCTCATGCAGGCAATTGAAGAACTGCGCCAGGCCTACGACAAATACCGGCATGACCCCGAGTTTTTAGCTGAGTTCCATTACGAACTCAAGCATTTCGTCGGGCGTCCGACGCCTGTCTATCATGCACGCCGCTGGTCCGAAGAACTCGGTGGCGCCCAGATCTGGTTCAAGCGTGAAGACCTCAACCACACTGGCGCACACAAGATCAATAATAGTCTCGGCCAGGCGTTGCTGGCGCGTCGTATGGGCAAAAAGCGCATCATCGCCGAAACTGGGGCCGGGCAACATGGTGTGGCCACGGCAACCGTCTGCGCGCGCTATGGCATGGAATGTGTCGTCTACATGGGCAGCGAAGACGTCAAGCGTCAGTCGCCTAACGTCTTTCGGATGAAGCTGCTGGGTGCAACCGTGGTACCGGTCGAGTCGGGCTCCAAGACGCTTAAAGATGCCCTGAACGAAGCCATGCGTGACTGGGTGACCAACGTTGACGGCACCTACTACATCATCGGTACGGTGGCGGGCCCGCATCCCTACCCAATGATGGTGCGCAATTTCCATTCCGTGATCGGAACCGAATCAATCGCGCAGATGCCCGAATACGCCGGTCGCCAGCCCGACTACGTGATCGCCTGTGTCGGTGGCGGGTCCAACGCACTGGGGATTTTCCATCCCTATATACCGTACGAGCAGGTCAAGCTCATTGGCGTCGAGGCCGCCGGTGAAGGTGTGCTGACTGGTTTGCACGCTGCCTCACTGACCGCTGGTCGGGTGGGGGTATTGCACGGCAACCGCACCTACGTGCTGCAGGATGCTGACGGCCAGGTTTGCGAAACCCATTCTGTTTCCGCAGGCCTGGACTATCCTGGCGTGGGACCCGAACACGCCTGGCTCAAGGACACCGGCCGCGCATCGTATGTCAGCATTACCGACGACGAAGCGTTGGCGTCCTTTCACCACTGCTGCCGCGTTGAGGGCATCATCCCTGCACTGGAATCGTCGCACGCACTGTCATACGCTGCCAAGCTTGCCGCCACACTCCCCAAGGACAAGATCATTCTGGTCAACTTGTCGGGTCGTGGTGACAAGGATATCAACACCGTCGCACAGCGCGCCGGCATTGTGCTCTAAAGGTTTTAATCAATATGTCCCAACATCCAGACCGAATTGCTGCGGCGTTCGCGCGTGCTGCCAGCCAGCAGCGCGCGGCGCTCATTCCGTATATCGCCGCTGGCAATCCGCTGCCCGAAACTACGGTGCCACTGATGCATGCACTGGTGGGTGCCGGGGCAGACATCATTGAGCTTGGCATTCCGTTTTCCGACCCCATGGCCGATGGTCCAGTGATCCAGCGTGCCGCCGAGCATGCCATTGCCCAGGGCGTGGGCTTGCGCACGGTGCTGGGCATGGTCGCACAGTTCCGGCAAACCGACCAAGACACTCCGGTCGTACTGATGGGCTACGCCAACCCGGTTGAAAACATGGGTCAGCAGCAGTTTGCCGAGCAGGCTGATCTTGCCGGTATCGACGGTTTGCTGGTTGTCGACTATCCGCCGGAAGAAATCGGCGAGTTCGCTGTGCTGCTCGACAAACACCACATTGCCCCCATTTTCTTGCTGGCTCCTACCTCGACTGAGGCACGCATTCGTGCGGTTGGCAAGATCGCCCGCGGCTACGTCTATTACGTGTCGCTCAATGGCGTGACCGGGGCCGGTCACCTGGACGTCCAGGATGTGGCGCAACGCTTGCAAGGCATTCGCAAGCATGTGTCGTTGCCAGTTGGTGTGGGTTTCGGCATTCGCGACGCCGACAGTGCGCGACGCATCAGCCTGGTGGCCGACGCCGTAGTGATTGGGTCCAAACTGATCGACACCATGAACCAGGCGGCTGAAGGTTTGCCACTGGCCCAGCAATCCCGTGCAGCCATCGAAGCTGGCGCAAACTGGCTCAATGGCATCCGCCAGGCACTTGACGTTGCACGGCCCGCTGGGCATGTTGCAGCCACGACTACTTTCGCAGGACAAGCCCGATGAGCTGGCTAGGTAAATTACTTCCCCCACGCATCAACAAGAGCCAAAATGCCGATAATCCGGCTGCCCGGCGTGTGCCCGAAGGCCTTTGGGTCAAATGCCCTTCATGCGAATCGGTGTTGTACAACGAAGATCTCGCGGCCAACCTGCATGTTTGCCCCAAGTGTGATCATCACATGCGCATCGGTGCGCGGGCCCGGATCGAATCATTGCTCGACATTGAAGGGCGCGTTGAACTCGGTAACAACACCCGGTCCATGGATCCCCTCAAATTCAAGGATTCACGCAAATACCCGGAACGTTTGCAAGAAGCAGTGCGGCTAACCGGTGAGAGTGACGCCCTGGTAGTGGTAAGCGGCGCGATTCGCAGTGTGCCTTGCGTACTGGCCTGCTTTGAATTCGAATTTATGGGCGGGTCGATGGGTTCGGTGGTGGGCGAGCGCTTCGCACGTGGTGTGCAGGCGGCCATTGAACAACGCATCCCGTTTATTTGCGTGGCCGCGTCTGGTGGCGCGCGCATGCAGGAAAGCCTTTTTTCACTGATGCAGATGGCCAAGACCAATGCGATGCTGACTCGTTTGTCCGAGGCAGGCCTGCCGTTCATCAGCATTCTGACTGACCCGACAATGGGTGGCGTGTCGGCCAGCTTTGCGTTCATGGGTGACGTTGTCATTGGTGAACCCAAAGCGCTGATTGGTTTTGCCGGCCCACGCGTGATCGAGCAAACCGTCCGCGAAAAACTGCCTGAAGGCTTCCAGCGCTCAGAGTTCCTGCAGCAAAAGGGGGCCATCGACATGGTGCTCGACCGTCGTCAGTTGCGCGAAGAACTTGCCAGGCTGATGGCTATCATGACCAAGCAACCTGCGGACTCGGTGTCCGCTTAAATCGAAACAGCCCACCGGGGCGTGTTTGGTTTCTCAATGCGGTTTTGCAACGGGTATCAATAAAAACGGCGACCTTTCGGTCGCCGTTTTTATTGGCCATTGCCCTCTTAGCCCTGAGTTTCTACCTGTGCCAAGGGCGCTTCGGCGATCACCACAGCGGGCTTGCGTGCGCGACCCAGCTTGACCTCTGTGACTTTCTGGTCAGCCAGAGCCTGGGCAAAGCGCTCAGGGTTGCTTTCGACCCACTGCAGACCAGCCGTTTGCACGATTGAGTGCAAGGCGGCCGTGTCACGTACTGCAGGCACGACGATCTGCGGTGCGACGACCTGCGGTGCCGGAGGTGGCGACGCAACCGGGGCCACTGCGACAAGAGCAGGTGCGACCGGTGCCAGGTCAGCTACGGGCGTGACGGTCGCTGGCTGTTCCACTGCGACAGGTGCAGGGACGACAGCGTTAGTCTCGGCAGTTGGAACGACTGCCGCCGGGGTCAGTTCAGGTGCCACAGCAGTGGCCTGAACCGCGACAGGTGCCGCGACCGGGGTCGGGGCAGGGGTTGCCACTTGAGCCGGCGCTTCCACCGCCGGAGCAGTCAAGGCAACTTCTACCGCTGCAGAAACGGGTACCGGCGCATAGTTCGGTGCCGGCACAACAGCAAACCGCTCGGGCTCCGCCGTTGCAGCCACTCCAGGTTCGACATAGGCTACGGGTGCACCGGCCAGCGCTGACGTGGTTGTGTGCTCAAAGCCTTGTGAAGCTTCTTGCGACTCGCCCTGAGCGTCTTGCGATTCTCCTTGAGCGTCTTGCTGTTCCTGACCCTCTGTTGAGCCACCTTCGCGACGACCACCGCGACGGCTGCGACGACGGCGACGTTTGCGTTCGGGATCTGCCTGGTCCTGGTCTTCATCCAGCAGGCCCTGGCCTTCGGTCTCGCCATCTTGCAGGTCTGCATCAGCGGCGACGGGGGCGGCTGGGCGGCTCTGTTGGGGACGACGTTCACCGGCAGGGGCTGGTGCAGCCAGAGCTGTGCCAGCTGCGACGGGGCTAGCCTGATCGTTTACCAGATCCTGCGTGCTCTCGGGAGCCTCATCACGACGGTTGCGGCCACGACCACGGCGGCTACGGCCACCATTGCGGTTGCTGTTTTCGTCGCCTTGGTCACCCGTGTTTTCCTGAGGAGCCAGGCTTGCGCGCGTCTCGTCACGCGGCACGCGTGGTGGGCGACGGTTGGTGTCCTGGTCTACGACGGCGTTTTCGACTGGCTGGGTGCGCGCGTCGCCACGGCCTTCCGGACGACGACCTCGGCCCTGACCATTGCGCCCACCCTGGTTGCGCCCACCCTGGCCTTCACGGCGGGGACGGTCACGCGATTCGACAGCCTTGACTGGTGCGGGATCTTCCTTGGTTTCGGTGGAAGTGCCGCCTGACAGCCAGCCAAACAGACGCTTGAAGAGACCCGGTGCTGCGGGAGCCGTTTCAGTTGCGGCTGAGACTTTAGGTGAGGGTGTGGATGACACCGGCGCGGGCTGGGCAGGCGTGATGCCCTTGACCAGCGCTTCGGGCTTGGCTTTGATTTCTTGCTCTTTGGGTGCCCAGCTCATGTCTGTCGATGGGGCGTCGACCAGTTCAAAACTGGTCTTCACATCTTCGAGGCGTGGATCATCGTGGCGCAGACGCTCGATGTGGTGGTGCGGCGTTTCAAGGTGACGGTTCGGGATGAGGATCAGGTTGACCTTCAGGCGCGATTCGATCTTGGTGATATCACTGCGTTTTTCGTTGAGCAGGAAGGTGGCCACATCAACCGGCACCTGTGCATGCACGGCGGCGGTATTTTCCTTCATGGCCTCTTCCTGGAGCAGACGCAGGACCTGCAGCGCGCTGGACTCGGCATCGCGGATCACGCCGGTGCCGTTGCAACGGGGGCAGGTGATGTGCGAGCCTTCGTTCAGGGCGGGGCGCAGTCGCTGGCGCGAGAGTTCCATCAGGCCAAAACGCGAGATCTTGCCCATTTGAACGCGAGCGCGGTCAAAATGGAGGGCGTCGCGCAGGCGATTTTCGACCGCGCGCTGGTTCTTGGCGTCTTCCATGTCGATGAAATCGATCACGATCAGACCGCCCAGGTCGCGCAGCCGCAATTGGCGAGCGACCTCGTCAGCGGCTTCCGAGTTGGTGCGCAGTGCGGTTTCTTCGATGTCGGCACCGCGGGTCGAACGGGCTGAGTTCACGTCAACCGCGACCAGTGCCTCGGTGTGGTCAATGACCACGGAACCACCCGAGGGCAGTTCGACCGTGCGCGAGTAGGCGGTTTCGATCTGATGTTCGATCTGGAAGCGTGAAAACAGCGGCACATCGTCACGGTAACGTTTGACACGCTGGACATTGTCCGGCATCACGACGCCCATGAACGCCATTGCCTGGTCGGCGATGTCATCGGTGTCGATCAGGATTTCACCGATATCGGGCGAGAAGTAGTCGCGGATCGCGCGAATCACCAGGCTCGATTCCAGGTAAATCAGGATGGGAGCCGGATTGTCCTTGGCCGCGCCATCGATTGCCGTCCAGAGTTGCATCAGGTAGGACAGGTCCCACGAGAGCTCTTCGACGTTGCGACCGATGCCAGCGGTGCGGGCGATGATGCTCATGCCCTGGGGGATGGACAACTGGTCCATTGTTTCACGCAGTTCCTGGCGGTCTTCACCCTCGACGCGGCGCGATACGCCACCGCCACGGGGGTTGTTCGGCATCAGGACCAGGTAACGGCCTGCCAGCGAGATGAACGTGGTCAGGGCTGCGCCCTTGTTGCCGCGTTCTTCTTTTTCAACCTGGACAATCAGTTCCTGACCTTCGCGCAGGGCGTCCTGGATGCGGGCGGTGCGGACATCGACACCTTCCTTGAAATAGGTACGGGCGATTTCCTTGAAGGGCAAAAAGCCGTGTCGTTCTTCGCCGTAGTTGACAAAGCAGGCTTCGAGACCGGGCTCGATGCGAGTGATGACGCCCTTATAGATGTTGCCTTTGCGTTGTTCCCGACCGGCAGTTTCGATGTCGAGGTCGATGAGTTTTTGCCCGTCGACGATGGCAACGCGCAGTTCTTCCTGGTGCGTTGCATTGAACAGCATGCGCTTCATGAGATGTTTCTCCATAAATGGCGCGCCGGAAATCGGCGCGCAGCCATGGGCAAGCTGGCTGCGAAACACTGAAGCAGGCAAGAGAAGTCGCGCACCGGTCAGGGCGGGCGATGAAAATCGGTCAGACCAGCACGGCGCGCCGGTGGGCGCGGAGTTCTTTCAGCAAAAAGGTCAGAATCACGGTTGTGGTTGACAAAAAAAGGTGCTGAGAACATCAGGCGGATCATGATCAAGCGCCTGGTGCAGGTAAATGACGGTTTCTTGCACTTATTTCAGTATCGCGTGCGAAAGGGCAGGGAAACACAGGGCGCGGGCGATACGTAAAACGCCGCAACGACGCACCAAAGGAACCCCAGTCCAACCGGCGACCAGTTGCCCAGAGAGGGAGAAAAGCGAAGCGGTACAATACAGTCCGCGATCCAGACGGAGACGCGATAACAAGATCCGCATCTCGACGCCGGAGGGCTTTCCAACCCCTTTGAGGCTTCGCGGATTATATGCCGCTTTTGGCCATGCGCAAAGAATCCAACATTTCAACTCCTGAACGGTGCCAGTCCGGCTCTCCTGCTCCTGCCGTCCAGATGGTGGAAGTCACAGAAGAGCACGACGGTCAGCGCCTCGATAATTTCCTGTTGCGCCTGTGTAAAGGTGTACCAAAAAGTCACATCTACAAGGCCGTGCGGGGTGGCGAAGTGCGGGTCAACAAGGGGCGGGTTCAGCCCGACACCCGCCTGAACCTCGGCGACATAGTGCGGGTACCGCCGATGCGTCTGCCTGCGCCGGGCCAGAAACGCTCTGTGCCCGGTACCGAATTCCCGATCGTTTTCGAAGACGAGGGCCTGCTGGTTCTTGACAAACCCGCAGGGGTGGCCGTGCATGGTGGCAGTGGCGTGTCGTTTGGCGTGATCGAATGCCTGCGCGCTGCCCGTCCCGAGGCAAAATTCCTTGAACTCGCGCACCGGCTCGACCGTGATACCTCCGGGCTCCTGATGGTGGCTAAAAAACGCAATGTGCTGCTGTCTCTCCACGAAATGTTTCGTTCGGGTGGTGGCAGCAAGCATTACTTTGCCCTGGTCGAAGGCGACTGGGTCAACGACCGCCAGCACATCCGCTTACCGTTGACCAAATGGACCACCCAGACTGGCGAACGCCGTGTCAAGGTCGAGTCTGACGGCCAGGTTTCACACACCATCGTGTCGTCCGTGCGACGCCTGAAAGGTTACAGCCTGGTAGACGCCGAACTGCGTACGGGCCGCACCCATCAGATCCGGGTGCACCTGGCATCAAGCGGATTTCCGATCGTGGGCGACGACAAGTATGGCCGTGACGACACCAACGCGCGTTTTAGCCAGCGCGGGTTCACCAGGATGTTCCTGCATGCCCACCGCCTTGAGATGCCCCATCCGCTCACGCAGGTTCCCATGACCTTCGAAGCACCACTGCCCGAGGCCTGCGTGCGTATTCTCAAGCAGCTTGAGTCGGACGCCGCATGACCACGACACCTTATTCGGTTGTGATATTTGACTGGGACGGAACCCTGATGGACTCCACCCACAGCATCGTATCGGCCATCCAGGGCGCCTGTCGCGACCTGGAATTGCCCGTGCCGACGAGCGAGCAGGCCAGTTGGGTCATCGGCTTGTCCCTTGAGCGCGCCTTACGCCACGCGGTACCGGATCTAAAAAAATCCATGGAACCCTTATTCCTTGACCGCTATCGCTATCATTACCTGGCGCGCGACACGCAACTCAAGCTTTTTGACGGCGTGCCGGAACTCCTCGATGCGTTGCAAGGTATGGGGGTGACGCTGGCGGTGGCCACGGGTAAAAGCCGTGTGGGTCTGGACCGCGCGCTGACGGCCACGTCGCTGCACAACCGCTTCTCTGCCACGCGCTGCGCGGATGAAACGTTCGGCAAACCCCACCCGGCGATGCTGCACGAACTGATGGACGAACTGATGGTCGAACCCCAGAACGTCGTCATGGTGGGCGACACCTCGCATGACCTGAACATGGCAGCCAATGCGGGTGTGCACGGACTGGGGGTAGCCTACGGGGCACATCCCGAAAACGAACTCCGGACTTGTCCGCACCAGGGCATCGTCGGCGATGTTTCCAGCTTGCGCCAGTGGCTCCTTGAGCGCGTCGTAAACACCTGAAACCGGTGTGGATTTGCCTGTTGCAGGCCCGTTTGCCAGCGTATGATCTGCCAAATCCCTGTGCCAGGAGTGTCACGTGCCCACTTATCGCTATCCCCGCATTCACGCTTCTGAAATCACACCGGAAGAGGTCTGGCATGGTCGTCGTGACTGGATCAAAGCGGCCGGCGCCGCGCTGACGACCGGTGCGCTGGGCGCCTGGCCGCAGGTTGGTTCGGCCGCAGGGCTTGCCGCGTTGCCATCAACCCCCAACGCCAATTACGTAGTCATGGATCCCTCTACGCCCGAAAAAGATGTGATTTCCTACAATAATTACTATGAATTCGGCATGGACAAGGGCGATCCGTTTCTTTATGCCAAGACCCTGCAGACCGAGCCGTGGGCGTTAAGTGTCGAAGGTGAATGCGCAGCACCCAAAACCTTTGGTATGGACGAACTGCTCAAACTCGCACCCATGGAAGAGCGCGTCTACCGCATGCGCTGTGTCGAGGGGTGGTCCATGGTGATCCCCTGGATCGGCTATCCCCTGTCCGCACTCCTCAAGCAGGTGCAACCCAACGGGCGCGCCAAGTTTGTCGAGTTTGTGACGGCTGTGCAGCCAAAAAACATGCCAGGCGTGAGTTCCCGGGTACTTGACTGGCCCTACAAGGAAGGGCTGCGTCTGGACGAAGCCATGCACCCACTGACATTGCTCACCATGGGGCTGTATGGCAAAGTACTGCCCAACCAGAATGGCGCGCCAGTCAGGTTGGTCGTGCCCTGGAAATATGGTTTCAAGTCCGCCAAGTCGTTGGTCACGATCCGGCTGGTTGAAAAACAGCCGGTTTCGAGCTGGGGGCGTTCGGCCCCCAGCGAGTACGGTTTCTACAGCAACGTCAATCCCGAGGTCTCGCATCCGCGCTGGAGCCAGGCGTCCGAGCGCCGCATCGGCGAGGGCAGCGTGTTTAGCCCAAAACGCAAAACCCTCATGTTCAACGGCTACGGCTCCGAAGTGGCCTCCCTGTACCAGGGGATGGACCTGCGCAAGAACTTCTGAGGCTGACGGATGACGTTATCGGTGCGCGCGGTTGACCGTGCCAAACTGTTTGTGTTTGTCGCTGGGTTGCTCCCCTTGTTGCGGTGGGTCTGGCTGGCGTTCAACGACCAGTTGACCGCCAACCCGACTGAGTTTCTGTCGCGTTCGTCGGGAACCTGGACGCTGGTTTGCCTGCTGGTTACGTTATCGGTGACGCCGCTCAGGAAATGGCTGGGCCAGCCTCTATTGATACGCTGGCGCCGGATGTGCGGCTTGTTCACCTTTTTCTACGCAACATTGCACGCACTGTGCTGGGCGTGGTGGGATCAGGGCCTTGAGGTGAGCGCCATGCTGGCTGATGTTTGGCAGCGCCCTTTCATCATGGTGGGCATGGCGGCTTTTCTGACCATGTCACTGCTGGCACTGACTTCCACCAAGGGCTGGATGCGTCGCCTGGGGCGGCGCTGGCAGACCCTGCATCGTTTTATTTACTTAATCGGGGTATTGGTGATCTTGCACTACTGGTGGCACAAGTCCGGCAAGAGCGACTACAACACCGTGTCCATCTATGCTGCGGTGATGGCGGCTCTACTTGGCTGGCGGCTGTTCGGGTGGGTTGTCCGTACTGACAAACGCTGAGCCTGTCGTGGGCAGTGCCTGTAGCCGCGCGGCCGTTTGTGCGTCGGGACCGCCAGAAACAAGTTCTGGCCGGTAGTGCATCTGAAATGCGCTGATCACTTGCTTGGTGCTGGTATCGAACCGACCTGTCTCTGGAACGGAATAACCGACCCGTTTGAGCTGGGTCTGGAACCATTTTGCGTCGGGCACACCCTTTCTGGAGAAATCAGCCTGGTATCTGGCTGCGGCGGCCTCATCGTACCAGCGCCCGATCCCGGCCTGTGCCAGTTGTCTCCAGGGAAATGCGGGGCCCGGATCCTGTTTGCGCAGGGGTGCCACATCGCTGTGACCAATAATATTCTCGGGGGCGACACCATAGCGTTTTGCGATGTCGCGTGTGAGTGCAACGACTACGTCGATTTGCGCGGGGGGGTAGGGCATGCCCATCCCGCCGGTGCTGTTGCGTTCCCAGCCAGGATGGACGATTTCGATTCCGATGGACCTTGGGTTGATGTAATTGCGACCGTACCAACTGCTTTCACCGGCGTGCCAGGCGCTCATGTTTTCATTGACCAACCGATAGACCAGGGGCTTGATGTCATCCGTCACAACGTAATGCGCACTGACATCCCTGTTCGTCAACACCGCCAGGGCCGTCAGAGTGGTTCCGGCGGTGTAGTGCAGCACGATCATGTCAATGCGGTTGTTCTGGCCAGTCGCCGTCATTGATTCGTTGATCTGGTAGGCAGACCCGCCCGGGCGTGGTGGCGTGCTGCAACCCGCCAGCACCGTCAACAGGGTCAGGGTCGTCAGTCTCGAGAGTTTGAGCAAAATACCCCCTGACATGACTACACCGCCTGGAACAGGAACAGGGTGGGGTGCTTGTCCAGTGCAGGCACGGTCTGGGCCTTCCATTGGGCCACCGTCAAGGTGCGCACCCACTCTTCGGGGGTGGTCAGGGAACGCGCGATGCACAGCCGTGTGTTGCCTTTCAGGTGTTCAATCAGGCTGGCGAACATCGCGCTGTTGCGATAGGGGGTTTCGATCAGCATCTGTGTCTGGTGTTGTTTGGACGACAGGTGTTCCCAGGCTTTGAGCTGCTTGACGCGTTCAGCCGGTTCGACCGGCGCGTAGCCGTGGAACGTGAAACGCTGGCCGTCCAGACCGCTTGCCATCAATCCCAGCAGTATCGACGACGGACCGACCCACGGCCGAACCGTCACGCCCCAGCCGTGCGCGATGGTGACAGCGCGTGCGCCGGGGTCTGCCACCGCGGGGCAACCGGCCTCTGAAACCAGGCCAATATCTTGCCCCGACCGCAGAGGTTCAAGCCATGACTGGAGTGTGGCGTCGTCCGTGCGCGGGCTGAGTTCGTGGATCGTGATTTCCTGCAATGGCCGCGTCAGTTGGGTCAACTTCAGAAATGCCCGGGCGGTCTTGGCGTTTTCGGCGATATATAAAGGGATGCTGCCGGCCAGCGCCTGTACCTGGGCAGGCAGCCAGGCATTGATTGGCGCCTCGCCGAGCCCGACCGGAATCAGATGCAGCGTCCCGCGTGGTGCGCGTGTGCTGTTGTTCATGCGGGCAACCTTGCATGGTCAAGGGGGTCGAGTCCGACGGTGGAAAGCATGTGGGTGAGTGCAATCAAGGGTAATCCGATAATTGAGGTGGGATCGGTGCTTTGCATGCTTTGCATCAGGGCGATGCCCAGGCATTCAGCCTTGGCGCTTCCGGCAGTATCGAGCGGTTGGTCGATTTGTACGTAGCGACTGATCGCCGCGTCACTGAGTGTGCGGAACACGCAGATCGTGGGGACATCGATACTCTGGATGACTTCGCCGGCGATGACCGTCATGGCACTATGGAACACCACGGTTTGCCCGGATAATTGACGCAGCTGGGCATGGGCGGCCTCGACGCAGCCGGGCTTGCCCAGAGGTTGGCCATCAAGAGACGCAGCCTGGTCGGCGCCGATCACGATGGCCTCGGGATGTCGGCTGGCGACCGCACGGGCTTTGGCCACCGACAGGCGCAGTGCGAGTGCTTGTGGCGTCTCGCCAGGCCGTGGCGTTTCATCCACCTCGGGCGAGACTACGGTGAAAGGAATTCTTAATCTTTCAAGGAGTTCACGTCGATAACGCGAGGTGGAGGCGAGAATCAAGGTGTGTGGTTCAACTGACATACAGTAACTTGGCATTGACGTTGATAGGGTAAACACGCTATTATCTCTTGCTTTGCTGCTTTTTTGAACCCGGCTCAATAACGTTAGGGGTACGGATGAACAAATCGCGCGCTGGAACTAAAACTGTCGTTAAAGATATCACCGCAGTTGTCACAGCATCTGTTAGCGCAACGGTCACTGCGGGCGCTTCAACCGCAGGAACGATGAATTCCGCTGCAGCGCAGTCTGAGTTCAAGCTGGGTGTGCCACCCATTCTTGACGTGTTCGAGTTTGCGCGTCGTGAGCAGTTGATGGTTGGTGCGTTTGATACGGAAGAACTGGGGCGGTTGCTTGATGGCTTGCCCTTGCAGCCAGAGGTTGCGCTGTCGGTTCTGACGGGCCCGCCTGAAACACCCGGCATCGTCCGGTATATTGTCCAGGGTCAACGCAGTTCGGTTGGCAAGCCACAGATTAATCTGCATGTGCAGACGCAACTGGTGCTTGAATGCCAGCGCTGCCTCGGGCCGCTCGTATTCCCGATTGATCGCCAGGTCATATTTGATCTGGTGCGCAATGAGTCTGATCTGATTGATGACCCATCGCGCGTTGATCAAGATGATCTGGATGTGCCTGAAAAAGTTGTAGGTTCTCGCGAATTCGATCTGCTGGATCTGATCGAAGATGAACTGATTTTAGAGGTCCCGTATGTACCACGACACGAACGGTGTCCTGGCGAGACGGTTGCCGCGGCGGATGCCGAGAGTGACCCTGAAGAGGGTGGGCGACCATCACCGTTCGCGGTGCTGGGTCAGCTTAATACAAAGAGCAAGTAGATTATTGGTTATCAAGACGATTGGCGTACAATTCGCCCGTCTACAGGAGTTGTCATGGCTGTTCAGCAAAACAAAAAATCCCCGTCCAAGCGCGGTATGCACCGTTCGCACGACTTTTTGGTTAATCCGCCTACGGCGATTGAGCCCAACACTGGCGAGCAGCATCTGCGTCACCACATCAGCCCCACCGGCTTTTACCGTGGCCGCAAGATTCTCAAGACTAAGTCTGACGAATAAGTCGCTGTTTAAGACGGGTCCTACTCGTCCAGACGCGCTGCGCCGCATCAATACGTGGCTCCCGTAATTCGCATTGCTGTCGATTGCATGGGTGGTGACGCGGGTATATCCGTCACCGTCCCGGCTGCTTTCGACTTCGCTCAGCGATTTCCAGACACACACATGCTCCTTGTCGGTCTTCCCGACGAGGTGAATCAGGCTGTCGTTTCAGCCAGTGGTTCATTTCCTGGTGTCTCGCCCGACCGCTACACGATCGTGGCGGCGACCGAGTTCGTCACCATGGAGGACCCGGTTGAAGTCGCCTTGCGTCGCAAGAAAGACTCTTCCATGCGGCGCGCCGCGCAGTCGGTCAAGGACGGTCGCGCCGATGCGTGCGTGTCGGCTGGCAACACCGGTGCCTGGATGGCTATTTCACGCTACGTGCTTAAAACGCTCGACGGTATTGATCGCCCGGCGATTGCCACGGCGCTTCCCAACCAGAAGGGTGGCACCACCACCGTGCTTGACCTTGGCGCCAACGTTGACTGCACGGCTGAACATCTGCTGCAGTTTGCCATCATGGGGACTGCACTGGCGCAGGTCGGTAACATGGACAAGAACCCCTCGGTTGGCCTGCTTAATATCGGTGAGGAAGTCATCAAGGGCAGCGAGATCGTCAAGCAGGCCGCTGAATTGTTACGCAATAGCTCGCTGAATTTCTATGGCAATGTCGAAGGTGATGACATTTTCAAAGGAACGGTTGACGTGGTCGTCTGTGACGGCTTTGTTGGCAATGTCGTGCTCAAGTCGGTCGAAGGCCTGGCCCGCATGATGGCGAGCATGGTTCGTGAAGAATTCAAGCGCAACGTCTTTACGATGATACTGGGCGTGATCGCGATGCCCGTGCTGAATCGTTTCCGTCGTCGCGTGGATAACCGTCAATACAATGGCGCGGCTTTGCTTGGCCTGCGTGGTGTCGTCATCAAGAGCCATGGCTCTGCCGACATCCTTGCGTTTGGCTATGCGTTGCAGCGTGCCCGTGATGCCGTGGTGAGTGGCCTGCTTGAACGCACGACCATGGCGATCGCCCAGTTGACCCAGTCGCATGACCTGACTGTGCCAGCGCGTTCCGGAGACCCCGAATGAGCAAGTCCCTGCCTTATTCACGTATCGTCGGGACAGGCAGCTTTCTGCCGCCCCGTGTTGTCACGAACGACGCGCTGGCCGCAGATATGGCCACGCGACAAATCGAAACGTCTGATCAATGGATTGCCGATCGTACCGGTATTCGACAGCGTTACCTGGCCGAGCCTGGTGTCAAGACCAGCGCGCTGGCCACTGAAGCGGCCCGCCGCGCACTGGCCGACGCGGGTGTCGATGCCTCTGAGGTCGACCTGATTATCCTGGCCACTTCAACACCCGATTTTATTTTTCCAAGCACCGCCTGCCTCGTGCAGGCGAACCTTGGCAACAAGGGTGCTGCGGCCTTTGACGTGATGGCGGTGTGCAGCGGTTTCGTCTATGCACTCACGACGGCTGACTGCTTTATTCGTGCCGGTCGCGCGCGCTGCGCGCTCGTAATTGGCGCAGAGGTCTTTTCCAGCATTCTTGACTGGAACGACCGTGGTACCTGCGTGCTGTTCGGCGACGGCGCGGGCGCCGTTGTTTTGCGCGCAAGCGATACGCCCGGCATTCTGGCCGCGCAGTTGCAGGCCGATGGCAGCCTGGCAGGCATTCTTTCCACCGCCGGCACCGTTGCGTATGGGCAAGTCACTGGCGACCCCTTCCTGCGCATGGATGGCCAGGCGGTGTTCAAGCAGGCGGTAACGGTGCTTGATCGTTCGGCGCGCGGTGTAGTGGCCGAGGCCGGCGTCAGTCTTGCTGACGTCGACTGGTTGATTCCGCATCAGGCCAATTTGCGCATTCTGACATTTCTGGCCCGCAAGCTTGGCGTACCGCTTGAAAAAGTCGTGATCACCGTGGATATTCACGCCAACACGTCTGCAGCGAGTGTGCCGCTGGCCCTTGACCTTGCACGTCGCGACGGTCGCGTCAAATCGGGTCAGCTGGTGTTGTTGCAGGGCGTGGGTGGTGGCTTTACCTGGGGCTCTGTCCTGGTAAAGATGTAGGATTAACAAAAACATATTTTTCCAGGCGATTGGGACACATCATGAAATTCGCATTCGTATTTCCAGGCCAGGGTTCCCAATCCGTTGGCATGCTGGATTCGTGGGCTGGCAACCCGGCAGCGATGGCGGTGCTCGAAGAGGCATCTCAAGCGCTTGGTATGGATCTTGCTGCGGTCATCGCGCAGGGGCCTGCCGAACAACTGAACCTCACGACCAATACGCAGCCCGCGATGCTGGTTTGCGCCGTGGCAGTATTTCAGGCTTGGCGTGCCGCCGGTGGCGCGATGCCAGCCATGATGGCCGGTCACAGCCTGGGTGAATACTCCGCACTGACTGCGGCAGGGGCGATGTCGCTTGCGGATGCGGTGCGCACCGTGCGCATCCGTGCCGATGCCATGCAGGCTGCCGTGCCGGTTGGCACCGGGGCGATGGCTGCTGTGCTGGGCCTTGAGGACGACGCGGTGCGTGCCGCTTGCGCCGAAGCCGCCCAAGGCCAGGTTGTCGAGGCTGTGAATTTCAATGCGCCTTCACAGGTCGTGATTGCCGGCGATGCCCAGGCCGTGCAGCGCGCCATCGTGACTGCCAAGGCTGCTGGCGCCAAGCGCGCCATGTTGCTGCCCGTCTCGGCACCCTTTCATTCCAGCTTGCTCAAGCCTGCTGCGCTTGTACTCCAGGATGCGCTGTCGCGCGTCACGGTCATCGCACCTGTCGTCCCGGTCATCAATAACGTTGATGTCGCCAGCAACCAAGATCCCGTCGCGATCAAGGATGCGCTTGTGCGCCAGGCCTGGCATGCGGTACGCTGGGTCGAGATCATCCAGGCGATGAAAGCGCAGGGCGTGACGCACATCGTTGAATGTGGTCCGGGCAAAGTGCTGACGGGTCTTGTCAAACGGATTGATCCCGATCTGATCGCGCTTTCGGTCACGGACCCTGAATCTTTGCAGGCAGCGCTCGACGCACTGGCCTCGACTTCATAAGGAATCCCATCATGGATTTGAAGGATAAGACTGCCCTGGTGACCGGCGCCTCACGTGGCATCGGACGCGCGATAGCAAAGGAGCTTGCACTGCGTGGAGCCACAGTCATTGGTACGTCCACCACCGAAGGCGGGGCCGCCGGGGTGACTGAAATGCTCGCGGCATATGGTGGCCGTGGCGTGGTGCTGGACGTGACCGATGCGCCCGCCTGCGACGCGTTGATTGACGTCTTGAGCAAGGAATCCGGGGGCCTTCACATTCTGGTGAACAACGCCGGCATTACGCGCGACGCTCTCGCCTTGCGCCTGAAGGACGGCGACTGGGATGCCGTGTTGCAAACGAATCTCAGTTCCGTGTTTCGTCTGTCGCGTGCCGTGATGCGTGGCATGATGAAGGCTCGCTGGGGACGAATCATTAACATTACTTCGGTTGTCGGGTTCAGTGGCAACCCTGGGCAGGCCAACTATGCCGCTGCCAAGGCTGGCGTGGCCGGCATGACACGCTCATTGGCACACGAGCTTGGCAGTCGTGGCATTACCGTGAACTGCGTGGCACCCGGCTTCATTGAAACCGATCTGACGCGGTCACTTGACGAAAATCAGAAGGCAGCACTCCTGGTCCGGATTCCCCTGGGCAAGCTGGGTTCTGCTGACGATATTGCCCACGCGGTGGCCTTCCTGGCATCGCCTAACGCAAGCTACATTACGGGTACGACGCTGCATGTAAATGGCGGCATGTATATGTAATAGGTTTTTTTTTGCCGGTTAGCTATAATTCGCCGGACTTTTCCCCTTTGGAGATCTGCATGGAAAGCATCGAACAGCGTGTCAAGAAGATAGTCGCTGAACAACTTGGCGTAAACGAAGCCGAGATCAAGAACGCATCTTCCTTTCTTGACGACCTCGGTGCCGATTCGCTCGACATGGTCGAGCTGGTTATGGCCCTCGAGGACGAGTTCGAAACGGAAATCCCTGACGAAGAAGCTGAAAAAATTACAACAGTTCAGCAAGCCATGGATTACATTTCTTCGCGTTCCAAGTAATAACAAATTCGCGGCATCAGGCAGACTTGTTCTGCCAGGCTGGCGGGCGGTTAAGGTGAGCGACAGGTTGCGCTTGGGGTAGTTATGCCCCTTGTTGGCAACAGGTCTCCCGCCTTGGCCGCCTTTATCACATATAAGGAGTGATCCGTGAAACGACGCGTCGTCATTACAGGTCTTGGCATTGTGAGCCCCGTGGGCAACGATCTTGCGACGGCCTGGGACAATATCGTTAGCGGTCGGTCCGGTATCGGACGGATTACACGCTTTGACCCCAGCGCATTCAACGCGCATATCGCTGGCGAGGTCAAGAATTTCGAAGTGACCGATTACGTTTCAACGAAAGAAGCCCGTACGATGGACACGTTCATCCACTACGGCATCGCTGCTGGCGTTCAGGCCTGGAAAGACTCGGGCCTTGAGGTCACAGAGGCCAACGCTGAACGCATGGGAATTATTGTCGGCTCCGGCATCGGTGGCCTGCAACGCATTGAGGAAACGCAGACTGAGTACCTTGAACGCGGGCCTCGCCGGATTTCACCATTTTTTGTGCCAGCTTCGCTCATCAACCTGATCTCGGGTCAGTTGACGATCATGCTTGGCCTGAAGGGCCCTTCCTACGCCGTGGTGTCCGCGTGTACGACGGGTCTGCACTCCATCGGAGACGCGGCGCGCCTGATCGAATACGGCGATGCCGACGTGATGTTGGCGGGCGGTGCCGAATCGACCGTTTCCCCCTTGGGTATTGGTGGCTTTGCCGCCATGCGCGCCTTATCGACCCGCAACGATGACCCGACTACGGCTTCGCGCCCCTGGGATCGCGATCGGGATGGTTTCGTGCTGGGCGAGGGTGCTGGTGTACTGGTTCTCGAAGAATACGAACACGCTAAAAAGCGCGGCGCGCGCATTTATGCCGAGTTCGCAGGCTATGGCATGAGCTCTGATGCCCACCACATTACCGCACCTGATCGCGACGGCCCGCGCCGTGGCATCGTGAACGCCTTGCGTAATGGCGGGCTCAACGCAGACCAGATCGATTACGTGAACGCGCACGGTACCTCCACGCCTCTTGGCGACAGAAACGAAACCGAGGCACTCAAGCTCGCGTTTGGTGACTATGCCAAAAAACTCGTGGTCAATTCGACCAAGTCCATGACCGGGCACTTGCTAGGCGCCGCCGGCGGCATCGAGGCCGTTTTCACGACGCTGGCCGTATACAACCAGATTTCCCCGCCGACCATCAACATTTTCAATCAGGATCCTGATTGCGATCTCGATTACTGCGCCAATACCGCACGTGAAATGAAGATCGAAGTGGCACTGTCAAATTCATTTGGATTTGGTGGTACCAACGGGTCGATGGCGGTTCGTCGTATCTGATTTGACGGGTTCCCGCTGCCCGATCCTGACACTCCCTCTGTCCCGTCCCCGATGGGTGTCAGGTATCGTCTGGGGCATGGTCATCTTGGCGGGTTTTGCCCTGGCATCGAGTGCGACCTGGCGTGAACTCCCAGTCGGTTGGGTGGTACTGCTGGCCGCCATGCCGAGCGTGGGATGGCTAGGGTTTTCCAGGCCGGTTGCCTGGCAAACCCTGGCCGTTCAGGTCAAGCCGGGTGAAATTTGGCACCTGACCCTCAAAAAAATCGACGCCTCCGGCATTGTGACGGCCAAATCTGAACGCCAGGCAACGCTCGTCCAGGCCTGGCATCATTTTTTTGGGTTGACCCTTGCTTTGAATTTCAGGATTGATCCCCATAACAAGCCCGAATGTATCAAACTGACGGTTTGGCGCTGTAACGTGTCACCAGAAACGTTTCGTCGCCTGTGTGTGCTTTCTGCATGGCAGATGGAACAGCCGGACCGGGTTTTTCTCAGGGAGTCTGTGTGACTGAACGCGATGTAGATGCTGAGCTTGTCGCCCGTGTCCAACGGGGTGACAAGCAGGCGTTTGACCTGCTGGTGATTAAATACCAGCGCAAGATCATGCGCTTGTTGTCACGCATGATTCGCGACCCATCCGAGATTGAGGACGTCGCGCAGGAAGCTTTTATCAAGGCCTATCGGGCACTGCCCCAGTTCCGGGGCGACAGCGCTTTCTATACCTGGTTGTACCGGATTGCAATCAACACCGCGCGTAACTGGCTGGCGTCCAATAAGCGTCGTCCAAGTAAGCCATCTTCATTTGAAGGCGAAGACGGTGAAACTTTTGACGAAATTGACAACCTAACAGACAACACGACCCCCGAATCCGAGCTTGCGAGTCGTCAGATTGCCGAAACGGTCAACAAAGCGATCGAAGACTTGCCTGAGGAGTTGCGCACCGCTATTGTGCTGCGCGAGATAGAAGGGATGAGCTATGAAGACATTGCACAAAGCATGAATTGCCCGATCGGCACTGTGCGGTCTCGAATTTTTCGGGCTCGAGAGGCCATCGCCGTGCGTTTGCGCCCAATGATGGGCAACTCTGGCGATCGCCGCTGGTAAGGAGCAGAAATGATGCAACAGCCCAAACATTCTAAGATGATGCAGATGAGCGAACTGTCCCAGGCATCCGAGTCGGAAATGCTGATTTCTGCCTGGATGGACGGTGATGATGAAACATCGCTGCCGGAAGGTCTCCTGACCCCAACCGGTCACGAAACCTGGCAAATGTACCACCTGATCGGGGATGCCCTGCGAACGCCAGGGCTTGCGATTCCCGTTCACTCAGCGTTTCAGCAACGGGTCGCCAGTGCCTTGGCAGCCGAGCCCCCGATGATCGCGGCGCCGCGCCCCAAGCCTGCCGCCGTGAACAAACCTTCCCGGCGCTACGTGTGGTCGGGCCTTGCCATGGCTGCTGCCGTGGCATCCGTTGTGTGGGTGGCACGTCCCTTGTTCTTCCCTGACGCCACGGCACCCGCCGCGCAGGTCGCCATTGCGGATCCTGCCGCGATCGACGCCCCTGCAATGCGCGATTATGTGAGTGCACACCGCCAGGTCGCGGGTCCTGCCGCGGTGCGCCAGGTCTCGTTCGGTGCGGGTCGCTAATGGGTGCTGTTGCCCTCCCGGTCAACCGGTCGCGCGCGCCTGTGCGGTTTGCCGCCGCGGCGCGCGTGGTGGTTGTGGTGCTGTCCACGGTGCTGTCCGTTTCACTACCCCTTGTCGCCGCTGATGCCCTGGCGCAGTCTGGTGCCAGTGCTGGGGTCAATGACCAACGGGTTGATGCACCGGCGCATGCCAGCGACGTCCTGCGCCTCATCCAGCGTGCCGCCCACAAGCTCGACTACATCGGCGTGTTTGCCTATCAGCAAGGTGAGTTGATCGAGTCTTCGCAGATTGCGCACGTATTCGATGGCAAGGACGAAAAAGAGCGGATCGAAGTGCTCGACGGCGAACCGATTGAATATTTGCGCGCCAATGAGGACGTGCGCATTGTGGCGCCCCTACAGAAAATCGTGACCAACGAGTTGCAGCGTGGTGACCGTTTTCCGGGCTTACTGTTATCAGACGCGAGTGCGATTGGTGCCAATTACGACGTCCGTGTCGTGCCCGAACCTTATCGTGTAGCCGGACACGTTTGCCAACTGATCCAGATTGTGCCCCATGACGCGCATCGCTATGGCTATCGCCTGTGTGCGGACTTGGCCACCCATCTTTTGCTCAAGGCGCAGACCGTGGGCGATGACGGCAGCATTGTCAACCAGGTGGCATTTACCCAAGTCAGCATAGGTGGCCCCGTGGCTGAAAACCTGCTGACTTCAATTTGGTCGACGCAAGGCTGGCCGGTCATCGAATCGATGCAGCAGCCTGTCGACCTGAGCGGGCTTGGCTGGCGGATCGCAGCGCCGCCCGGATATATCTCTACCTTGCAGGTTTCACGCAAATTCGCGCACGACAAACCTGTCAATCAACTGGTTTTATCAGATGGCCTGGCAACAATTTCAATTTTTATTGAACCTTATCTGAATGATCGGTCTGAATACCAACCCCTTGGCGCTGCGCGGATTGGTTCCGTCAATGTTTATGGGATCAAGGTAGCAAATTTCTGGCTGACTGTTCTGGGTGAAGTACCGGCCGGTACCCTCGAGCAATTAGCACGATCCATTCAATTTGTTCAGCCAGCGGCTACAAAATAAGCCGTAGTTGGCGAACAGTTTCATACGGAGTCCATGATGCGAGATATGTATCAGTCATACCTGTATCAGCCCGCTGAGCGTGCGCGTCGCGCAATGATGGCCCTGATGCTTGGCCTGACCCTTGTAGTCGGCGGTCTGCAGGCAGCGCCAGTGCGGGCACAAGTCGTCGCGCTCCCAGACTTTACGTCGATTGTTGAAAAGGCGGAACCCGCAGTGGTCAACATCCGCACGACCGCCACGGTTCCCGACCGTGCGCGGACCGGCGGACAAGATCCCTACGAGGCGTTCCGCCATTTCTTTGGCCCCGATTTCCAGCCCCCGGGTGGCGGCAAGCCAGGACCGCGCGGCGGCAAGCGCGATGCTGATCCCGAAGAACACACGGTGCCACGCGGCGTGGGCTCGGGCTTCTTTATCTCTGATGACGGTTTTATCCTGACCAATCATCACGTTGTGTCGGATGCAACCGAGATTTTTGTCACGACGACAGATGGCCGCGAGTTCAAAGCCAAGGTTATTGGCAGTGACGAGCGTACCGACGTTGCCCTGATCAAGGTCGAGGCCACAGGCATGACGCCACTTCCGATCGGCAACCCCAAGTTGCTTAAAAAAGGGCAGTGGGTTCTGGCGATTGGTTCCCCTTTTGGGCTTGAGTCGACCGTGACCTCAGGCATCGTCAGCGCGCTGGGTCGGGACACGGGTGACTATCTGCCCTTTATCCAGACCGACGTAGCCGTCAATCCAGGTAACTCGGGCGGTCCGCTGCTCAACCTGAAAGGCGAGGTCGTGGGGATCAATTCTCAGATCGTGTCGCGCAGTGGCGGCTTCATGGGCATTTCGCTGGCAATCCCCATCGACGAGGCCATGTCAGTGGTCGAGCAGTTGCGCGCCTCCGGCAAGGTCACGCGTGGTCGTATTGGTGTCAAGATCGGTGAAGTGAGCAAAGACGTGGCGGCGGCCATTGGCTTGGCCAAGGCTGAGGGCGCCATGGTCAGCGGCGTCGAACCCGATGCGCCGGCCGACAAGGCAGGCATTCTCCCCGGCGACGTGATCCTCAAGTTCAACGACAAGTCGATTGCCAAATGGTCCGATCTGCCCCGTATCGTCGGGCAGACCAAGCCTGGCATCAGTGTGCCAATCGAGGTATGGCGCAAGGGTAAGGCCCAGACCCTTAACATCTCGGTCGGTGAGTTAAAACCTGATGAAAAAGTCTCGGCTAAAGTCGATGCCAAGCCTGAGAAGGCCTCGGTGACCGTGCTTGGGATGGGCATCATCCCGGTTGACGCCGAGACCCGCAAGGAACTTCGTATCAAGGGTGGGGTTCAGGTTCTGTCCGCCGAGGGCGCAGCCAGCGCCGCCGGTATTGCCGAGGGGGATGTCATCCTTGCGGTCAATGATACGGACGTCACCAGCCCCGAGCAGTTTGCCAAGGCGGTGACGGCTCTGGACAAAACCCGGCCCGTCGGTTTGATGGTGCGCCGCGGTGACCAAACCCAGTGGGTGGCCGTCAAGCCTGCCAAGTAGTTCAAGACCGGCTAGAATAGCGGTTTGCCGCAGAAGGGGGCGCCATGCGCCCCCTTCTGCTTGTTGCTTTATTCGTCAGGTGCCATGCAGCATATCCGCAATTTTTCCATCATCGCCCACATTGATCACGGCAAATCCACGCTCGCCGACAGGCTGATCCAGCGCTGTGGTGGTCTGGCTGACCGCGAAATGTCTGCGCAGGTGCTTGACTCGATGGACATCGAGCGCGAGCGTGGTATTACCATCAAGGCTCAGACGGCCGCTCTGAAATACACATCGCAAAGCGGCCAGATCTACGCACTGAACCTGATTGACACACCGGGCCACGTCGACTTCTCTTACGAGGTCAGCCGGTCTCTATCGGCCTGCGAAGGGGCATTGTTGGTTGTCGATGCCTCGCAGGGCGTCGAAGCGCAGACGGTCGCCAATTGCTACACGGCCCTTGACCTGGGCGTCGAGGTGGTACCAATACTGAACAAAATGGATTTGCCGCAAGCGGATCCTGAAAGCGCTCGCGCCGAGGTCGAGGACGTGATTGGCATTGACGCCTCCGGCGCGATCCTTGCCAGCGCCAAGACCGGCATGGGCATCGATGAAATCCTCGAGGCGGTGGTATCGCGCATCCCCGCACCCAAGGGCGATCCCAATGCACCGCTGCAGGCGATGATCGTTGACTCCTGGTTTGACAACTACGTTGGCGTGGTCATGCTGGTGCGCGTCATGAATGGTGTGCTCAAGCCCAAGGACAGGATCAGTTTCATGGCGTCCGGGGCGATCCACCTGTGTGAGCAGGTTGGTGTGTTTACCCCCAAGTCCCAACCGCGTCCCCATTTGTCTGCTGGCGAAGTGGGTTTCCTGACCGCCGGCATCAAGGAAATTGCGGATGCCAAGGTGGGCGATACCATCACCTTGCTGAATAATCCGGCAGCCTCACCGTTGCCAGGCTTCAAAGAGGTCAAGCCGCAGGTTTTTGCTGGTATCTATCCGATCGAAAGCAGTGAATACGATCAGCTGCGAGATTCGCTTGAAAAACTCAAGCTCAATGATTCGGCACTGATGTTCGAGCCTGAGGTTTCCCAGGCACTGGGATTTGGCTTTCGCTGCGGTTTCCTGGGCTTGTTGCACATGGAAATTGTGCAAGAGCGGCTTGAGCGTGAATTTGACATGGATATCATCACCACGGCTCCGACCGTGGTGTACGAAGTTGAGCAGCGTGACGGCACGGTGATTCACATCGAAAGCCCCTCACGCTTGCCTGAAATCGGCAAGATCGCCGAGGTGCGCGAGCCCATCGTGACGGTGACCTTGTTCATGCCGCAAGAGTATGTCGGTCCAGTCATGACGCTGTGTAACAACAAGCGCGGCGTGCAGCTCGACATGACCTATCATGGGCGCCAGGTGCATCTGCACTACGAGATTCCCCTAGCCGAGATCGTGCTCGACTTTTTTGACAAGTTGAAATCTGTGTCGCGTGGCTATGCTTCGATGGACTACGAGTTCAAAGAGTATCGTGCGGCCGACGTCGTCAGGGTTGACGTGCTGATCAATACCGACAAGGTCGATGCGTTGTCCACGATCTGTCACCGTTCAAATGCGCGCTTTCGCGCACGTGATGTCGTGGCGCGCATGCGCGAACTGATTCCACGCCAGATGTACGACGTGGCGATCCAGGCAGCGATTGGTGCCGAAATCATCGCGCGAGAAAACGTCAAGGCTTTGCGCAAGAACGTGCTGGCCAAGTGCTACGGTGGCGATATTTCACGCAAGAAGAAGCTGCTTGAAAAGCAGAAAGCCGGCAAAAAGCGCATGAAGCAGGTTGGAAGTGTTGAAATTCCGCAAGAGGCCTTCCTGGCTATCTTGCAGGTCGAAGATAAATAGTTACTCGCAAGGTCGTCAATCTCATGAGTTGGAATTTTGCCCTGATTCTGTTTGTACTGATGGTTGTCACCGGTGTGGTCTGGGTGATCGACCGTTTCTGGCTGCAAAAGGTGCGTGCCGAGCGTGTTGCCAATGCACTGGTGCTGGCGCGGGCGGGTTGGGCCGGGTTGCCGGCGGTCGAAGTGCAGACGCGTGAAGAAGAAATTCGCCAGGAAGCAGGCAAGGTTTCCTGGTGGGTGGAATATGCAGTCAGTTTCTTCCCGGTCATCCTGTTTGTTTTCCTGTTGCGTTCGTTTCTGGTCGAGCCCTTTCGTATCCCGTCGGGGTCTATGTTGCCCACGATGCAGTCTGGTGATCTGATTCTGGTCAATAAATTCACCTACGGCATTCGCCTGCCCGTGATCGACACCAAGATTATTCCGGTCGGGTCGCCACAGCGCGGCGATGTCATGGTGTTTCGCTACCCTGTTGACCCGAGCGTCGATTACATCAAACGGGTGGTCGGCTTGCCGGGTGACGAGATCGAATACAAGGATCAGCGTCTGTATATCAACGGCAAAGAGGTCCCACGCAAACGTGACGGCGAATATTTTGAACCAGACCGTGTGGCGTACACAGCACAGTTTACTGAGCAGCTTGGTTCGGTTGAGCACCAGATACTGTTAGATGAGCGACGTTCGCAGATGTTGTCACCAATGTGGAAGTTTCCGTATCAGGAAAACTGTCAATATCTCGGAAATGGCATCCGTTGCACCGTACCGGCTGGCACATACTTTATGATGGGTGACAACCGCGATAACAGTCTGGATAGTCGCTATTGGGGGTTTGTACCCGACGCCAACATCGTCGGACGCGCCTTTTTCATCTGGATGAACTTTAGTAACCTGGGTCGTATCGGCCGCTTTAATTAATGTCACTTGCTGCACTCGAGACCTCGCTTGGATACACGTTCTTAAAGCCCGCTCTGTTAGAGCAGGCGTTGACGCATCGCAGTCATGGTGCGCGTCACAATGAACGCCTGGAGTTCCTTGGTGACGCGGTCCTGAACGTGGCCGTGGCGGCTCTGCTTTTTCATCACTACGGTACGCTCGACGAGGGTGACCTGTCACGTGTGCGTGCCAACCTGGTCAAGCAGGCGTCTCTTGCGGATATCGCCCAGAAACTGGACCTGTCGCGTTTCTTGCGGTTGGGCGAGGGCGAACTGAAAAGCGGTGGTTTTCGTCGGCCGTCGATCCTGGCCGATACGTTCGAGGCTGTGTTGGCTGCTGTCTATCTCGACGGTGGTTTTACCGAAGCTCAGAATCTGGTCGAGCGTCTCTATATGCCGATCCTGGCCAGTGTCGATCCGCTCACGCTCGGCAAGGACGCAAAGACGCTCTTGCAAGAGTTTCTACAGAGTCGCAAACTTGCCTTGCCAATTTACAATGTGGTTGCCACGCACGGTGCCGCCCACAGCCAGCAGTTTGAAGTCGAATGCGTGATCCCGTCACTTGATATCAAGGTGATCGCTGCAGGCTCCAGTCGACGCGCGGCAGAGCAGTCTGCGGCCAAGCTGGCACTCGTCGGCGCCGAGGCTGCTAGCCCCGCCCCCATTAAAAAACGGTCCACCCGGGCACGCAAAACGGCGCAACTGACGCTGCCGGTGGCCGTTGCCCAGGAACTCAAATGACAGAAGCAGCATTCCGCTGTGGTTTTGTAGCAGTCGTTGGTCGTCCCAACGTTGGCAAATCCACACTGACCAACGCCTTGATTGGCAGCAAGATTTCCATCGTGTCGCGCAAGGCGCAAACCACGCGTCACCGTATCAATGGGGTGCTCACACGAGACCATGAACAGTTCGTGTTCGTTGATACCCCCGGCTTCCAGACCCGCCACGGCGGTGCCATGAACAAGATGATGAACCGTGTGGTCACCCAGACGCTGGCAGACGTCGATGTGGTGTTGTTCGTGGTCGAAGCCGGCAAGTGGTCCCCCGGAGATGCCAAGCTGCTGCAGTTGCTGCACAACCCGACGCGTACGATTCTGGTCATCACCAAGATTGACCAGATCAAGAACCGCGACACACTGTATCCCTTTGTTCAGTCCATCGCGGCACAATTCGCGTTTGATGCCGTGGTGCCCGTCAGTGCAAACAAACGTCATCAGCTTGACCAGTTGCTCGACGAGATCTCCAAGCGTTTGCCCGAGAACGAACCGTACTTCGAGGCCGACACACTGACCGATCGCCCCATGCGCTTCATCGCGTCAGAGCTCATCCGTGAAAAGATTTTTCGTCTGGTGGGCGACGAGCTTCCTTACGGTTGCACGGTAGTCATCGAGCAATGGGATGAAACCCCCAAGGGTGTGGCGATCGCCGCCTGCGTGATCGTCGAGCGTGAAAGTCATCGCCCGATTTTGCTGGGTGTCGGTGGCAGTCACATGAAGCGTATTGCCAGCGAGGCGCGTCAGGATATCGCCAAGCTGCTTGATCTGCCCGTCCACCTTGAGGTTTATATCAAGGTCCGCAAAGGCTGGGCTGAGAAAGAAAGCAGCCTGCGCGACCTGGGTTATGAGTAAACGCGTACTGCGTATACATGAAGTGCCAGGCTATGTGCTACATGCCACTGCCTGGCGTGAAACCTCCCTGATTGTGCAGACCTTTACCCGTGATCATGGGTGGGTCAGTCTAGTCGCCAAAGGTGCCAAGCGCCCTCACTCCATCCTGCGTGCGGCCTTGTCCGTCTTTCAGCCCTTGCTGCTGTCCTGGACCGGTTCGGGTGAAATCAAGACACTGACTCGGGCTGAATGCGCGGGTATCCACACGATCGCAGGGCCTGCCCTGATGTCGTGCTGGTACATGAATGAACTGTTGTTCAGGCTACTCCCCCACGAAGACCCACACCCCAGATTGTTTGACGCGTATGTGATGGCGTTGCAAGGTCTGGCGGCAGGTCAGGCGGCGGCAGGCGCATTGCGCCGGTTTGAATGGACACTGCTGCAGGAGTCTGGTTACGGACTGGATGTGCCAGACCCTGATTTTGATGACGCCCAACAAGAGCCCGCCTTGCGGGCAGCCTTGCGCAGTCGCCTGTCCGAGCACCTGGCAGGCAAGCCGCTTGCCACGCGGCAGGTTCTGGTGGCACTGCAGCAGTATCAACTGCCTAAATAAGTTCAACAGACTGCTATTGCGGCACCGAAAGTCAGCAGCCACAAATTTCATCACACAAAAAAATCACCCGGTTCGCGACAACACGACCGGGTGAATACTCTCTTGTCTTTTTTATTGATGATGTTTTCTTTTTATTTTTCTTCTTCTTCTTTTGTTTGTCTCCCCCCGCCGTATGTTCGACTGTGGTTCTTGCGTAATGGATGTTAGGCCGTCAGCACCGCACGTCCGGTGACCTTGCCCTCGCGCAGTGACATCAGGACGCGGTCGGCATCTGCCAGCGGATGCTTGGTCACCTGAATGGGCTTGATCTTGCCGTCGAGCACCAGCTGCATGAGTTCGCGCATTTCGGCGAGTGAGCCGGTGTAGCTGCCAATGATGCTGAGCGCTTTCATTGGAATGAAGGCAATCGGCCAGGGTGCGGCACCGCCGAACAACCCGACGATGACCAGCTTGCCGCCTTTGATCAGGCAGTCAAAGGCAATGCTGGTCGTGGAGGGCGCACCGACCAAATCGATGACAGCATGTACGGCCTTGCCGCCATTTGCCTTGATGATCTGCTGGGCGGCATCTGCCGCTGCACCATCCACCACTGCCATGGCACCTGCATCCAGTGCTGCCTGGCGCTTGACGGGATCGATATCGACCACGATTGCGCCAGCACCACCCAGCGCATTGACCAGTTCCAGACACATCAAACCCAGACCCCCGGCACCCATGATCACAACCGGGTGCTTTTGATAGGTCTTTGCGCCGACCTTGTTCAGCGCACTATAGGTCGTAATACCCGAGCACGCGTAGGGGGCGATCTGCGCAGGATCGAGATCACCAATTTCAATCAGGTAACGTGCATCGGGCACCAGCAGGTGATCGGCGTAGCCGCCCGACTTGTACACGCCCAGGTACTGGGGAGCTGCGCAGTAGTTCTCCAGCTCGTCCAGGCAGGCCGGGCACTTGCCGCAACCAATCCATGGGTACACCAGATAGTTCAGGCCTTTGGCCACGCCCGAGGCCAGAGGACCCGTCGCCACGACGGTACCGACGGTCTCATGTCCCATGGTCAGGGGCAGGTTGATGCCACGATCTGTAAGCGACAGCGTGCGGCCGTTGCCCAGGTCGTAGCCGCCTTCCCAGATGTGAAGGTCACTGTGGCAGACGCCCGCCGCACGGACTTCCAGCAGGACCTCGCCATCCTTGGGCTCAGGCGTTGGGACGTCCCGTTGCTGCAGGGCTTGCTTGAAATTCATGACGCAATAGCATTTCATGTTCAGGTTCTCCGTTCAGATCACTTCTTGACGAGGGGGCATTCACTTTTTGCAAGTGGCACAAACAATTTATCACCGGGAATCGTAGCCAGTATCTTGTAGACATCGTTGGGCGACTTGGATTCTGCGGGCGACTTCACCTGGACTGAATACAGGTCCATGATGACGCGACCATCCTCAGGACGAACCCTTGCGTTTTTGATCAAGGGTGATTTCACTGGAAGTTCACGCATTTTCTTGTTGACCGCAACAGCCTCGAAAGTGCCGGCAGCTTTTACAGCCTCGAGGTACTGCATGGTGCCTACGTAAGAGAGCGCCTGAACCATGGAGGGTGCACGTGTGAAGCCAGTCTTGGTTTGCCAGCGCTTGGTCCATGCCCGGGTGTCATCGTCCAGGTCCCAGTAAAACGGTGTGGGGAAAGTCAGGCCCTGTGCCGAGGCCAGACCCATGCCCAGCACATCGTTGATAAACACCAGGAAGGTCAACAGACGTTGTTTACTGCCGTCCAGACCGAATTGCTGCGCTTGCTTGATCAGGTTGATCAGGTCGCCACCTGCACTGGAAATCCCGATGACGTCGGCACCGGAGGATTGTGCCTGCAACAGGAATGATGCAAAGTCTGTGGCGCCAAGCGGGTGGCGCGCGTTGCCGAGCACCTTGCCACCTTCTTGCGTGACGAACTGGCTGGCCGTGGCTTCAAGGGACTTGCCAAAGACATAGTCGGTCGTGATGAAGTACCAGGTTTTTCCACCTTGCTTGACCGTGCTGCTGACAACCGCATTGGCCAGGGCGTAGGTATCGGGGGCCCACTGCGTGCTGATGTCGGTACACTGCTTGCCACTGAAGTCACCGGCAAAGCCGCCGCTGATAATGGCTGACCCGCCTTTCTCCTTTGCGACGTTTACGCCGGCCAGGCCGGTCGAACTGGCGCCACCGTCTACCAATGCCACCAGGTTCTGTGTGTCGAACCAGCGGCGGATCATGGTGCTGGCGATGTCCACTTTATTTTGTGTGTCACCACCAATCACTTCAATTTTCTTGCCCAGAACCGTTCCGCCAAAATCTTCGACTGCCATCTTGACAGAGGCCTCAGAGCCCAGGCCACCCAGGTCGGAGTAGATGCCGGAACGATCATTGGCCACGCCCAGCCGCACCACGTCGGATTGCGCGACCGCCGTTGCGGCGACCAGGGTACAAGCCAGCGCTGCGGCGAGCTTTTTCAAAATCATGTCTTCTCCAAGGCGATTGGTCGGGCTCCCGGTTCTACGCGAAATGCCCCTGTTGTCGTAACGGATGTGTCCGTTGGCGATAGCTTACAAAAGAATGGTCGGCTGCAGACCGTTGCGCACGGCGGATCCCTACGTATTTGCTTAACCGGGTCATTGGTTTAGAAAAAACCAAGGGATATCCCGCAAGGAATATCCCTGAAAATAGCCGCTCACCATTGGTGCGCGCGCACGCATGTCACGGTTTTGTGCGTGGCACGACGCGACACGCTACATGACCAGTTCAATGAGCCGCGGGCCTTTTTCGCGACTGGCGATACGCAGCATTTTTTCGAGGCCTTCAAGCGAATCGACCTGTACACCCGGGACACCGTGCCCTTTTGCAAGTGCCACAAAGTCCAGGTTTGGATTGTCCAGGTCCAGCATGCGCCGGGCGCTGTCGCCAGGTGCGGGGCCACCCATGTTGGCCAGTTCACCGCGCAGAATCCGGTAGGAACGATTGGCAAAAATCACGACCGTGATGTCAAGTTGTTCTCGGGCCATGGTCCAGAGTGACTGAATCGTGTACATGGCACTGCCGTCACCAATAAAGGCGAACACCTTGCGGTCCGGGCAAGCAATCGCTGCACCGACTGCAGCGGGCAGCCCGAACCCGATCGAACCACCCGTAATGTCGATGCAGTCATGCGGGGCGGCCAGCGGCATGACCTTGGGAAACTGACGACCCGAGGTCACCGCTTCGTCGATCATGATGGCGTTTTCGGGCAACGTTGCCGCGATAATGAAACCGATTGTGTCTGCGGTGGCCGCGCCCGTGGGCAGCGCGTCGGGCAACAGGCCGTTGCTGACTTGCGCCGGCGGCGTGTTGTGTGCACCGACTGCGTCGCAGAGTGCGCGCAGCGTAGCGTCGATGTCATGACCAAGCGTGGCCAGTGTGTGCAGCGCGCAGTCTGGCTGCTTGATCATGCGGGGTTTGTCCGGGTAGGCAAAAAAGGCCACCGGATTGGCGCTGCCGACCAGCACCAGGTTTTTGGTGTCGCGCAGCATCGCGACGGCACCGTCCACCGGGAATGGAAGCGGCACCACGTTGACGCGTCCACGGCCACGCTCGGTGCGCGGGTTGCGGGGTTCACAAGCCAGTTTGCAGCCTGTGTGCGCGGCGATTTTGCCAGCATATTCGGTTGCCCGGGCGCGCAGGGCGGGCCCGCCGAGCAGTAAGGTGGTGGTGGCGGCCGTTGCCGGGTCAGACAGCATGCGTGCGATCGCCTGCACGGTCTCGGTCAACGGAAGTGCCGAAGTTTGCGCCGGCGCGGTGGAATATTTGCCAGGATCGGAGGGTTCCCAGGCGCAGTTGGCAGGAAGAATGAGTGTTGCAATCCGGCCCGGGGTGCTGCGCGCCTGAGAGATCGCCTCGGCGGTGTCCATCGGCGCAGCGGTCGAGGACCGTGTGGTCTTGACCCAATGTGACATCGGGCGTGCGACAGCTTCGACGTCTGAATTGAGCGGGGCATCGTTATGAATGTGATCAAGGCCGTGCTGGCCCACGATATTGACGATGCCCGAGTTTCCACGTTTGGCATTGTGCAGGTTGGCCAGACCATTGCCCAGGCCGGGTCCCAGGTGCAGCAGCGTCGCAGCAGGTTTTTCGGCCATACGGTAATAGCCATCTGCGGCACCAGTGACCACGCCTTCAAACAGGCCCAGCACACAACGCATGCCAGGGGCGCGATCAAGCGCTGACACGAAGTGCATCTCGGACGTACCCGGGTTGGCAAAACACACATCCACATTGCCTTCGAGCAACGTGTGCACCATCGCTTCTGAACCGTTCATTACACCGCTCCTGATATGTTTTTCATTGTTTCGCGTGCGATCACTACCTGCTGGACTTCGGTCGCACCCTCGTAAATACGCAATGCCCTGATTTCACGATACAGCATTTCAACTGGATGACCGACGCGCACGCCTAGCCCACCATGCAGTTGCACGCTGCGGTCAATGATGCGTTGTGCGGCTTCGGTTGCAAACATCTTTGCCATTGCGGCTGAGCGCGTCGTGCGCCGTCCCAGCACATCGCGTTCCCAGGCCGCCCGATAGATCAGCAACGTGGACGCATCGATCTCGGTGCTCATGTCGCCAATTGCCGCTTGTGTCAATTGCAGGTCTGCCAGCATGCCGCCAAACATGGGCCGCGTGGCGGCGCGCTTGATCGCCAAATCCAGTGCGGCTTCCGCAAAGCCAAGCGCCGCGGCGCCAACCGAGGCTCGAAATACATCCAGCGTCTGCATGGCAACTTTAAAACCCTGGCCCGGGTTGGCCAGACGCTGTGTGAGGGGGATCTCGCAATCGGTAAAGGTCAGGCTGCCGATCGGGTGGGGCGCGCAGACGTCGAATCGCTCAGAGATCGACAGGCCAGGCGTGTTGGCATCGACCACGAAGGCGGTCACGCCATCGACCTCGTCTCGTTCCGTACGGGCAAACACGGTATAGAAATCGGCAATTCCGGCATTTGAAATCCAGGTCTTGACGCCATTCAGGCGATAGCTGTCACCTGTGCGCGTGGCCCGCATCGTCATCGCTGCCGCATCAGAACCCGAGTCAGGCTCTGACAAGGCGAACGCGGCAATCATTTTTCCGGAGGCGACGTGGGGAAGATATTTTTCTTTGAGAAGCTCTGACCCAAAAAGCGAGATCGGACCGCTGCCCAGGCCCTGCATCGCGAACGAAAAATCAGCGAGACCATCGTGGTAGCCGAGCGTCTGGCGCAACAGGCACAGGCTGCGCGAGTCCAGCGCGGGCAAGACGCCCCCGTATTCGGCCGGAACGGCGTAGCGTAACCAGCCGGCATCGCCCAGCGCGCGTACCAGGCGCTGGCAATGATGATCGACGTCGCCGCTGTGCACGCGGTTGGTCAGGTGTGCGCGGGCCCACGTGTGCAAATCGTCATGCAGGCAGCGATGGCCATCGTCAAAGAAAGGCAGCAGCAACGAGTCGGTATTAAACATGTTGGCGAGACTCCATCAGGTCAAATTTCATTTGGACGTACCGGGTCGGGATTTCAAGTCGAGCGAAGTAGACGACACGGTTTTCGATGCAAGCGTAGCGACGTAACTCGGCGACCGGCGTCGACAGGGACAGATGCAGTGCTTCGGCCGAGTCTTCTCCAGCCTCGATGATGGTCAGGAGTTGGCCGGCATGTGTCAGCTGTGGTCCGTGGAATTCGTCCAGTACTGGCGCGACGGTCGAGTGCTGGTAACGCACGGGGTGCTTGGAATAAATCGCGCGGTCCAGATAGACCTCGGTGTAGCAAAAAGGTCCGGTCGAGGTGGTGTGGATGCGACGCAGGTACTGAAAATTTCCGTCAGTGCCGTATGGACAGTCCATGCCCAGCGACCGGGGCAATGACACGTCGGAATTTGATTCCATCAGCGTGGTCGTACCGAGCGCTGTCGACAGGGCGACGGTATCTGCCCAGGTTTTTGGCAGCGTCAGTTTCAGTGTTTCAGGCAACTCATCGTTGACGTAGGTGCCCGAGCCGCGCGACCTGTGGATCAACCCTTCGCGTTCCAGCAGGCCGAACGCCTGACGCACAGTCGCGCGTGAAACGCCGAGCGTATCCACCAGTGACTCGAGCGGGGGCACTTGTTCTCCGCATGGCCAAACGCCGCGCTGGATGTTGCGTCGAAAAATCGTCGAGACCTGCAGATACAGAGGTTGCGGGCTGCGTGCGTAGAGCAGGCCAGTGGGTGCCTTCATGACTGTTCGGCAAGCAAAAAATCTGCCATGTCGCGCAGTTTATGCTTTTGAATTTTGACTGCATTCGCGCTTTCGATGGCAGGAAATTCAGTCAGTACCTCGAACCTGACCGGGACCTTAAAGCCTGCCATGAGTCGCTTGCATTCGAGGGTCCAGCCGACTGGATCTGCCTGCGCACCAGGTTGCAGAATCACGAAGGCGACAGGCAAGATTTTTGTACCCTGGGTGGCGCCAACGACCTGGCAGGCGCGCACGTTGTCAAAGTTTTCGATCGCGTGCTCAATCTCGGCAGGGTTCACCAGGAAACCCGATAAACGCATGGAGTCGCCCATGCGTGTCTGGAATACAAACTGACGGTCGCTGACTGAGTAGCCCAGATCGCCGGTCTTGAAGTAGCCATCCGCCGTCATCGCGTTGCGGGTGGCTTCGGGGTTGTCGAGGTAGCCAATCATGATGCTGGGCGACGAAATTTCTATTTCGCCGGACTCGCCATGCGCGACGACTTCGCCAGAAGCAGGGTCGCGCGCCCGCACCCGACCAGTTGGATGAATCAGGCGACCTCCGGCGAGATATCGCTTGCTGAGATCGCCCTGTGAAGAATTGGTCGGCTGCGCGGCCACCAGGGCCTGGAGTTCGCTCGATCCATACAGGCCGGTCAGGGGCAGGCCATTTTGCTGGGCTTTTTCAAGCAGGTTGCCGATCGCGGGCGAAAAGTTTGCAAATCCGAATAGCTGGCAGCTTTCAAAGTCGGCTGGTGATTCTGCGGCCTCGAGTAACTTGAGGATCGATTCGTTGTTGGCGTAGGTGTGTGTGACGTGATGACGACGGATTTGTTTGAGTGTGCTGGCAGTGTCGGACACGGGTTCGCAGACGACCGTGCAGCCTGTGACCAAGCCACCCGTCAAGGTTGAAAATCCGAAAGCACCGCAAAACGGAGCGCTGGCAAATATGCGGCTATGTTCGTTGTACCCATAGGCTTGCCGCATGACATCGCCATGCAAAATCAGGTTGTGCTGATTGTGCAGTACGAACTTTGGCAAGGAGGTTGTGCCCGAGGTGGTGAAACACAGCACGCTGTTGTTGCCATAGGGGTCAGGTGTCGTGCAGGGCGATTGCACCAGACCTGTGTAGGCGTACACAGCATGGCCACGGGCAGCGATGGCTGTTGAGGCGGCACTGTCGGGGTCGCCAACGGTGATGAGGCCTCGCAGTCGGGACAGTACTGCTTGCGGGACGTCGCCCAGGATGTCGCCAAAGGCGATGCCTTTGAAATCAGGCCACATGATGAGCCAGTCCGCACCGCCGCGACCCACGATGTCAGCGACCTCCTGGCTGCGAAAACGCGTGTTGACCGCAAGGACTGTGGCACCCAGGTGGGCGCAGGCGAGAAAGGACTGTACCCAGGCCAGGCAGTTCGGCAGCCAGAGCGCGACACGGTCGTTTGCCCCGACGCCCAGTGCGGCCAGGTTGCCAGCCAGCCTTCCCACTTGCTCATGGAGTTGTGCCACAGTGGTGGGGACGTTCTGGTCGATCAGTGCGAACTGGTCGCCTTGCGTGGCGGCCAATCTGGCCAGACGTTCTGCAAAGTACATGGATAGGCCCGGGAGTGATTTTGTTGCTATAGTCTTCTGAACAAAATATTACTATAGTCCTTATATACGGACTACTTAATGTCAATAACAAAAACAGATTGGCTCAGGAGAAGAAATTGAAAAAGCACAGGTTTTTATTCCGTGTTCTGGTCTTGGCGACAGCGTTGACCGGTGCATTGTCTCCGCTGACGCACGTCCGGGCGCAGGCGTTTCCGACTCGACCCGTCACGGTCATCGTGCCTTATCCGGCAGCCGGGGCGGCAGATATTTTTGGTCGCTCGATCGCGCAAGCTATGGAACAAACGCTCAAGCAGCCCGTGGTGGTTGAAAACAAACCGGGCGCAGGTGGAAACCTGGGGATGACCGTTGTTGCCCGCAGCAAACCCGATGGTTACACGATCGGGTTGGGCACGATCGGCACGCAGACGATCAACCAGTTTATTTATCCGGAGATGCTGTTTGATCCGGAAAAGGACTTGGTGCCCATCGCATTGGTGTCGACCACTCCCAATGTGCTGGTGGTGTCAGCCACTTCTGCCTGGAAAACGCTGCCGGATGTGATTGCTGCTGCCCGGGCGGCCAAAGATAAAAAACTGACCTATGGCACGCCTGGCGTCGGCTCTTCACCTCATCTGACAGGTGCCTACTTTGAAGCCATGGCGGGAGTCGAGTTACTGCATGTGCCGTTCAAGGGTATATCGGCGTCGATGCCGGCGCTGATTGGTGGGCAGATCGATCTGTTGTTTGACAATTTGCCTGGGTCGATTAACCAGATCAAGGATGGTTCGCGTGTGCGGGGCATTGCGGTCACCTCGAGCCATCGCACACCGTTGGCACCCGACTTGCCGACGTTCGCTGAATCGGGTGTACCTGGGTTTGACGTGACGGCCTGGTTTGCAATCTATGCACCACGCGGCACCCCGCAACCTGTCATGGACAAACTGATCGAGGCGGCGCGCGTGGGGTTGGCTTCTGAAAAAGTGATTCAGGCGTACGCCAAACTGGCAGCGCTGCCAGGCACGCTGTTCGGACCCGATCTGGGTGCGTTTGAACAGTCTGAACGTGTCAAGTGGGGCAAACTTATCAAGGAACGGGGGATCAAGGCAGAATGAAAGGCGCAACAGCATTGGTGACGGGTGGGAGTCGTGGGATCGGTCGTGCGGTCGTGGAGCGGTTGCTCACGGATGGTTACGAAGTGATCAATTTCAGTCGGTCGGCGCCTGCGCAAATGTTGCCGGGTGAAATTTTTGAATCCGTGGATCTGGGCGATGCCAGGCGCACGCGCGAGGCGATTGGAGACTGGACGGCAAAAAAAGAGATTTTGCATCTGGTGAATAACGCCGGGATGATTCATGCGGCCAAGATCGAGGACATCACGCTTGAGCAGGTTGACGATATGGTGTCGCTCAATATGGTGGCGCCCTTGTTGTTGACACAAGGCGTGATCGGTGCGATGCGTGCGCGCAAGTTCGGACGGATCGTGAACATTGGCAGTCGTGCGATGCTGGGCAAGTCGGGGCGCACGGTTTATGGTGGGACCAAGGCCGGGATTGTCGGGATGACGCGTACTTGGGCGCTCGAACTGGCCACGCAGGGGATTACGGTGAATGCCGTGGCGCCCGGGCCGATTGCGACGGAGTTATTTAATGCTTCCAATCCTCCGGACGCACCGCAGACCATTAAGATTTATGAGTCGATTCCTGTTGGTCGGGTCGGGACGCCAGAGGAAGTGGCGCATGCAGTGTGCATGTTTATGGATGAGCGGGCTGGGTTTATTACCGGTCAACTGCTTTATGTTTGCGGGGGGATGTCTGTGGGGTTGGTGGGGTAGCGCTTTATCACGTTGTAAGTCCCGACGCCGCCCCGGGCGCTGGCGTGCCGTCAGCCACGCGCGCTTGGTCCGGGCTGAACGCCCGGACTGACCCATCGACCGACTGGTGTTGTCGGGTGATGCCCGAAACTCGCCCCTGGCGGGGCTCAGACAACGGGCCTCACTGATCCGACACCCCTGTGCCGGTCTCGGCTGCGCAAGCGTGGCTGACGGCACGCCAGCGCCCGGGGCGGCGTCGGCACGCTGCTTGGCAGACGTAAGCTGGTGTGATCACGACCTGATCGAGTTGCCAATGCCTGATTTTGATCAAAAAACTAAAATTGTGTCGCCACAGCTCGAACTTTCGCTATGCGTTAGCGGCTGTTGTCTCAACGACCTGTGCTTGCGGAATCGACCCGAAGCGGAGATTCATAGCACCACATCATCAAACTGGATTCGGTTACGGCCGGCCTCTTTAGCCTGATACATCGCGTCGTCTGCCCGCTTCAGTAACTCAGCCTTCCTCGCGGCATCCCCGGAGAATATGACTACACCGATGCTGGCCGTGCAATGATGCTCGACTTTCAACGCAGCTTCTTCATTGTGCTGCATTTCAAGAACGTACGGTTCGTCCAAGGTCAGGCGAATCTTTTCCGCAATTTCCAGGGCTCGCTGCCTGGCGATTGCCAGATCCTGCTCGAGTTCGGAAATCACTACAACGAACTCGTCGCCGCCGGTGCGGGCCACTGTGTCGACCTCCCGCACACTGGACTTCAAACGCTGAGCCACTTCGACCAATAGCACATCGCCAGCATCGTGCCCCCATGCATCGTTGAGGGGTTTGAAATTATCGAGATCGATAAAGAGCACGGCGCCATGGCAACGGCTGCGTCGGTTCTCGACGACGACTTGGTTCAGTCGATCATCCAATAGGCGCCGGTTGGGCAATTTCGTCAACGGATCATAAAAGGCCAACTGCTCGATCTGCTCTTGGAGACGCTTGCGCTCCGTGATGTCGCGTGAAGAGGCGTAGACATGTTTCTTGCCGTTTATTAGGATTCCTTTGGCGTTGATTTCAACATCAATTAATGTGCCGTCTTTACGGCGATGAATCGTCTCGAATATTTTGGACGTGCCAATCAAGTCCTTAAGCATTCGGGAAATTTGACTAATCGATAAATTGGCATCCCAATCCATTATCTTGCGCCCGAGAATTTCTTCCTGGGTATAGCCCAGCATCCTCGCAAATGAGCGACTGCATTGCATCAACCGGCCCGTCTCGTCCAGGATCTGGATCCCGTCGCTGGCGGAATCCAGCAACTCTGACGCCTTGCTCGTTATTCTTTTGTCCTGAAAGTCTATCTGTCCTTTGGCCGCAACTAATTCATCTGCTCGCTTGGCTTTCTCTATACTCTGGAATGCCAGTTCTATTTTGGCGAGAACCAACTCGGCTGCTCGCGTGGCTTTCTCTTCACTCTGGAAGGCCAGTTCTACCTTGGCAGCAACCAATTCGGCTGCTCGCTTGGCTTTCTCCTCGCGTTGGAAGGCCAGTTCTATATTAGCGATCACCAGTTCAGCCGCCCGCTTGGCCTTATCTCCATTCTGGAAGGTCAGTTCTTTGTTGGCAATGTTGGCGAGGATCAACTCTGCTGCGAGTTTCGAGGACTGCAAGGCCAACGCCTCTTCGTCGGCTATACGCGCGGTAATGTCGTGGATGATGGAAACAAAAATGGTTTTGCCC
>CAIJKV010000190.1 GCA_903821335.1 uncultured beta proteobacterium
CCAGCACACACTGTCTTTTTATTCCATGTCCAAAAATTATGGCATGGCCAGTTGGCGTCTGGGCTATGTGGTGTTTCCGGCAGATCTTTTTGACGCCATGAATAAGGTCCAGGACACCAATCTGATTTGCGCGCCTGTTCCATCGCAGTTGTTGGCGCTGGAAGTATTGAAATTTGGACGTGCCTGGGTGCAACCCAAGGTTCAAGCGCTGGCTGCCGTTCGGCACAATGTTTATCAGGTGCTGGGGTCGCTCGGTGATCTGGTCCAGTTTCCCCAAACACAGGGTGCGTTTTACGTGCTGATGAAACTGCCAGGTTTACCAGCTGGTCAGGACGCGCTCGCCTTTAATCGCGCCATGGCGGAAAAGCACAAAGTCGTGTCGGTTCCGGGCTTTGCCTTTGGTCTCATGGACACACAACAGGCCAACTATCAGCGCCTGTCGTATGGCGCACTCGAAGCCGCCAGCGTGACGGCGGGTGTGGAGCGTTATGTGACGGCGGTCAGGGATTGGTACAGGGTCTAGTTCTTAAGCGCTTTTTCAGTCTGATGGATCGTGTTGTTCAGCGAATGGGTCACGCTTTCAGCGGCCTTGTCGATTTGCTTGCCCGCTGTTTCGGCGGGGCCCGGCTTTTCGCATGCGGACAAGCTCATCGCAAGCATTGTGATCACCAGGATTACTCTGAAGCGTCTGTCAATCTTCATTTTGAGGTTCTCAACTGGATTAAGTTGAGTGAATTTAAGCGCATTACGTAGCGTTGACTGTGCGCTGTCAAACATAGGAAGCGCCATCACCAAAATACAGTGCCTCGATGACCCGCAGGCCTGACGTTGACAGACCGAGATCTGTGCGTAGACTGGCGATCGAACTGTTCTGCTTCAGGACTGACGAAAAATTGGGACGCATGAAACATGATGATGACAACGCCGCAACACAACGCCGTCTGCACGATCAACCGCCGCAGTTTTCTAGCCATCCTGGCCTGTCTGCCAACACTGGCCCTTGCAGAAACCTCCTGCTGCGGTCCAATGACCGCAGAGGGTGAGCGCTTGCGCAAATTTCTTGACCATACCAACGTCGAGAACCTGTGGCTGCCAGGCTTCCAGATCAACTGGCAAACCGGTGAGTCGGGCAAGGCCTGGCCGGCGGGGTCGGGTGCCCATACGCATTGCTCAGCCTTTGTGGCCAGCGCCGCGATGCGTGTGGGCGTCTATTTGCTGCGGCCACCCGAACACCGTCAGAATTTGCTGGCCAATGCCCAGATGGGGTGGCTGGCAAGTCCGAAGGGGACTGATAGCGGATGGCAGGCGGTGGCCGACGTCGTCGCGGCACAGACCCAGGCCAACCAGGGCATGCTGGTGGTGGCGGCGTTCGAAAACCCCGACCCCAATAAGCCTGGCCACATCGCCATCGTGCGGCCTGACCTGATCTCTGGAGCAAAACTGGAAAAAAGTGGGCCGATGATGACCCAGGCAGGCTTGCACAACGCGCTCGAGGTCTCGCTTGCCAAGGGCTTTAGCAGCCATCCCGGGGCGTGGAAACCGGGTGGCACAGGAGGCGTGCGTTTCTTTGCACACTCTGTGGACTGGAAGCAGGTTAAATAGGCCAAAGGTAGCGCGGTCGTTTAGAATCACCTCATCCTCCGGATGTTTTTAAATTCCTTCGCTACTTGACCACATGCTTCAAAAGTTAAAGATGGCCTCGGTGGTCATCGCCATACTATTTTTTTTGCTGAGCCTGCTTGCGGTGCTCCAGTTTTATCGTTTTCAGACTTTGCTGTTTGAGGTCAATTCGTCCCGGATCAGCGTCCCCGCGCAGTCGCTCCAGAGCGATGTCGAACGGTCCCTTGCGTTTGGCCTGCCCCTGCAAAGCAACGTGCAGCTCAGGTCGATGCTTGAAAACGTGATTGAGAAATATCCCGACATCCGGTCGATACAGCTGCTTGACAGCAAGGTCGAACCCGGCAAAATATTCTGGCAGGCAGGTGCTTCGGTGCCTGAGGCCGAGTCGCTGAGTGCGATCCTGGCGCACCGCCAGGCACGTAAAGTGATGTGGTTCGATTCGAGCCACGCCTCAAATTTCATTCAGGTCTGGTCCGTGCGCGATCCAATCGGAGACACCGTCGCTGACCTGATACTGCGTGTCGATAATTCAGAGGCCAAGGCCTTGCTTGCCGACGCGCGCGCCCACTTGATACAGTACTGGCTATTGCTTTGTGGGGCGGCCCTGGTATTTTTGGCGCCAGTCCTGGTGTACCTTTTCCTCAGCCTGGATCGCCTGATTCATTCGGCCGGTGCCATATTGCGTGGTGAAACGCCTTCCAGTCCAGACGCGTCACGCAGTGAAATTTGCGATCTCGCCACGCAGGTTGCAAATTCCGATCGGCTCGATCGCGCGCAAGGCAGTGCATGCCAGCCGAGATGAACAAGCCATTGACTGTCAGTGTCGAGAGGTTGCTCGCGCGAAAATCCTACGCACTGTTTCTCGTGTGCAGCGTGTGCGCCGTGGCGCTCCTGACGTGGCTGACTCTGGGACACTTCGAAAAAATACTGCTGCCCCAGTTACTGGCCAAAAGCAACGTCATCGCCAGTTCGGTTCGTACCACAGTCGATGACGCCATCAAGTTGGGCATTCCCTACGAGTCGCTGGTCGGTATGGAAGATTTCCTGGCCGAAACGCTCAAGGAAAATCCCGAGATCGCCTTCATCAAAGTCCAGCGTGACGGGGGCCGTGAATACGCCAGCGTGCGGTCGGATTTTTCTGACCTCAAGCCGCAAGATATTGTGACCCAGCAAATCGAGTCCGCGGGCGAGGCCCCTCGGGTGATTGTGGCGGTGCGCGCCTCGTATATTCAGGAAAAGCTTCGGGTCATGTTTGGCGATGCGCTGGTCGTGTCGATCGTCGCGTTGATTGCCGGGCTTGAAATCGCCTTGTTTTTTATTGTGCGGTGGATCATGCGTCCAATGGACACCTGGCGGGCAATGATCAGTGGCATACAAACCCGCAAGGTCGATCGGGTTCTTCACCAGATTGAGCATGGCCCCTTTGGCGAATTGCTGCGCCTGTCCAATGCAAAGATTGTGTTGCTTCGCAAGCGTTTCGCGCAGAGCGAACTGGCTATTGGACTTGCCGAGTCGTGGTACCAACCACAGGCCCGGGATATACGCACCGCACTTTTTCTGTTCGTGCTGTCTGAAGAACTGTTGCGCTCTTTCTTTACCTTGTATGTCAAGGAGATGGTCGATCCGGCCGCGCGGCAGATGAGCGCAGAGTTGGCGATCAGTGCGCCGATCATGGCCTATATGTTGGTCGCGGGGGTTGGCACGTTATTTGGCAGCGGACTGGTGGATCGGCTCGGGTTGCGTCGCGCGTTCGGCCTGAGTGTGGTGATTTCGACAGTGAGCCTGATGGGTCTTGCCGCGGCACATTCAGTCCTGGAACTGGTGCTCTGGCGCTCAGTCAGCGCTTTTGGCTATGCCGTCGCCACCATTGTCTGTCAGGTGTACATTGCGCGCACGGCTGTTTCCGGGGCGAGCAACGTGCGTGCGTTGTCGATTTTTGTGGCG
>CAIJKV010000191.1 GCA_903821335.1 uncultured beta proteobacterium
ATTTTTTCGATATAAAACTATAAAAAAAAATCGCTTTTTTGTATTTAATTATCACTCCACAATGAAACGCAATATTTCAGCCAGGTTATACAGGTCAACTTGAGGCACTCATGGACAGCATCGTTGCCAGTCGTTTTTCAGTGATAAAACCTTCGCCAAGCATGGCGGCCAAGGCCCGCGTCGACGCTTTGCGCGCGTCAGGCAAGAGCATTATTGACTTCACCCTTGGTGAGCCGGACTTCGACACCCCCCCACATATCGTCCAGGCGGGTATAAAGGCCCTGCAGCTTGGACAGACTCGATACACGAGTTCCATGGGTACGCCCAGCCTGCGCGCAGCCATCATTCAAAAGCTGAAAAATGAAAACGGGCTGACTTTTACACCTAATGAGGTGGTGGTTGGCGTGGGTGCCAAGCACATCATTTTCACCGCGCTGATGGCGTCACTTGAACCGGGCGACGAAGTCATCATTCCGGCGCCTTATTGGGTTTCCTACCCCGACATGGTGTCCATCAACGGCGGCACTCCCGTCATTGTGTATTGTCCAGCTGCGTCAGGCTTTAAGCTCACGCCCGCGCAGCTCGAAGCGGCCGTCACTGACAAAACGCGCTGGCTGATCCTGAACACACCCGGCAACCCCACGGGCGCTGTCTATAGCGCGGATGAACTTTCGGCATTGGGCGAGGTACTGCGCCGGCACGAACGCGTGTGGCTGATGAGCGACGAGATTTATGAGCACTTTGTCTACGGTGCCGCACGGCACGTCGCGCCCCTGGCGATGGCGCCATACCTGTCGGGACGCGCGCTGGTGATCAACGGGCTTTCCAAGGCCTACGCGATGACCGGCTGGCGACTGGGTTACGGTGCCGGTCCCGAAAGCCTGATCAAGGCGATTAACCTGGTCATCACGCAGAGCACGACCTGTGCCAGCGCGGTGAGCCAGTTTGCCGGCATTGAGGCATTGACAGGACCGCAAGCCTGCGTGGAGGACGTCGCCCGGGCCTACCAGCAACGCCGGGACTGCATTGTCTCGTTGCTCAATGCCATCCCGGGCATTGAGTGCCTCTGCCCGGATGGTGCCTTTTATGTATTTCCGAGTGTGGCGGGCTTGCTTGGTAAACGAGCCGCTACGGGTGAGACCCTGCACTCCGATATTGATGTCATGAACGATATGCTCGATCATGGAGTAGCCTTGATCGACGGTACCTCGTACGGGATGGCGGGTCACCTGCGGATTTCTTTTGCGACCTCAACCGATATGATCGAAGAAGGTTGTGCACGGATTGGCCAGGCCGTCCGGGCGCTTTCCTGAGTATCCCGACCGTAACGATTGGCTAGGCCGTCTCAAAAATATTTTCCTTAAACGTCCCACTTGTCCATCAGGAGTTCTACATGAACAGCGTTACCAAACATGCACTGACAGGTATTTCTATTGCGCTTTGCCTGGTTTCGCAGGCAGCCTGGGCGGATCAGCTCAGCGACATTCAGAAGCGCGGCACGCTCGTGTGCGGCACGCTTGGCACGTCGGACCCGTTCAGTTTTGCCGACCAGGCGACGCGTGAGGTCAAGGGCTATGACGTCGATTTCTGTAACGCGATCGGCAAGAGCCTGGGCGTCAAGACAGAGCTCAAATTGCTGGCGGTCGAGGCACGGATCCCAGAGCTCAACCAGGGCCGGGTGGACATCGTGATCGCCAATCTGGGCTTTACACCACAGCGTGCCGAGCAGATTGACTACAGTCACCAGTACTTCGTGAGCCAGCAAAAAGTGATGGCTCGCACGGCCGATGGGTACAAGAAACTCTCGGATTTGGCTGGCAAGCAAGTAAGCGCCACCAAAGGCTCGACGTCGGAAAGCGCCGTGCGTGAAAAAATCCCGACCGCCACCGTCGTGACCTTCCAGGACCCGCCAACCGCTTTCATGGCGCTGATGCAGAACAAAGTCAATGCATTCGCTTTGTCTGAACTGAGTCTGATCAAGTTCCAGACTCAGGTCGCAGCCCAGACACCCATGAGCATTATTCCTGAGTCACTGATGCCCGAACCCTGGGGCGTGGGCGTCAAGAAAGGCGAAGCACCTCTTCTCAAAGCGGTCAATGACCAGCTCGATGCCATGGAAAAAAGTGGTGAAGCAGCCAAAATCTACGCAAAGTGGCTGGGTGCGGATAGCCCGTACAAGGCTCCGCGTGAATTTGTGATCGCGCCCATCCCGCGCTGATCGATCCGGGCGGATACCTGGTGCGAACAGGTATCCGTCATTATTTTCGCTAAATTTTTTACCGATCGACTGTGTCGATATAAGGCGACTTTGTTTAATCCAGCCAACCTGTTGCAGGGCGAAAACGGCACCATCATCGCAAATGGAATGATAGCGTCCGTTGAACTCACTGTGCTGGCCTGGCTGGTGGCGTTCGGCGTCGGACTGGGGCTGGCCGTGTTGCGCGCGATGCACACGCGCGCCGGCACAGCCTTTGTTGCCGTTTACGTCGCTTATCACCGCAACGTTCCGCTGTTGGTCCAGATTCTGTTCTGGTATTTCGGTATCAGCGGCTTGTTGCCGGGCGCCATGCAACAGTGGCTGAATGGTCATGGTGGCGGTTTTTTCAGTGGTGCCATCGCCATTGGTCTTTGTCTGGCTGCCTTCGTCAGCGAGGATCTGCGAAGTGGCATGCGGTCGGTGTCTTCAGGTCAGCGAGAGGCCGCCCGGTCGCTTGGCCTGACTTTTTTCCAGACGATGCGAGACATCGTGATCCCACAGGCGCTGCGCAACGCCATGCCGGCACTTGTGAATTCGACATTGCTGATTTTCAAGAACACCAGTTTGCTCATGGCGATCGGGGTGACCGAAATGACTTATGCGTCCCGCATGATCGAGGCGCAGACCTTCCGGACACTTGAAGTGTTCCTGATCGCGACGGCTTTCTATCTGATGGTCTCGCTCGTGATCATGGTGGGCGGTCATGCCCTTGAACGTCATTACCGCATTGCCGGGCGCAGAGCATGATTGATATCCTGCGCGACTACTGGCTGTTGCTGTTGCTGGGGCAGTATCCCCACGGTCCGCTTGGTGGACTGGCCATGACGTTGATCCTGGCAGTATGCGGCATCGGTTTGGCGTTCCCTTGCAGCGTATTGATCGCACTGGCGCTGACCAGTCCCCTGCGTTGGCTGCGTTTACCGGCACAAGGCTTGGTTTACCTGGTGCGCGGGCTACCGTTGCTGATGTTCATTTTCTGGACATACTTTGCCTTGCCAGGCTTGTTCGGCCTGTCGGTGCCGGGCGTGGTCACGATGCTGATCGCGCTGGTGTTTTATGAAAGCGTTTATCTCGCCGAGGTGATACGTGCGGGGATCGACGCGCTCCCTGCAGGGCAAAACGAAGCTGCGCGCGCAATCGGGCTGACGCATATGCAGACCAAGCGCCTGATCATCTTGCCGCAGGCGCTTTACAACATGTTGCCCAGCATGTTGAACCAGTTCATTTCCACGATCAAGGAAACATCGCTTGGTTATGTGATCAGTGTGCATGAACTGACTTTTGCCGCCAATCAGGTCAACGCGATCTTACTGACCAAACCTTTCGACGTGTATTTCCTGCTAGCCATTATTTATTTCATGTTGTGCTTTATTTTGACCTCTTGTGTGCGACTGCTGGAACGCAGCGTCGAGCAGGGCAGAAGATCAAATCGGGATAGTCACTGATGCTTACGACCCACGCAATGATAACGTTTGCCAACGTGAATAAATCGTATGGAAATTTCAAGGCGCTAACGGATATCAGTGCGACCGTGGCGCGCGGCCAGGTCGTGATCGTGTGCGGGCCGTCGGGGTCTGGAAAATCGACACTGATCCGCACCGTGAATCGGCTTGAGGAAATCCAATCAGGCCGCATCACGGTTGATGGCCAGGATATTCATGGGGCAGGCGTCGATGTGAACCATATGCGCAGTGGTATCGGTTTTGTTTTTCAGCAGTTCAACTTGTTTCCACATCTGAATGCTACCCAGAACGTTGCGATCGGCTTGATCAAAGTACAAAAAACACCCAAGGCTCAGGCATACGAGATGGCCGTCAAGTTATTGAATCGAGTCGGTCTTGGTGCCAAGGTCGATGCGTTCCCTGGAGAGCTTTCCGGTGGTCAGCAGCAGCGTGTGGCCATCGCCCGGGCGTTGTCGCAAAACCCACCTGTCATGCTGTTTGACGAACCGACCAGCGCGCTTGACCCGGAAATGGTGGGCGAAGTGTTGTCGGTGATGCGCGAGTTGGCCGACGACGGCATGACCATGATGTGCGTGACACATGAGATGGGCTTCGCGCGTGAGGTGGCCGACCACATCTGGTTCATGGACGCTGGCAGGATCGTCGAACAAGCCGAGCCGCAGACGTTCTTTACCCGTCCGGCCTCTGATCGTGCCGCCAAGTTCCTGGCTGAAATCCGCCGCTGAAGGTGTGCCAGCATGACGTCCAGTCCGTTTAACGGCGGTCAGGCATGATACGCCTCGTATCAACACCGTCATGGTCAACTGCGGGGCGGACAGATTCATTAATTGTCGATCGGTGTGGGCGCAAAGGCCTTGGCGCCAGGGGGTTAAAGCGCAAGGCTGGGCAAAATTGGTTCAAAATAGAGCGCAGTCAGTTTTTACACAAAATTTTGAGGAAAACATGGCAATCGCCTACGTATTACACGTTCTCGCCGCTTTGATCTGGGTGGGGGGCATGTTTTTTGCGCATTCGTCACTGCGTCCGACCGCAGCCGAAACCCTGCAGCCGCCAGAGCGCTTGCGTTTGCTGACGGGCGTTTTCAAACGATTTTTTCTCTGGGTCAAGATTTCTATCGTGGTGTTATTCCTGACTGGCGGCTGGATTATTTTGCTGCATGGTGGCATGCGCAACGTTGTCTGGTATGTGCACCTGATGCTGTTGCTGGCAGCCGTGATGACACTGATCTTCGCGTACCTCTACGCCGTTCCATTCAAACGACTGAAAGCCGCCGTAGACGCTCAGGACTGGCCCACAGGCGGCCAAGCCATGGCCCAAATTCGCCTGTTGGTCTTCATCAACCTGAACCTGGGTGTGCTGGCAGCAGCTCTTGGCGTAGGGGGCCGCTTCTGGCTAGGCCTGTAAAACATCCTTACATCACCGCCCCAATCTGCCATGGCACAAACTCGTTCTGCC
>CAIJKV010000192.1 GCA_903821335.1 uncultured beta proteobacterium
AAATTACTACCTTACTTCTTTATGAGCACTTGATTTCGTTAGCATCTACTTAACCTGTTACAGCTAAGTAAACTGCGCACTCATTCCAAGCGCCCACACTTATCGGTTGTCAAATTTTTAAAGAACAAGGTACTGCGTACTGCTTTGCTGCCTACCGCTTCGCACTTTCGTGCGTTGCTGTTTCGGCAGCACAGAAACGAGATTATGAAGGACTTTTTTGACTCTGTCAAATTGACTTTGAAGTTTTTTACAATTTCATGTCAATCTGATGGTCAGGTACAAATAAAGTTCCTGTCATCACAACGCGCTTGCTGACTTGGCTGGCTTTTTCAAGCACCGCTGCCGATATGACTATCTAAGCAACTGACCGCATCTTGCAAACACATCGTTTATTTCGCTCTCTGCAGCTTTTCGGTACAGGTTACGTCACTTGCGTGCCGTGGGTTGTTTTGAACCCCTGTACTTTAGTACTGCCAAGCCCGCTACTATAGCACAATTCCGTACGCACATATCCGCAGAGACTCCACATGACCGAAGACATCCTCATCAACGTCACGCCCTTCGAAACACGGGTGGCCCTCGTGGCCCTCGGGGCGATCCAGGAACTGCATATAGAGCGCAGCATTCAGCGGGGGCATGTTGGCAACATTTACCTGGGTCGCGTCGTGCGCGTGTTGCCAGGCATGCAGAGCGCCTTTATCGACATCGGGCTTGAACGCGCCGCCTTCATGCATATCGCCGACTTGCGCGAGAACCGCATTGAACGGTCGGCGAACACGAATCCCACGCCGATAGAGAAGTTGCTGTTCGAGGGGCAGAGCCTGATGGTTCAGGTGATCAAAGATCCCCTGGGCACCAAGGGCGCGCGTCTGTCCAGCCAGATCAGTATCGCCGGGCGCATGCTGGTGTACTTGCCGCACGACCCGCATATCGGCATCTCCCAGAAAATCGGCTCGGAAGCCGAGCGCCAGGCATTGCGCGAACGCCTGCAAACGCTGGTTCCAGCCGACGAAAAGGGCGGATTTATTGTTCGCACACAAGCCGAGGGTGCCAGCGACGAAGAAATACTGGCCGACTTGGCTTACCTGAAAAAACTGTGGGCGAACGTGCAAGCGGCTGCCCGCACCCTGCCCGCGTCCAGCATGCTGCACCAGGACTTGACGCTTGCTCAGCGTGTATTGCGTGACATGGTCACCCCGATGACCAATCAGATTCTGGTCGACTCGCGCAGCACCTGCGCCGAATTAACGACCTGGGCACAAACTTACACGCCGTCGGTCTCGGAGCGCATCCGGCACTACAGCGGCGAACGGGCGTTGTTCGACACGGCAAATATTGAAGACGAAATCGTGCGCGCGCTCGCTCGCCGCGTCGATTTGAAGTCGGGAGGGTACCTGGTCATCGACCAGACCGAGGCACTGACGACGGTCGACGTCAACACAGGCGGCTTCGTGGGTGGCCGCAATTTTGACGACACCATCTTCAAAACCAATCTGGAAGCGGCGCAAGCGATTGCCCGCCAGTTGCGTCTGCGCAATCTGGGGGGCATCATCATCCTGGATTTCATCGACATGGAAGACCTCGAACATCGCGAGGCGGTGCTGGCCGAGCTAAAAAAGGCGCTTGCGCATGACCGGACGCGCATGACGGTCAATGGTTTTACCCAACTCGGACTGGTGGAGATGACGCGCAAACGTACGCGCGACTCCCTCGCCCACCAGCTATGCGAGCCCTGCCCCACCTGTCAGAGCCGCGGCAACGTGCGAACAAACCGAAGTATCTGCTACGAAATATTGCGCGAAATACTGCGCGAGGCGCGTCAGTTCAACCCAAAGGAATTTCGTATCCTGGCGTCGCAGGGCGTGGTTGACCTGTTTCTTGAGGAAGAAAGCCAGCATCTGGCCATGCTGGGCGATTTTGTCGGCAAGCAAATATCCCTTGAAGTATCAAGTGGTTACACGCAAGAACAGTATGACATCGTGCTAACTTAAAAGAAGAACTGCCTGGATTCAATTTTTCCGGAACCCAGGCCAGGCTTAAAACTGAAAATACAAGAACGGGGCGGACTGGAACAACGCCAGATAGCACAGCCCACAGATCACGCCAAGCGAGATCACGATAAACGGCATGATCAGTTTTTCCCGATTGGGGAAACTTATTTTCGAGGCAGGAACGAAACTTAACGTATTGGGTAACCGGTAAATAATCACGAAGGACACAACCATAACCAGAAGCTCTAACCCAAGCCCTGAAAACCATTCTTCCATCGTTCCAAAGTGGAAGCCGTGAAAGCCCAGCATGCCCTTGTAAATCTCAATCGCTGTAGAAACACTGTCAGCCCGGAACATCACGAACGAAATATCCACCGCAAGAAAAGTCAGGGCCCCGCCCGTCACCATTTTTGCGGTTTTAAAACGCTGTAAGCTTTTGTTCTTTTTATTGGGTGGAGGAAAAAACTTTCTCCAGATGTGGTTCACGACAATGTACAGGCCGTGCATGCCGCCATACACCACAAAATTCCAGTTAGATCCGTGCCACAAGCCCAGCAGCAGAAAGACTATCAGGGTCGGAATGATCAGTGTCACAATCGTTTCGGTTACTGCAGCCTTTCCCTGTCCCATTCTCATGAACTTTAGGCTCAGTGGGGTGTACAGATACTGGCCGACATAATTTGTAAGCGTGATGTGCCACCGATGCCAGAAATCAATGATGCTTGTCGCCCTGAGAGGCGAATTAAAATTGAAGGGCAGCCAGATGCCAAAGAGTAAAGACAGGCCTACGGCCATATCCGAATAGCCGGAGAAATCAAAATACAGCTGGAATGTGTACGCCAGCGACCCGAGCCAGCAGATCCAGAAGCTTGGCAGATTGTCTTGAAGAAAGGAATTAAAGAAACCGTTGACAAAGCCACTCAGGGTGTCGGCAATCAATACTTTCTTGGCAAGTCCGATTGTAAAAATGGCGATTCCAAGCGCAATTTTTTCCTTATTGATCTTGAAAATTGACGGGTCCGAAAACTGCGGCATCATCTTCTTGTGATGAATGAGCGGGCCGGCAAGCAGATGAGGAAAAAAGGATACGAATAGAACGTACTGAACAAAATTCCGCTCTTTCACTGTGTCCTGGTAGCTATCCACCAGGAAAGCGATCTGGGTGAAAGTGAAGAACGATATGCCGATCGGCAACGCCACATCAAGAGAGCTCAACGTCTCCATGCCCATGAGATCGCGCAAGGCGTTTGTATTCTCAATGAAAAAATTGGCGTATTTGAAATATCCAAGCGCCAATAAATTGGCTGTCACCGCAAAAATCAGGAAACCTTGCCGGTTTCTCAGGGCGGGGTTTGACAACCGCACGCCGAACCAATAATTGATACATATCGAACATATCATGATCGGTAAGGCGTAAAGACTCCAGTAGGAGTAAAAAAATATCGAGGCCGCCGCCAGCCAGGCAATCGCACCTTGATGACTCTTGTGGGCGATCAGAAAAAAACCTGCAAATACCACCGGCATAAACAGATAGATAAATTCGGTCGAATTAAAAAGCATATTTAAAAACCATTAATAATTCGGCAGGCTGGTATGCGTTCAGGGCAGAATGTGTTGATTTCAGACGACGACAGGAACTTTATCATTACGTGCGCAAGGGCCACTTGGTTTGGCGCCAGCGTGAATGGTCGCAAGAAAAACGTTCGCGGCACGCGTGTCGGCTTGCGTGAGGCGCAGGCCATGACAACTCAAGCCATCTCAGGCGCTGGCCTGTTTCTTCAAGATCAGTTCAGCCATTGAGCCAACATTATCAAAGTTGGCAATATCGCCAGCAGAAAACCGGAGCTTGAAAGCCTGCTCGATCGCAACAATCAATCGGATATGCGCCAGGCTGTCCCATTCATCCACGTCATCCGCAGTCATGGTGGCTTCGACGACCAATTCATCGTCATCAAACACATCACGGAAAATGGGTGTCAGTTGCTCAACGATGGAACCAATATCTTTTGACATGGTCTGCTTCAGGTTGCCGGGGTTTATACACTAAATTCTACATGCTTACATCGTGTTACCGACAATATAATTGTTAAAATGGAAAGCGTGCGTGCCGTCCGACGGGTAGCGTTGCCTGAGGAGGTCTTATACGGAAGTCTCCCGAGTACATCAGGCTAGCCAAAAGAAAACTTCAATGATGAAAACGACCAACAA
>CAIJKV010000193.1 GCA_903821335.1 uncultured beta proteobacterium
GCCTGCCGCGCATGCAGAGGTGGCAGTCGCAGCGGTGGACAAGGCGTTGCTGGAACTCATGCCAAACAAGAGCTGGAATGTGCTTGAAGCCATGCTCGAGCAACGCGCCTGGGGGGTGTCTACATCCACCGCGCAAATGGAAATCATCGGACGACGGCACTACGGGCGCAAGGCGGTGCCAGCCGGTGGAAGTGGTGGCCGAAGCGCGACGCGCGAGTTGTTTGATACGTTGCTGCTCTGGAACCCATTGGTCGTGCTCGACGCCAACGGTCAGGCGCGTCTGACCGTGCCGCTGAATGATTCGATCTCCGCTTTTGAAATCGTGGCCGTCGCCGACATGTCTACGGGCCTGTTCGGCACCGGCAGAACCAGTATTCAAAGTACGCAGGATCTGCAAATCATCAGTGGCTTGCCGCCACTGGTGCGCGAGCAAGATCAATATCGCGCACAGTTCACCTTGCGCAACACGACCAATGCGTTGATGAAACTGATGGTCACCCCGCACGTCACGGGTTTGGAGTTTGCACCGCAAGCCCTCTCTCTGGCGCCCAACGAAGCAGGTCTGGTGAGCTGGCAGGTGACCGCACCGATGCTGTCTCGTACGACAGCCAAAATCGACTGGGAGATCGAGGCGAAAGATACGCTGAGCAAGGCCCAGGATGCGCTCAAGGTGTCGCAGCGACTGGTGCCGGTCGTACCGATTGCGGTTCAACAAGCCACCCTCTCGCAGCTCGACGACACCATGACCCTGAGCGTCAAACAACCGGTTGGCGCCCTGCCCGGCCAGGGTGGGTTGCAGCTATCGTTGAATGCCAGTCTGGCCCAAGGTCTGCCTGGCGTGAGGACCTGGTTCATCAACTACCCTTTTGCCTGTCTCGAACAAGGTGCCAGCAAAGCCCTGGGACTGCGCGACCAGGCAATGTGGCAAAAGCTGTTGCAGCAAATGCCCGGCTATCTTGATGCGGACGGTCTGGCAAATTATTTCCCGACGCACGACGGCGACGACAATCATGGCAGCGACGTCCTGACAGCCTACCTGCTGGCAGCCGCGCACGAAGCCCAAACACTGGATGCTGGTTTTGCGCTGCCTGCGGGCCTGGCGACATCAATGCTTGACGGTCTGGCTGGCTTCGTTGAGGGCCGCATCGAACGCCAGTTCTGGAGCCCGTTGGCCGACCTGGATGTGCGTAAGATTGCCGCCATTGAAGCCTTGTCCCGTTATGGCAAAGCACATCCGAAAATGCTCGACTCCATCGCCATCGAGCCCAAACTGTGGCCAACGCATGCCGTGATCGACTGGCTCAATATCCTCAAGCGCATGCCTGCGATCCGCCAGCGGGAAAAACATATTGCACTGACCCAGAAAATCTTGCGAGCGCGACTAAACGTTCAAGGCACCCGCGTCACGTTCAGCACCGAGCGCGACGATCAATGGTGGTGGATGATGCAAAACGGCGACGCCAATGCCGCGCGCCTGCTGCTGACCGTGATGAACGACCCCACATGGCGCAGTGATCTGGCGGGTCTGACAACTGGCTTGCTTGCCCGGCAACAGAAAGGAGCGTGGTCCACTACCACGTCCAACCTGTGGGGCAGCCTTGCCGTTGAGAAATTTTCCAAGGCTTTTGAAAACACACCGGTGGCGGGCACCGTCACTGCGAATCTGGGCAAGGCAAGCGCCTCGCTGACGATGCCAGCGGGCGGTGGGCAGGCCCAGGGCGACCTGGCCATGTTGCTGCCCTGGCCTGCTGGCAATGTGGCCGCGCCCCTGACCGTGGCGTTCCAGGGTACAGGCAAGCCCTGGCTCACCCTGCAATCGCTGGCCGCCGTACCGGTCAGGGCACCGCGCTTTGCCGGCTATCAAGTCAAACGGTCCGTGACGCCTGTCGAACAAGCCGACAAGTCCCTGCCCGCCGCAACGTATAGCCGCGGCGACGTCTTACGCGTGACGCTGGAGGTCAATGCCTCGGCCGACATGACCTGGGTAGCACTCACCGATCCCATTCCCGCCGGTGCCACCATCTTGGGCAGCGGAATGGGGCGCGACTCTGTCATGGCCACGCAACGCGAAGCGGACGACGGCACGGCTTGGCTTGCGTATCAGGAGCGCAGCTTTGAGTCGTTCAGAGCGTATTACGAATATCTTCCCAAGGGAGTTTCCAAAATCCAATACACGATTCGTCTGAACAACGTCGGTGTCTTTTCCATGCCCGCAACACGTGTGGAAGCGATGTATGCGCCGGAGATGTTTGGAGAAGCGCCAAACAGCAAGATCCGGGTGCAGTGATGCGCGCGGCGCGACGTTGTTTGGTGTTACCTGTGCTGGCATTTTCCGCCCAGGTCTTCGTCATGAGCGTGGCTGTCGCGCAAGCCCTGCCAACCTTTGCCGAAGTCAAAGCGTCGTACCTGCCCTCTGACGTTCGCATCTTGGATCGCAGCGCCGAACCCTTGCACCGTTTGCGCACGAACGCCAATGTCCGGCGTGGACGATGGGTCACCATTCAAGAGGTTTCGCCCGCTTTTCGCGCAGCCATCGTGCTAAGTGAGGACAAGCGGTTTTACGAGCATAGCGGCGTCGATTGGCGCGCGGTGTCCTCGGCGGCCTGGGCCAATCTCTGGAACCAGAAAACACGCGGTGCTTCGACCATCACGATGCAATTGGTGGGCTTGCTCGACGAGGACTTGCGGCACAAGAAAAGCAGACGCGACTTCAAACAAAAAATTGAACAAACGATCAGCGCAGAAAGGCTGGAGCTGCGTTGGCGCAAAGACCAGATTCTTGAAGCCTATCTCAACCTGGTTCCGTTGCGTGGCGAAATGGTTGGGATTGATGCCGTCAGCCAGACGCTGTTCGGAAAAGCAGCACAAGGTCTGGACAACCGCGAAGCTGCCGTCACCGCAGCGCTGGTGCGCGGGCCCAATGCCAAACCAGCCGAGGTCGCGAGGCGTGCCTGCGGTGTGCTGCTGTTGATGGAGCCCGTGCAAGAGCAGACACCAGCAATGTCGTTGCCCCAAGAGCACGTGCAGGTGCAGGAGCGGATGGAGGTGGGGGTGAAGCTGGAGGTGGACGTGCCGCAACCGACCATCGTCGACCAGCCTTGTGCAGGTCTGAATCTGTTTGTCGACCAGGCCCTGCAACGCAAGGCCTTTGAGCCCAGCGCGGGGGTCGCACCGCATGCCAGCAAGCGGGCTCTGGGAGAGTGGCGACAGCAACAAGATAGGCAATCAGGTGTACCACGTGAGATCGTCACGACACTGTCCGGCCCCCTGCAACGGTTTGCTGTGCAAACCCTGCAGAGCCAGCTGCGTGAGCTACGTAACCGTCACGTGCAGGATGGTGCCCTGGTGGTGCTCGACAACGCGACCGGCGTGGTGCTTGCCTGGGTTGGGTCATCGGGCAAATTGAGTCTTGCCGAGCAAGTCGACGGGGTACTGGCACTACGCCAACCCGGTTCGACACTGAAACCTTTTCTGTACGCCCAGGCGATTGCCGAACGGCGCCTGACAGCGGCCAGCCTGCTCAATGATTCGGGCGCGCAGCTGCAGACCGGGTCGGGTCTCTACATTCCACAAAACTACGACCACAAGTTCAAGGGCTGGATCTCTGCCCGCACGGCACTGGCGTCATCACTGAATCTGCCCGCCGTACGCACACTGGTGATGGTGACACCCGATGCCTTCGCCAATCAACTCAAGACTCTTGGAGTACCACTTAAGGAGACTGGCAGCTATTACGGCTATAGCCTGGCACTTGGCAGCGCCGAGGTTTCCTTGTTGGACCTGACCAACGCCTTTCGCACTCTCGCAAACGGTGGCTGCTACGCCAATACCCAACCGCTTTCTACACCTGGTCGGGCGCACCCTTGCAAGCAGGTGCTGGACCCACGCGCGGCCTTTATCGTCAGCGACATCATGGCAGACCCGCAAGCACGCGCCGGCACGTTTGGCACCGACAGCGTGCTGGCGACGCGTTTCTGGACGGCCGTAAAGACCGGCACCAGCAAAGACATGCGGGACAACTGGGCAGTCGGCTACTCCGCGCACTACACAGTGGGGGTTTGGGTTGGCAATGCAAATGGTGCTGCCATGTGGGACGTCAGCGGCACGACCGGCGCGGCGCCAATCTGGGCGACCATCATGGGGTTCCTGCATCGCAATCGCCCAAGTCAGCAACCTGCAGCACCGTCCGGGTTAATCAGCCAAATAGTTGACTTCAACGATGCGACGGGGGCACCGCTTGAGGCGACTCGCAGCGAATGGTTCCTGGCCGGCACAGAACAAACACATTTTGGCTTGCCGGGGGTTGATGGTGAGCAGTCCGTCACACGCAACACTCAAGCGACGGCGGCACGTATTACGTCACCCACGACAGACACCATCCTGGCGATTGACCCTGACATACCACCCCAGGCGCAACGAGTCGCCCTGCGTGCCGATACGCTTGGCGTCTCGCAGGACCTGACCTGGGTGATTGATGGCAATATCCTGGCCCAAGGCGGGTCAGCGCAATGGATGCCCTGGCCGGGCAAACACCTGGTCACGTTGACCAATGCAAACGGCGAGCCGCTGGATTCGATCCGGCTGGAGGTTCGCGGCGCAACGGCAAAAGCCCCCTGAGCGGCCAGGAAGGTGTGCCGGCGCTCTCATTTCCACACCAGTGCAAGCTCTGATATAATTTTTGGCTTAGCCGATGTAGCTCAGACGGTAGAGCAGCTCATTCGTAATGAGAAGGTCGAGGGTTCGATTCCTTTCATCGGCACCA
>CAIJKV010000194.1 GCA_903821335.1 uncultured beta proteobacterium
CTGCTGTGGCCGGTAGAATGATTTGCGGCTTGAGGGCAAAATTCCATCCGTGCTCACCATCGCCATGAAAGCGCCACTTCAGCGCTGCGGTGTAGTTGGTGAAGGACGAGAAACTTCCGTTCGGCGAGGCGTAATACGTGGGGCTGAACGAAGCCTCAAGGTGGTCGGTCAGGCCGCGCATGTAGACAAAAGGGAAGGCCCGTGCCGTGCCCACACCCTGGTAGTCTTCGCCTGAACTGTCGGCCCGTTCTGCGACTTGTGCCGGGTCGTACTGATTAATGACGAAATAGTACTGTTCAATCTGATTGGTACCCCGGGCGGTCGTTCCAGCATCGTCAGTATTGAGGGGGGAATATGCCCAGGCGGGTGAACCACTGGCCAGCATCCATACGATTAGTAAGTGCGTGGTCAGGCTGACATGAGTCGAAGTTTTGTTCATGTGCTGCCGCTTCACCCAGAATGATGTGGCGACCGATTCTCAACTTAAACGGACACCATAGCAGCGGCATGTGACCTTCTTGTTACGACAGGCGTCACCCGGCTCAGCACAGAAAATGTGCGAGAAAATTGACTTGCATCACGAGATTTTCATGTTTGCACTACATGACAAATTTGCTTGCGAAAGCTTGCTAATATCGCACTGCAACATTTTTGAGTTTGAAACACAATCGGGAGAAACTGGCTTGAATATCACCAAGCGCTGGATCAACTACTGTGATGGCGAAGTTAATTACGCGACCGTGGATGACTGGAACAATTTTGTTCAGGAAGTTTTTACGCAGTGGTGGGAAAACCAGATCAAGCGTAATGAGCAATGTGTAGCAGGGCACTACAGGGACTTCCCAGATAACGTGCTGGAAAAATACAGCTTTGAACAGTTTGCGCAACGCGCGACTGAGTATCAGGAACTCCTTGCACTCTCAAACCAGCACTGAGTTTGGGCATATTCAATTTGGCAAGGCCTGACTTTTTGAAATAGCAGTAAGCTATCCTTATGGACGGGGTCGCGGCAGTTCACTCTGAATCGTTTATGTTGCCGCGTTGACACCGTCCCCGAAGAACGGTGAACGTGATGACAGGCAGTCAATCCAATCAGGAAAACTTGGTGATTCGCAATCCGGAGGTCATTCTGGACAGCGTGGACGCCTGTATCTATACGAAAGACGCAAAGCGTCGTTACACCTTCGCCAACAAAAGTGTTTGTGAACTTTTTCAGGCCAGTCTGCAAGATATCCTCGGCAAAACAGACCGCGATTTTCTGGATGTAGAGAAAAGCAGTCGAATCGAAAGTAGCGATGAACTGGTCCTGATGCACGGTCAGCGTGTGGAAGGACGCGATGAGGAAGTGGTCGCTTCCACCGGTGCTGCGCGTAGCTACTGGACTGTCAAGGTACCGCTTTACGCAGCGGACGGCAGCATTGAGGGGCTGTGTGGCGTCTCGACTGACATCACGGAACGCGAAGCACTACGCAAATGTTTCAACCAGGAACACGAATTACTGACCCTGGTGTTCGATAACGTCGATGCCCACATCTACATGAAGGATCACGCCGGTCGCTACCTCTATGCCAACCCGCCGGTGACGGCGTTGTTTCAGCGACCCTTATCTCGCATTCTCGGGTTAAGCGACCTTGAGATCTTTGGCGAAGAGCTCGCCGCTCAGATGATGCTGGTCGACGCCAGAGTGCTGGTTGACAAAGAACGCGTCAAGGTCAATGAAACGATAGAAATCGTCAAGGGTGACAAGCGCCATTTCGTCTCGACCAAGGTTCCCGTTGAACGGGAAGGCTTGCCGACCAGCCTGATCGGCTTTTCCACAGAAATCACCGAGCTGGTTCTGATCCATGAGGCCGTTGTGTTCAGAAGCCGCATTCTGGAAATGATGGCCAGCGGCAAGCCGATTGAAGCGATATTGCTGGCCGTGGTGACTGGTATCGAGAAACTGCATCCCGATACGGTATGCAGCATCCTGCTGCTTGAAGATGGCGGCAAACAACTGGGTCAAGGCATCGCACCCAGTTTGCCTGATTTTTATAACGCCGCGATCAACGGAATCAAAGTCCAACTCGGAAACGGTTCTTGTGGCACGGCAGCTTTTACGGGCGAACGTGTCATCGTCAGCGATATCCTCACACATCCTTATTGGGAAAGTTATCAGGCGCTTGCCGCACGCGCCGGTGTGGCAGCCTGCTGGTCGCAGCCGATCTATTCGTCAACACACAAGGTTCTGGGTACGTTCGCGATCTATCACCGTCGAATCCACACACCCGACGAGACGGATATCACCCTCATTGAGGAAGCGGCCCAACTGGTGAGTATTGCGCTTGAAAAAAGCATGATGGATATCCAGGTTCGCAACTTTGCCTTTTACGACAGCCTGACACAGCTCGCGAACCGTCGCCTGTTGTCAGACCGGCTGGCGATGGCCATGGCGACCGGGCAGCGTTCCGGTCAGCATGGCGCGGTCATGGTGCTGGATCTGGATAATTTCAAACCACTGAATGATGAACACGGCCACGAAGCAGGGGACCTGCTGCTAATCGAGGTGTCTAAACGATTGAAGGCCAGCGTTCGCGAGATTGACACGGTCGCCAGGATCGGAGGCGACGAGTTCGTGGTGGTGGTCAATAATCTTGGGCTAGACGCCGACACCGCCCGACAACAGGCGATGAGCATTGCGCAAACGCTGCGGCTATCTGTGGCAGAACCTTATGTGCTTGCCTTGCAGCATGAACATCGTGCCGACACACTCGTCGAGCATCGTTGCTCAGCCAGCATCGGCGTCACGCTGTTTCAAGACGGGAAAGTCGGCCAGGAAGAAATCCTCAAGCGTGCGGACTTGGCCATGTATCGGGCAAAAGACGCTGGCAGAAATACGATTTCTTTATCCGACAATCCCTGACTTGACGTGATCATAGTGCGTTCGACTGTTCACCCGACGCCAGTCAGATTCCGTGGGCCGCAAACCATTCACCCGACGGTAGTCAGACTCCCTGTGCCGCAAACCATTTAAGCGTCTTTTCCCAGCCGTCGCGTGCGGGGTCTGCCTGGTATGACGCCCGGTAATCGGCATGGAACGCATGCGGCGCGTCTGGGTAGATTTCGAAACGCGATGTCAGTGCAGCCGGGTTTGTTTTCGCGGCCGTCAGCGCGGCTTTCATCTGATCGATGGTTGTCGTCGGGATGCCAGTATCCTGGCCACCGTATAGCCCCAGCACCGGGGCCTTGAGTGACCCGGCCAGGTCAATCGGGTTTTCCGGGAACTCGGCACTTTTTTCACCCACCAGCCTGCCATACCACGCGACGCCGGCGTTGATGCCCGCCAGTTTTTCGCAGGCCAGCCAGGTGATGCGCCCGCCCCAGCAAAACCCGGTGATCCCGACCCGTTGCGTGTCACCGCCGTGTTGTGCCGCCCACTGGATGGCGGCCTCGATGTCGGACAGCACCTGATGATCTGGCGTCTTGGCCACGATCTGGGTCAAGATCTCGCCGACTGTGCCGAGTTCAGTGGGGTCGCCGGCACGCGTAAAGAATTCTGGCGCAATCGCCATGTATCCCGCCTTGGCCAGCCGCCGCGTGACATCGGCAATGTACTCATGCACACCAAAGATCTCGCTCACCACGATGATGACAGGCGGCTTGTCGCCACGCTTGTCAGGACGCGACACGTAGGCTGGCAGCTGGGTGCCATGCGAGTCGATCACGACTTCTTTGCCTTCAATGCCCGAAAAGTCGGTCTGGATTGCCTGAGCAAGTACCGGTTGCGCCGCTGTGGCAAAGCCACCTGCCAGTCCTGCAGCCGAGGCGGCGACCAGAAAATGCCGTCTGGTCCGTTGTCTGGGCGCAACGAGTGCCTGGCCTTCTTTCAATAAATCCGGGTGCATCGCTTGTCTCCTGCACGTGTGCGTACTGCGCGCACCGGGCACGTTAGGGTTTTCATCGATTTTAAAATATTGTAAACATTATTACCTTACGCAATAAGCTTATAACGCAAATAACTAATCAAGGCTTCCAATCATGAGCGATCAAGATAGGACGCAGAGACAAGAGACAAGAGCCAGGAGACGGCGTGAGTGCTAACACTGCAAGACAGAAGCTGGGGCGGTTGCGCCCGGCACCTGAAGGTTTCATTCCACACGATGTCGTTGAGCATGTCCAGGTCCATGGCCTTGACGCAACGCGGCGCGGCTTCATCCGCAAGAGCTTTCTGACTGCCCTGGGTGCCACCGCAGGCATGGGTGTCATGTCGCGCAGCCTGGCCGCCGAAGGCGACCCCGTCATCCTGGAAAAGCAGGTCTGGCAGACCACGCTTGGGCAGCCGGTGGCTTCCTTGCCCTACGGCGTTCCATCGAAATATGAAGCGAATTTGCAACGACGCGAATCGCCCGGATTGACGCGGGTTTCAGCCGCTTCGGTCGCGTTCACGCCACTGCAAGGCCTGTTTGGCATGATC
>CAIJKV010000195.1 GCA_903821335.1 uncultured beta proteobacterium
CCAGTCTCCTGGCGGTGCAGACCGTCATCAAACTTGCGTTTTATGACTTGCTGACCGACTTGCCCAACCGTCGCTTGCTCAACGACAGGCTGGGTCAGGCGGTGCATGCGGTCAAGCAGCATCGTAGTCATGCGGGTGTGCTCTTTCTTGATCTGGATAAGTTCAAATATCTGAATGACCGTTACGGGCACGCAGTGGGTGATCAACTGCTGATCGCCGTGGCCAATCGCCTCAAACTCCAGGTACTGGACTGCGACACCGTCGGGCGTTTTGGCGGCGATGAGTTCGTGGTGATCATCACAGGACTCGATGCGGAAAAAAAGATCGCTGTAACTCAGCTGCGTGCTGCGGCGGAAAGGATTCGCATCGCCCTGTCTGCACCGTATGCCCTGACGATTCACCGTCAGGGCATTGCCGACGAGATCGTTGAATATCAATGTCTGGCGAGCATCGGGGTCGCCATGATCGACCCCTCGGATGGCAGCCCCACCAACCTGCTTGATTGGGCTGACGAGGCCATGTATCAGGCCAAGCAGGAGGGCGGCAACACCATACGGCTGTATGACCCAATCCAGTCTTCGCAGGCCACGTTGGTCTATCTTTACGGTCTGGCCACTGCCTACGACATTGAAAGCGCCAATCACGGTATCAGGTTGCAGCAGTACGTGCAGGCGCTGGCCCTGCGCTTGCAGAAATCGGATCGATATCCGTCCCGACTGACAGAGGAAACGATCAATTCCATGATCAAGGCGACGCCCTTGCATGATATTGGGAAAACAAAAATCCCGACCACGATTGTCCAGAAACCAGGCCCACTGAACGAGATTGAGTGGGCGATCATGAAAACCCACACCACGCTGGGGGAAGCGATCCTGGGGCGCGCAAGAAAGCAGAACGCGAAGCTTGATAAGTTGCTGGACGTGGCCACTGCAATTGCCGGAGGCCATCATGAGTGGTGGGACGCAAGCGGTTATCCGCGCGGGCTAAAAGGCGAGGAAATCCCGCTGTCTGCGCGGCTGGTGGCGATTGCGGATGTCTACGATGCGCTGGTGACCGTGCGGGCCTATAAAAATCAATGGACACACGAACAGGCGGTACAGGCCATCCAGGAGGGCAGGGGCACGCAGTTCGATCCTGATATCGTCGATGCGTTCATGATTGAGCAAGGCAACTTCCAGGCGATCGCTCTGCGCTACGCTGATAATCCCGGCGTTTCATCGATGTAGGTTACATAACCAGTTTCATACCCAGTTAGATACCCAGTTACATACCCAGTTACATACCCAGTTACATACCCAGTTTCATACCCAGTTACATACCCAGTTACATACCCAGGTAGGCCGCGCGCACTTGCTCGTTGCTGATCAGTTCCTGTCCAGTGCCGGTCAGCGTGACTTTTCCGGTTTCCAGCACATAGCCGCGATCGGCGATGGCGAGCGCTGCAAAGGCGTTCTGCTCAACCAGCAAGATCGTCATGCCCTGCGCTTTGAGCGACTTCACTACGTTGAACACTTCCTGCACCAGCAGGGGTGCCAGGCCCATTGAGGGCTCGTCGAGCAACAACAATTTCGGGCGTCCCATCAGTGCCCGTCCGATCGCCAGCATTTGCTGCTGTCCGCCGGACAAGGTGCCTGCCGGCAATTTGCGTTTTTCCTTGAGAATCGGAAACATGGTGAAGATCTTCTCGAGGTCGCCTTCGACCTGGTGCTTGGGTTGCGTGTACGCGCCCAGACGCAAGTTGTCTTCAATCGACAGGGGACCGAACACCTGCCGACCTTCCGGGCTCTGGCAAATGCCGCGGCGCATGCGCAGGTCCGAGCGTATGTTGGTAATGTCGTTGCCGTCAAAATGAATGCTGCCCCCGCTCATGGGTTGCACGCCCGACAGCGCGCGCAGGAACGTGGTCTTGCCGGCACCGTTGGCGCCGACCAGCGCCACCGTCTCGCCACGACGCACTTCCATGCTGATGCCTTTCAGGGCCTGGATGCGGCCATAACAGCTTTGCATCCCGGTAACCGTCAGCAGTACTTCGGCCTTGAGGGGTTCGCTGCTTTTTTGCAAATGCCCGGCAGTGCGCCCTCCCAGACCAATTGAGTCCGGGGCCAGGCTGGCGACGCGGTGATAGAGTTCCACAAACTCCGCTTTGGCCTGGTCGCCAAACAGCGGATCGTTGCGGTCAAGAAACGCGCGGTCAATCTCAGCCCAGTCCTCGGTGGTCAGGACACGGCGGGCGAGAGGCATCGCATATTTTTCTTCGGTCGCGATGTGATTTTTTTGCATCGCGGTGAACGCCCGCAAGGCGGCCAGAAACGCAGGCCTTCGGGTCGGATCGTTGGTGACCTCGCCGCAAAGGGTGCGCAAGGCCCTCAGACTGCCCGGGCCCTCGCGATGTTCACGTTGCAGTGGGTCCAGAATCGCGGCGGCCTCGTCGCTGCGCAGTCGAAGAATGCGAAACAGGAAGTCGTCCTCTTTCGGGTGATGCGCGCGGTCGACAAAATGCTCGATGTAATCGAACACCGAATTAAAGAAAAAAGGATCGAACGGTGCCCCGTCGTCGAGCTCGTCGGCCACATGGTCGATCGTGGAGATCAGGCGCCAGAGATTGCTGTGGTCTTCGTTGATGATGCGCAGTGCTTGCATGCGGTTGGCCTGTTTTGTCTTTTTAAGCGTGGGTGCCAAGGTAGGCCGCAATCACGTCCGGATTACGGCGCACCTCTTCACCGGTGCCTTCGGCCAGTTTCTTGCCGTAGTCCAGCACCAGGATGCGGTCCGAAAGGTTCATCACCATCTTCATGTCATGCTCGACCAGCACCACGGTCACGCCCGCGTCGGCGACTTTGCGCACCAGCGCGTCGACCTCGATGGTTTCCTTTGGGTTCAGGCCGGCGGCCGGTTCGTCCAGGAAAATGATGCGCGGCTTGAGCGCCAGCGCGCGTGCGATCTCCAGACGTTTGAGGGCACCATAGGGCATGCTGTCTGCGCGTGCGTCAAGATAGCTTTCGAGGCCGACAAAGCGCATCAGCTCGGCAGACTCGATGCGCAATTGGGCGTCCCGGCGCGTGATGGCGGGAACGCGCAGCGCAGCCAGCAACGGATTGCGATTCAGGCGCAGGTGCGCGCCGACCATCACGTTTTCCATGGCACTCATGTTCATGCAGATCTGCAGGTTCTGGAACGTGCGGGCCACGCCGCGGCGCGCGAATTCGTTGGGCGCGCGTCCGGCGATGGACTCGCCGTCGAGCACGATGGTGCCGGCCGTCGGCGTGTAGACGCCCGTAATCAGGTTGAACAGTGTGGTCTTGCCGGCGCCGTTGGGCCCGATGACCGCGTAGACAATGCCGGCTTCGATACTGAAACTGACGTTCTGGACCGCCTTCACACCACCGAAATGCACGCTGAGATTGTTGACTTCAAGCAGCGCCATGCTCAGGACTCCTTGCCAAAGCGGGCAGCCAGCGTGGGCACGAGTCCGCGTGGCATGAAAATCATGCAACCCATCAGCACACCGCCAAAAGCAACGGTTTCCCAACCTTCCAGTGAGGACAAGGCCTGGGGCAGGGCGGTCAGCAAGACTGCCCCGACCAGCGAACCGTACACAGAAGCCATGCCACCGATCACGACCATGGTGACGAGTTCAATCGAATGGAAAAAGTCCGCGATATTGGGGGTGACAAAGCCGACGTAATGCGCCGTGATGCTGCCCATGATGCTGGCGAATACTGCCGAGATCACGAAGATCGATACTTTGTAGCGCACCACGTTTATGCCCGCGACCTGGGCGGCGACTTCCGAGCCATGCAGTGCCCGCAACGCGCGGCCGAACGGGGAGTCGATCAGGTTCAGCGAGGCCCAGACACTGAGGGACAAGATGAACGCCATGATCCAGTACCACTGGCTATCCTCAGTGAGGTCCACGCCAAGCAGACTCATTGCAGGAACGGGCATCCCGTCCGGGCCACCGCTCAGCGCGGCCTCGGTGCGGATCGTGATGTTGATGATGATCCCCAGTCCGAGTGTGGCCATGGCCAGGTAGTGCCCCTTAAGCTTGAAAATTGGCCGGGCCAGGATGGCCGCCAGCAAGCCGGTGGCGATGGCGCCGGCAGCCATGGCGACCAGTGGATGCCAGCCGAAATGGGTGGGCAGCACGGCCGAGGCATAAGCGCCGATCCCGATAAAGCCCGCGTGGCCCAGACTGATCTGGCCGGCGAAACCGATCAGCAGGTTCAGCCCCAGCACAATCACGGCGTTGATCGCCATGCGAATCGCCAGGTCCATGTAGAAACTGTTGGGCAGGATGAACGGCAGGATGACCAGGATGACCATGACGACATACAGGCCGGTGTAGCGGCTCTTTTTCATGCTTACACCCTGTCCGTTGATTTGCCGCCAAACAGGCCGCGCGGCATGAAGAACAGCATGAACAGGATCAGCACGAAGGGGATGGCGTCTTTGTACGAAGACGATATATAACCCGCGCCCATCGCCTCGAGGATGCCGACCAGCAGGCCGCCGAGCACCGCACCCAGGCCATTGCCCAGGCCACCGACCACAGCCGCGACAAAGCCCTTGAGCCCGAGCATGATGCCCATGTCGTAAGAGGTCATGGTGATGGGCGTCACCAGGATGCCGCCCAAGGCACCGAGCCCTGCCGACATGGCGAAACTCATGAACAGCACCCAGTTTGTGTTGATACCGACCAGTTCTGCGGCGACGCGGTTAAACGATGTCGCCAGCATGGCCTTGCCGTGCAGGGTGTGGGTGAAGAAATACCAGAGGGCGATCACCACGACCAGCGTCACACCGAGGACCCAGAGGCTTTGTGGCATCAGGGTGGCACCCAGGATCACGATGGGCACTTCGCCTGAGAAGGCCGGCAGGCTGAAGGCGCCTTTGCCCAGCCAGACCTGCACCACGCCCCGGATCACCAGGGAGGCACCGATGGTGATGATGATCAGGGTGACCGTTTCGGCGCCTTTGACAGGTTCAATGGCCAGTTTTTCAAGTGCGACACCGACCAGGGCTGGCAGCAGCGTGGCAGCCACCAGGGCGAGCGGCAAGGGCAGGCCGGTGTGTGTGAAGAACACCGCCAGCATCCCGCCCAGCATGATGAATTCGCCCTGGGCGAAATTAATGACGTGGCTGGCGTTGTAAATCAGTGTGAAGCCGAGCGCTGCCAACGCGTAGGTTGCACCGACGGTCAGACCGGAAAACAGGAACTGCAGGAATTGGGCCAGCATTACGCGCCCCGCCCTGGCTGCTTGTGGACCAAGCGACCGGTTGACTTCTTATGCATTGTTTTCCTTAGTTTTGCGAGGGGACCGCCATCCTCACCCGATCGCGATTCTGAAACCTGCTCGTCAATCTGTCAACAAAGCGATACACAAAATCATGAAATATCTTATTTTTGTATCATCAACTGGCAAAAAAGCTAGGGTTTCCCCTGATTTTCTGATCGATTTTGACTGTTTTTACGCACTGGCCTCGTCATGCCGACGTCAGGCCCGCAGCGCCAGCGGATCGTCGTTTTCAAAGCGTTGTGCCAGCATCGCCAGCGCGGGCGGCGTCGTGCCGTCGGCAAGTGTCATGTTGAGTGCAATGTGGCGCTCGGAGGGTGTGAGCAGGCGTCGGTACAACTCTTTGCAGACGAGTCGGGCTTTTTGACCGGACCAGTGGCGGGGCAGCAGTACATCGGGAAGTTCCGGATCGCGCAGCAGCAGTCGACGATAGTCGTGTATCAAGAGCGTGCGCAACAGGAAGGCGCGTTCGTCGCCGATTTCACAATGTGTATCGCGGCGCATGGCTTCCAGTACGGGCTGGTAACGCCCCACGAAGTCCATGTAGGCGGCCCCGAGTTGTTCCAGGTTCCAGGCGCTCTTGACCAGCGCCGTGTCGCTGGCGGACAAGTCCGAGCCTGCGTCTGCCGCCAGCAAGGGCATCAGGTGGATGAGCAGGTCACGCATGCCGTCGGTCCTGAGCGCGTCAAACGCCGAGGTCAGGTCGGTGCTCGGGTGCACGAAACAATCTGAGCCCACCACACCGAAACCTTGCCAGAACAGCGCGCGACGCAGCCGTTCGCGCTGCTTGGGCTCAAGCTGTCCAACCGTCAGAATCAGCCGCCAGCGCCGATCCCAGATCGGTGCGTTGGACGCGTAGATATGCAGCGCGGTTTCTTCAAAGCGTCGCTGGCCGGCCGGGGTCAGCATGTAATCGGCACGCCGTCCGAGGGCTTCGGAGTACATCCAGCCCTCTTTGACGAGGCGAAACATGGCCGTGCGGATCAGGCGTTCGTTGAGTTGCAACGGGCTCAGCAGCCCGATCAGGCTACCCAGCCAGATGCGTCCGCCGCGCGGCACGACCGCATCGCCAAAAGTGGAAATGATGAGCGAACCGGTCTTCATGCGACTTTGTTGTCGAAAGTCTGACAGGCATTTCTCGAAAGGATCAATCACGTGGGATACCGGTTGCAGCGGGTGCGAAGGCAGGGATTTTAGCCGCCTGCCGATTCTACGCGGCGAGTGTGCAGTGCACAATAAAAAGCGATACACAATTTTATATTAAAGTAGATAAAATGAATCATGATGTGATAATCTTGATCCTGATCAACATTCATCACAATAAAAATCGGTTCGTGCTTTGTCGAATCGACCGGGTTCATCTTTAGGAAGCAATCCATGTCGCAGCCCCTTTTTGAAAAGCACCGAGCCAAACTCGACACCGCACTGAAGGCCATTCAGACGCGTGGCTACTGGGCGGCCTACAACGAAATGCCGAGCCCGAAAACCTATGGCGAAACCGCTGCGCAAGATGGCAAGAGCGCGTTTGATGCGCATCTGGGCAAGAAATTTGAACTTGACCAGCCTGGCCTCACGGGCTGGTTCGGTGGTGAACAGTCACCCTACGGTATTGCGCTCGACGTGCAGTATCCCGTCTGTGACGCGAGCGCGCTGCTGGCCGCCGGCCAGCAAGCCATGCCGGGTTGGCAGGCCCTTGGCTGCGAAGGGCGCACCGGTGTGTGCATCGAGATCCTGGATCGCCTGAACCAGCAGAGCTTCGAACTGGCCCATGCCGTCATGATGACCACGGGCCAGGGCTGGATGATGGCTTTTCAGGCGGGTGCGCCCCATGCGCAGGACCGCGGCCTGGAAGCGGTCACCTACGCCTATCGCGAACAGAGTTTCGTGCCGGCCGAGACCACCTGGGAAAAGCCCCAGGGAAAAAATCCGCCGCTGGTCATGAAAAAGTATTTTGAAATTGTCGGGCGTGGCGTCGGTGTCGTGGTCGGTTGTGGCACGTTTCCGACCTGGAACACTTACCCAGGTTTGTTCGCGGCACTGGCCACCGGCAACGCCGTGGTGGTCAAGCCCCACGACAATGCGATCTTGCCGGCTGCCATCACTGTGCGCACGATACGCGCGGTGCTGGCCGAGAACGGCATTGACCCCAACCTGGTCAGCCTGTGTGTCGCACCGCAGCGCGAAACCACGCAACAACTGGTGACGGACGCGGCTGTCAAGTCCGTTGATTTCACGGGTGGCAACGTGTTTGGTCAGTGGCTGCTGGACAACTGTCGCCAGGCCCAGGTGTATGCCGAGCTTGCTGGCGTGAACAACATCGTGGTTGATTCCACCGATGCCTACAAGTACATGCTGCGCAACCTGGCTTTCACGCTGGCGCTGTACTCGGGCCAGATGTGCACCACCTCGCAGGTGCTGCTGGTGCCGGAAGGCGGCATAGCCACTGACGAAGGTCACAAGTCCTACGATGAGGTCTGCGCCGATCTTGCCCGCGCGATCGAGGCGACACTGGTCAAGCCGGAAGTCGCCTTTGCGGTGCTGGGCGCCATCCAGTCCAACGATACGCTCAAGCGTATTGAGCTTGCCAACAGCGGCGCGCTGGGCACGGTGATCCTGGCGTCCCAAAAACTTGACTGCGCAGAGTTTTCGCTGGCCGAAGTCCGCACGCCGGTACTGCTCGCTTGCGACGCCTCGGATGAAAAACTCTACATGGAAGAGCGTTTCGGCCCGATCACCTATGTTGTGAAAGTTGCCGACACCGCCGCCGCGATTGCCTTGTCCGAGCGCATTGTCAACACGCACGGCGCGTTGACCGCTGGCGTGTATTCGACCAGCACGGCGGTGATTCAAGCGATGACCGCCGCCACCTGGCGTTCAAAGGTCGCCCTGTCGATCAACTTAACCGGTGCGGTCTACGTGAACCAGTCTTCGGCGTTTTCCGACTACCACGCAACCGGCGGTAATCCGGCGGCCAACGCGTCGTATGCCGATTCGGCCTTCGTTGCAAACCGTTTCCGCGTGGTTCAGCGACGCTATCACCCTTGAGGCCCGGCCATGACTTTTGAAAATATTCTGTTCGAAGTGGCGGCCGGCGTGGCCAGGATCACGCTGAACCGGCCCGACAAGATGAATAGCTTGAATGCGGCGATGCATGCCGAGTTGCGCGCAGCCCTTGATCAGGTCCAGGGCGATCCGGCCATACGTGTGCTGGTCCTGACGGGGGCAGGGCGTGGCTTTTGCGCCGGACAGGATCTGTCCGATCCCGAAGTGCGGTACGTGCCAGGCGAGGCGCCACCGGATATGGGCGACGTCGTTGAACGCCACTACAAGCCCCTGATCCTGCGACTGCAAAATCTGCGCGTACCCACGATCGCAGCAGTCAACGGTATCGCGGCCGGGGCAGGTGCCAGCCTGGCGCTGGCCTGCGACCTGGTGATCGCGACGCAGTCAGCCTCCTTTATGCAGGCGTTCTCCAAAATTGGCCTGACACCCGATACGGGCGGTACCTGGTTCTTGCCCCAGCGCGTCGGCATGGCGCGCGCCCTGGGCCTGGCGCTGCTGGCTGAAAAGCTGCCTGCGCGGCAGGCCGCCGAATGGGGGCTGATCTGGGCCGCCGTCGCGGATATTGATTTTGAAGCGCATATCTTTGCGCTGGCCGTGCAACTTTCCACCGCGCCGACCAAGGCGCTGGTGCGCACCCGCCAGGCGATGCACGCCGCTCCCGGTCACACGCTTGAGCAGCAGCTTTCGATGGAAGCCGGCTTCATGCGCGAACTCGGAGCCAGTGCTGATTTCATCGAAGGCGTCGCGGCATTCACGGCCAAGCGACCGCCACAATTCACCGGGAAATAACGCGCATGTCCGATCATCATCATGAACCCAACGCACTGGCCCGGGAAGTCGGAACCTGCATGTGGGCGCGCGACCGCGCCACACAGGCACTCGACATGGAGCTGGTCTCCATTGCGCCCGGCGCAGCGGTCATTTCGATGCCCGTGACCGCTGTCATGCTCAATGGCCATCAGACCTGCCACGGCGGCTATATCTTTACGCTGGCCGACAGCGCTTTTGCCTATGCCTGCAACAGCCATAACCAGAACACGGTTGCGGCGGCCTGCCATATCGATTTCCTGGCACCCGCGCACGAGGGCGACATCCTCGAGGCCGAAGCGATTGAGCGTTCGCTGGCTGGCCGTACCGGGGTCTACGACGTCACGGTGCGTATTCGTGGCGGCAAGACCTGCGCCCTGTTCCGTGGCAAAAGTTATCGCATCAGTGGCGAAGTGCTTGCCGCGCTTGCACCGGCTCAGCCCGCGCCCACTCATTAAATTTTCGCAGGAGACAGCCATGCCCGTTAAACGTCCCATGCCAGGCGATCTGGAACACATTGAAACCGCGAGCCGCGACGAGATCGCCGCGCTCCAGCTCGAACGCATGAAGTGGTCGCTCAAACATGCGTATGAAAATGTGCCGCATTACAAAAAACTGTTTGATGACAAAGGCGTCCATCCGGATGATCTGAAAACCCTGGCAGACTTGGCCAAGTTTCCGTTCACGACCAAGACAGACTTGCGCGACAACTATCCCTTCGGGCTGTTTGCCGTGCCCCGCAACCAGGTCGCGCGGGTGCATGCGTCGTCCGGCACGACGGGTAAACCCATTGTGGTGGGCTACACACTAAAAGATATTGATCACTGGGCCAATCTTGTCGCCCGCTCGATCCGTGCGGCCGGCGGCCGGGCCGGTGACACCTGCCATGTGGCCTATGGCTATGGCCTGTTCACGGGTGGCATGGGTGCCCACTACGGCGCCGAGCGTCTGGGGTGCATGGTCGTCCCGATGTCGGGTGGCCAGACAGAAAAGCAAGTTCAGCTCATCATGGATTTCAAGCCTGAAATCATCATGGTGACACCGTCCTACTCATTAGTGATCGCCGAGGAGTTCGAGCGCCTGGGCGTCAAGCCGGAAGACATTTCCCTGAAGATTGGCATTTTTGGTGCCGAGCCCTGGGGGCGTGGCATGCGCGACGAGATCGAAAGCAAGCTGGGCATTGACGCAATCGATATCTACGGTCTGACCGAAGTCATGGGCCCGGGCGTCGCCTGTGAATGTATCGAGTCCAAAGACGGGCCCGTCATCTGGGAAGATCATTTTTATCCTGAAATCATCAACCCAGAGACTGGCGAAGTGCTCGCCGACGGCGAAGAAGGCGAACTGGTGTTTACCTCGTTGTCTAAGGAAGCCGCCCCAGTGGTTCGCTATCGCACACGCGACCTGACACGCCTGTTGCCGCCGACGTCGCGCAGCTTTCGCCGGATTGACCGCATCACGGGTCGCACGGACGACATGCTGATCGTGCGAGGCGTCAACGTCTTTCCGAGCGTGATAGAGGAACAAATTCTTCGCGACAAGCGGCTGGCGGGCAACTATCAGATTCACCTGACGCGCGATGGGCACCTGGACAACGTTGAAGTGCTGTGCGAGTTGCAGCGCGAGTTTTCCGGCAACTTGTCGACGGCTGAGATTCAGTCGATTGCCAAAGAATTGCAACATCACATCAAGACGATTGCCGGCATCTCGACAAAAGTGATCGTGATGGAGTATGAGTCGATTCCTCGCACGCTGACTGGCAAGGCGCGTCGGGTGATTGATGAACGGCCCAGGCAGGACTGAAGCAACGCATGGCCGGCGCGCCAGCGGTCAGGACTGCGACGCGACGATGCCGACCGACAGGCCAAGAACACTAGGTCAAGCACGACAGGTCAAGAACGACAGGTCAGGAACGACAGGGCAAGAACGCTAGGTCAGGAACGACAGGTCAAGAACGCTAGGTCAGGAACGCTAGGTCAGGAACGCTAGGGCAAGAACGCTAGGTCAAGAACGACAACCGAAGAAAGACAACGGAGATCCAACCATGAAAAATACTGTAAAAAAAATTGCCCTGGGCGCCACGCTGGCGCTGACGGTGCTGGCGGCCTACGCTGCTGATCCGATCAAGATTGGATCAGTGCTTTCGATCACGGGTCCCGCAGCGTCGCTGGGCGAACCAGAATTGAAAACCTTGCAACTTTACGTCGATGACATCAACAAGAAGGGCGGCGTGATTGGCCGGCCACTGCAGCTGGTTTCCTATGATGATGGCAGCGATGCCAGCAAGGCGAATGGCTTTGCCAAGCGTCTGATCGATGATGACAAAGTCGACATCATGATTGGTGGCACCACCACAGGCTCAACCATGTCGATGGTGCCGCTGATCGAGAAGGCAAAAATCCCGTTCATCTCACTGGCCGGCGCGGTGGTCGTCGTGGAACCGGTCAAGAAATGGGTCTTCAAGACCTCGCATACCGACCGGATGGCTGCGGAAAAAGTGTTTGAAGACATGAAGAAACGCGGCATCACCAAGGTCGCCCTGTTGTCCGAGACCAGCGGTTTTGGGCAGTCTGGCAAGAAGGAAGTCGAAGCGGTGCTGGGTCAGTACGGCATCACGTTGGTCGCCAACGAAACCTATGGACCCAAAGACACGGATGTCAGTCCCCAATTGACCAAGATCAAGAATACCGACGGCGTGCAGGCTGTATTCGTGTTTGGCCTGGGGCAAGGTCCTGCCATCGTGACCAAGAACTACAAGCAGCTTGGCATGACGCTGCCGTTGTATCAGTCGCATGGCGTCGCGTCGGGTGAATTCCTGAAACTTGCCGGCCCTGCCGCAGAGGGTGTGCGCCTGCCGTCGCCCGCGCAATTGATCCCGGGCAAACTGGCTGACACCGATCCGCAAAAGCCTGTTGTGGCCGCCTACGACCTGGCCTATAAGGCTGCCTACAAAGAGGACTCGTCCTCCTTTGGCGGTTACGCCTACGACGCCCTGATGATCGCAGTCGATGCCATCAAGCGCGCAGGCAGCACGGACAAGGCCAAAGTGCGTGACGCGATCGAATCCACCAAAGCCTATGTGGGCTCGAGTGGCATCACCAACATGTCAGCCACCGATCACATGGGCCTGGACCTTTCTTCCTTTCGGTTGCTGGAAGTCAAGAACGGCGACTGGGTGATTGCCAAGTAATTCAACCTGACGATTTCAGTCTGAGTTTGTTCATTTCTCGCAGGAGCTCAACCATCATGTATACGCAGTCTTTCAATGTGCCGGATAGCCCCGGACTGAAATCGGTGCCCTCGGCCGCCGCGGCCGAGAATCCGGAATTCCAGGCCCGGTTCGACAGCAAGATCGATGCAGACGGAAAAATCGAACCACAGGACTGGATGCCCGAGGCCTACCGCAAGACACTGGTGCGCCAGATCAGCCAGCATGCGCACAGCGAAATCGTGGGCATGCTGCCCGAGGGCAACTGGATCAGCCGCGCGCCGAGTCTCAAGCGCAAGGCAATCCTGATTGCCAAGGTGCAGGATGAGGGCGGTCATGGGCTGTATTTGTACAGTGCCGCGGAAACGCTTGGCACCAGCCGTGACCAGATGCTGGAAGGCCTGCACAGCGGTCGTGCGAAATATAGTTCGATTTTCAACTACCCCACGCTGAACTGGGCCGACGTCGGTGTAGTCGGTTGGCTGGTAGATGGCGCCGCCATCATGAATCAGATCCCGCTCTGTCGCTGCAGCTACGGGCCGTATGCCCGCGCGATGATTCGCGTTTGCAAGGAAGAGTCTTTTCATCAGCGCCAGGGGTATGAGGCGTTGCTGGTCATGATGCGGGGCACGGCTGAGCAAAAAGCCATGGTGCAGGACGCGGTCAACCGTTTCTGGTGGAAATGCCTGGCCATGTTCGGCCCTCCCGATGCCGACAGTGCCCACAGTGTCCAGGGCATGCGCTGGGGGATCAAGCGCATTTCAAATGACGACCTGCGTCAGAAATTTATCGATGCGACCGTTCCGCAGGCTCAGGTACTGGGCGTGACGCTGCCTGATCCTGAACTGAAGTGGAATGAAGAACGTCAGCATCACGACCACGGCGAGATTGACTGGAACGAGTTCTGGGCAACCGTGAACGGCAATGGGCCGTGCAACAAAGAGCGCCTGGCCACGCGCGTCAAGGCACATGAAGATGGCCAGTGGGTGCGCGACGCCGCCCTCGCTTATGCAACCAAACAACAAGCCAACGCCAGCAAGGAGGCAGCATGAATACCCCCGCATTGAAAGAATGGCCCCTTTGGGAAGTCTTTGTTCGCAGCAAGCAAGGTCTAGAGCACAAGCATTGCGGCAGCCTGCACGCAGCGGATGCACAACAGGCCTTGCAGATGGCGCGTGACGTGTACACCCGTCGACAGGAAGGCGTGAGCATCTGGGTGTTGCCCTCAGCCAGCATTACGGCCAGCGCACCCGACGACAAGGAATCGATGTTTGAACCGGCCGCCGACAAGATCTACCGTCACCCGACCTTTTATGACATCCCTGATGAAGTGGGGCACATGTAATGGCTGCCCATCACGACTACCTGCTGCATCTGGCCGACAACGCCCTGATCCTCGGGCAGCGAAATGCCGAATGGTGCGGTCACGGCCCGATTCTGGAAGAAGACCTGGCCCTGGCCAACAACAGCCTGGACCTGATTGGCCAGGCGCGACTGCTATACCAGCATGTTGCGACCCTGCGCAACGATGGTCGCACCACAGAAGACCTGCTGGCCTACTTTCGCGATGTGCCGGATTTCCGTAACTTCACCTTGCTTGAACTGCCGCACAGCCTGGCCCTGGCGCCGACCGCTTCAGGTGACCGTGACTACGCCGTCACGATTGCGCGCAATTTTTTGTACAGCGCGCTGATGGTTCTGGTGTGGGAAAAGTTGAAAGAGTCCAAGGACGCGCAGCTTGCCGCGATTGCCGCCAAGTCACTGAAGGAAACGCAATACCACTTGCGCCATGCGCGCGACTGGCTGTTGCGCCTGGGCGATGGCACCGAGGCATCGCACGCGCGCATGCAAGCGGCGGTCGATCACCTGATGCCCTACACCCAGGAGTTCTGGACGCAGTCCCCGATGGAGACTGCAGTCGCGCAAGCGGGGATAGGCATCGCCAATGCCAGCCTGCAGGCCGCCTGGAACGCACTGGTTGACGACGCCCTGGCGCAGGCCACCCTCAAGCGGTCAAGCGCCGATGGTTACGTCACGACGGGCAAGCAGGGTATGCATTCCGAACACCTGGGTTTCGTGCTGGCGGAAATGCAAAGTCTGGCGCGTGCCCACCCGCAAGCCGTCTGGTGAACCCCATGCCCGCCGAATCGTTGTCGCTTGGTCCGATCGCTGAAAAGCAGCCCACCGAGGCGTATCACGCGCTGTGGACATTGCTTGAGTCGGTCAAGGATCCGGAAATACCGGTCGTGTCGCTGCGTGAAATGGGAATCCTGCGCGCGGTGCGCGCGGCGGCCGACGGTAGCCTGGAGGTCGTCATCACGCCCACGTATAGCGGCTGCCCCGCGATGGAGCAAATGCACGATGACGTGGTGGCCGCCCTGGCGCTGGGTGGCGTGACAGCCCGCGTGGTCACGCAACTGGCACCGGCCTGGTCGACCGACTGGATGACGCCGCAGGCCAATGAGAAATTACGCGCCTATGGCATTGCGCCACCGCAAGTCAGCAGTTGCGCCAACCAGGCACTGAATGTCTTGCAGTTTGCCGCGAAAAAGCCCGCGGGTCACGTCCACACGGTGGTCCCGTGTCCGCAATGCGGCTCGGTCAATACCACCGAGACTTCCCACTTTGGTTCCACAGCCTGCAAAGCGCTGTACCGCTGCCTGGATTGCATGGAACCGTTCGATTACTTTAAACCTTATTGAGCGCTTCGGCGTCTACAACATGTCAACCATTCCCCGCTTTCACGATCTGCCTGTCGCGCGCGTCACCCCTGAGGCTGCCGGGTCGGTCGCCATCGCCTTCGCCGTTCCGCAGAACCTGCGCGAAACCTTCGCGTTCGAGCCAGGCCAGTACCTGACGTTGCGTCACAGTATCAATGGTGACGACGTGCGACGCAGCTACTCGATTTGCAGCACGCGCCGCCATTTTGCCGATCATCATGAACTGGTGGTTGGCATTCGTCCCATGGAGGGCGGCGTGTTCTCGAACTGGGCGGCCACGCAACTCAAGGCCGGCGACGCGCTCGCCGTGATGCCGCCAGACGGCCGTTTCGTGTCCAGGCGCCCGCGTGCCTTGCACCGCGTCGGCTTTGCAGCGGGATCCGGCATTACGCCGATCTTGTCGATCATGGCGAGTACGCTGCAAGAGCAACCCGAGACAAAATTCACGCTGGTCTACGGCAATCGCAGCATGAACAGCGTGATGTTCAATGAAGCGCTCCAGGACCTGAAGGATCGCTATCCCGGTCGCCTCACGCTGATCCACATCTTGTCTCGCCAGGCGCAAGAGGCTGACCTGCTGCAAGGCCGTATCGATGGGCCTAAAGTACACGCCATCATCGACGCGTTGTTGCCTGTGGGCAGCATGGACGAGGTGTTTATCTGCGGCCCCGAGGCCATGATCGAGGCCACCGAGCACGCGCTGCTCGAGGCAGGCGTGCCGGCTAATCGTGTGCACACGGAACGTTTTACCTCGCCGTCACTCGAAGCCTTGACACCCGCTGACCGTCAGGCGGCTGTCGCCGGACATAAACACCCGGTCGTCGGGAACGTGGAACTCACCGTGGTGCTCGACGGTAAACCCCATGCACTGCACATGACGGCAGATGAACATGTGCTGGACGCGGCCCTTGCGGCTGGCCTGGACTTGCCTTACTCCTGCAAGGGGGGCGTGTGCTCGACTTGCCGGGTCAAGGTGCTGGAGGGCAGTGTGCACATGGACAAGAATTTCGGCCTCGAAAGTTGGGAAACCGAAAAAGGCTTCGTGCTGTCCTGTCAGGCGCGACCGACCTGCAACAAACTGGTGGTGAGCTACGACGAGCGTTGATCGCCTGGCTGCACCGCGTGGTGTGTCGGGCTGACGGTGCGCGTCCTGCAGGCTTAACCCTTCGTGACGGATGCGCGCCAGGTCGGAGAACGCTTCTGCAAAAAAGCATCGATCCCTTCCGAGGCGTCTTCTTCCATCATGTTGGTGGCCATCACCTCGCTGGCATAGGCATAGGCGTCTGGCAGGGGCATCTGCTTTTGCCGGTACACCATCGCTTTTCCATAGCGGATGGCGGCCGGGCTTTTTGCCAGAATTTGCCCCACCAGTTGCGCGATCGTGTCGTCCAGGTTTTCTTGCGGCACCGCCGCGTTGATCAGTCCCCAGTCGGCAGCCGTCGCGGCGTCAATGAATTTTCCAGTAACCAGCATCTCGAACGCGCGCTTCATCGACACGTTGCGTGTCAGCGCGACCGACGGCGTGGCGCAAAACAGTCCCACGTTGATGCCTGACACGGCGAAGCGCGCCGAGGTCGAGGCCACCGCCAGGTCGCAACTGCCGACCAGCTGGCAACCGGCAGCGGTTGCAATGCCATGGACACGCGCGATCACCGGCACTGGCAGGGTTTGAATGCTTAGCATCACGCGGCTGCACTGAGTGAACAAGTCTTTGTAGGCCGCGAGGCTTGGACGTTCCCGCATTTCCCGCAGATCGTGCCCCGCACAGAAAGCTTTTCCGGCACCTGCCAGGATGACGCAGCGCACGTCGGGTTCGTGTGCGATGGTATCGAGCTGTTGTTGCAGCGCGGTTAACAGCGCTTCGGACAAAGCATTGAATTGCAGAGGCCGGTTCATGGTCAAGGTGACCACGCCGTTGGACTCTTCCCGGATGAGGATATTTTCCTGACGGTCCGCAGCCTGCACGGACTGTGCAGGAGATGTGCTGGCCAGGGGGTGGGTGTCGTTTGTCGTGTTCATCATTAACCTCTGCAAGTGCACTGCGTCTTGACCCGACGTGCGGTTCAGGTGGGTCCGATCCAGACCGCGTCGCTGAATCAGGGCACCCAGGATGTTTCCTGTAGTGTATTGCCATCTGGTCCAGGCGTACCCGTGGTGTCGATCCTCGCCCCGGGGGCCTGCGGATTGCCAGGCAAGGTGCGCTTGGCCAGCAAGCGCGTCACCTGCCCGATGTCGGCCACTTTTTCCAGTGACTCCAGGCGTTCGAACAGCGGCGGGACGTCCTGTTTGGGCAGCACCCGCTTGGCGCAGTCGTAGAATTTTTCCCAGAGTTCCTCGTTC
>CAIJKV010000196.1 GCA_903821335.1 uncultured beta proteobacterium
CAGCAAGGCACCCGCCAGCGCGGCCAGCATGGCACCCAGCATGAACACCCCAAGGAACAACAACGGCACCCGCACGCCCATCAGTGTCGCCATTTGACGATTTGACGCACCCGCGCGCACCAGCACCCCGGCGCGCGTGCGTGTCACAAAGAGGTACAGGCCGAGCGCCGTGAGCAGGCCGACTGCGATGATCAGCAGACGATAGGCCGGGTATAGCAGATCGGGGGTCAGCCGGACCGGGCCCGCGAGGGCTGTCGGCATGCTCATCATCATGGGCGCGGGGCCCCAGATCATGCGTACCAGATCATTGGCGATCAAAATGATGGCAAAGGTACCCAACACCTGCGCCAGATGATCACGGATCACCAGCTTGCGGATCAGCACCAGCTCAATAACGAGCCCAACCAGACCGGTTACGACCACGGCCACCACCACGGCCAGGACAAAGGAACCGGTAGCCTGCATCGTCTGCGCCGCGACATAGGCCCCAGCCATGTAGAGCGAACCATGCGCAACGTTCAGGATGTCCAGTATGCCGAACACCAGCGTCAGGCCTGCGGCAATCAGGAAAAGCATTAAACCGAACTGCAGACCATTGAGCAATTGCTCCGTAATCAGGGTGGCGCTCATGAATACACGGTCTGTCGATCAGTCAGCTGGATTATTTCTTGCATTCGCCCACGTACACGTCCTGGTATGCGTCGAACACTTTACCCACCAGCTTGTTGGTCACACGTCCATCAGGTGTCTTTTCAATCACGCGCACGTAGTAGGGCTGGATCGGGAAGTTGTTCGCACCGTACGTGAATGGTCCGCGTACTGAAGCGAAGTCTGCTTTTTTCAGGGCGGCGAGCACTGCCGGGCGATCACTGACATTGCCATGTGTCGCCTTGACCGCGGCATCGATGGCCATGATGACGTCAAAGGCCTGCGCCGCATACACCGAAGGGTTGCGATTGTTGTATTCCTTGCGAAAGGCATCCACAAACTTCCTGTTTTGCGCGTTATCCAGGTCATAGGCCCACTGCGCCGTGTTGAACATTCCGACCATGGGCTCGCCCACTGCCTGGATGACGTCCTCGTCGCCAGAAAACCCGGGGCCAATCAGTTTGATGCTCTGATTCAGGCCGCTCGACACGAATTGCTTGATGAAGTTGATACCCATACCACCGGGCAGAAAAATATAGACCGCTTCAGGCTTGGCTTCACGGATCTGCGCGAGCTCGGCTGCGTAGTCAATCTGGCCTAACTTGGTGTAGACCTCCTGGTCAACCGGGTTCTTGTAGCCCCGCTTGAAACCTGTCAAGGCGTCCTTGCCAGCAGGATAATCCGGCGCAATGATGAACATTTTCTTAAAACCACGATCCAGTGCGACTTTACCTGCGGCTTCGTGAAAAGCATCGTTCTGGTATGACACGCCAAACCAGTAGTCGTTGCACTGCGCCCCTGCAAACTGGCTCGGGCCAGGATTATTGGACAAGTAGGGCACCTTGGCTGCAAAGAGTGCTGGTCCAACTGCCAGGGCGACGTTTGAGCCGATGGGGCCGGTAAAGAAATCGATCTTGTCGCGCTGGATGTAACGATTGACCAACTGACGCGCCTGGTCCGGATTGCCGCCCATGTCCGTCTGCAAGAACTCTGCAGGCCTGCCGTCAAGCTTGCCGCCGAGCTGTTTGATTGCCAGATTAAACCCGTCTCGCGCCTCAGCACCGAGCGCCGCGAAGGGGCCGGACAAATCGTTGGCAATGCCCACCTTGATCGGTGTTTGGGCCAGGGCAAGGCACGGCAGCAGCAGTGCAGCGGCAAACATTCGTCGAAACAGACGCATGGAGGGTCTCCTGTGGGGGGCGATCAGTCAAACTTATTTCGTTGCAAATAGTAGCAGGTGGTATCGTTATCGTCAGACCCTTTTAGGTGATGGAGCCTCAATGAAACAACGCGTTATTGTGGTTTGGGCCGCATGCCTGCTGGCTACGCTGTCTCTGCTGTCCGGTCAGGCGCAAGCGCAAGCCAAACCAATCCGTCTCATCGTGCCGTTTCCGCCCGGCGGGGCGACCGACATCACCGCACGCGTCGTGGCCGAACCCATGGCCCGTATCCTGGGCCAGCCTATCGTGGTTGAAAACCGTGGCGGTGCCGGTGGTTCAATCGGAATGATGGAGGTTGCACGCGCCACGCCAGACGGTCACACTCTGGGTGTCGCCACCTTGTCGACCCACGGTGTGAACCCCGCCGTGTACAAGAACCTGCCCTACGATCCGATCAAGAATTTCGTACCCGTCACCGAACTGGTCAAGGCGCCCGGCGTGCTTGTGGTGAACGCCACGCTACCAGTCAAGACCTTCCCGGAGTTCGTCGCCTACCTGAAGGCCCATCCCGACAAACTCAGTTATGCATCGCCCGGCAACGGCACGATCGGCCACATGTGGGGCGAACTTTTCAAGAATGCCACTGGCACGACCATGATCCATATTCCCTACAAAGGCGCCGGCCCGGCTCTCAATGACGTCGTGGGTGGACAAGTGCTGGTGTACTTTGACCAGGTTGCGGCCTCGATGCCACACATTCAGTCCGGAAAGCTGCGGGCGCTCGCCGTGTCCTGGAACAAGCGCCTGGACAACTTGCCGGACGTGCCGACCTATGCCGAACTGGGCTATCCTGCCCTCAATGATCCTTCCTGGTTTGGGTTGGTTGCCCCGGCAGGAACGCCCGCCAGCGATGTGGAGCGCGTGCGTAACGCCGCGGCCAAAGCCCTGACTGAACCGGCCGTGATTGAACGCCTGGCGGCACTGGGACTCTTTGTCACCGGTTCAACGCCAGCAGCCTTCGGTGTAGAGATCAGCAAGGAAATTGAAAAAATGCGTGAGGTCGGTCAAAAATCAGGCATTACTGCTGACTGAACGCCAACGGACTCGAACAGCTTGCATGACGACTCACTCGCTCTACCGTGGCCTGGATCGCGAGGCGCTGGATGTCCAGTACAACGCACGCGCCACGGTGCAGGACATCGGCCCGACGCTAAAGTCCTACGCTGAACTCAGCGAAACGGCCCGCCGCACGTTGCCCTGTGCACTGAACGTCGCCTATGGCCCGCACCCTGATGAAACGCTGGACATTTTCCCCGGTGCGACAGAGCAACCCGGCCCCGTTCTGATCTACCTGCATGGCGGCTACTGGCGCCTGTTATCCAAGGACGACTCGAGTTTCATGGCCCCGGCCCTGTCACAGAAGGGCATCACCGTCGTCGCGGTCAACTACTCACTTGCACCAGCGGTCACGCTCGATCACATCGTTGACCAGACCCGCCGCGCGCTGGGATGGATCAGCAAGCATATCGCGCAGCATCACGGCAATCCTCAGCAGCTGATCGTGGCCGGTAGTTCCGCCGGAGGCCATCTGGCCGGCATGGCGCTCGTGCCGGGGTGGCAGCAACGCTATGGCGTCCAACCAGGTTCAATCCGCGGAGCGGTGTTGCTCAGTGGGCTATTCGACCTGACGCCGCTGGTGCACACGCATATCAACGAATGGATGCAGATGAGCGACGCCGGGGCCCGACTCAACAGCCCCATGCTGCATATGCCCGACGCGGGACCCCATATCCTGGTGAGTTACGGCACCAACGAAACCGACGAATTCAAACGCCAGTCCATCGACTTTCTCGCAGCGTGGCAAGCTCGCGGGCTGTCGGGCGAATATATCGACATGCCCGGCACCAACCACTTTGACCTCGTCCTGAGCCTGGGCGACCCGGTCAGCGCGCTGGCGGGCGCTCTGCTCAGACTGACCGAAAGTCTGGACGACTCAGTCCCGCCGGCTGGTAAACAGGTGCCAAAAATCGTCTGAACCTGTCCCTGGAACCAAGCCCCGCCACCCCTGTCACGCAAAAAAGCGATAATGTGCGCTTGATTTTCAACATTCACTTAATGACACCATGGCCGTCAATCTGCACATCCCGTCCGACGACGCTGTCTATCCCGTCGCAGGCATTGAAATCGGCGTCGCCCAAGCAGGCATCCGCAAAGTCGACCGTCGTGACCTGACCGTATTTCGCCTGGCTCCAGGCACCAGTGTGGCGGGCGTTTTCACCACCAATCGCTTTCGCGCGGCACCGGTCACGTTGTGTGAACGACACCTCGCGAGCGGTCAGCCGATTCGCGCGCTGGTGATCAACACTGGCAACGCCAACGCGGGCACCGGTGAGCCAGGCATGCAGGCCGCGCAGCAGACCTGCGACGCCCTCGCTGCCCTGATGCAGATCGATTCCAGTCAGGTGCTGCCGTTCTCGACCGGCGTCATCCTCGAGCCCCTGCCTGTCGACCGCCTGATCGCTGGCCTGCCGGCCGCCCTGGGCAACCTGGCCGCCGGCAACTGGGTGTCTGCCGCGCACGCCATCATGACAACCGACACGCTGCCCAAGATTCACTCGCAGCGGCTGACGCTGGGCGGCAAACCCATCACCATCACCGGCATCAGCAAGGGCGCCGGGATGATCCGCCCCAACATGGCGACCATGCTGGGTTATCTGGGGACGGACGCGGGCATCGCGCAGCCCCTGCTGACCCGGTTGGCCAAAGAAATCGCGGACGTATCCTTTAACCGCATCACGGTTGACGGCGATACATCGACCAACGACTCGTTCATCGTCATGGCAACCGGCCAGAGTGGCCTGATGGTCGACAGTTCCTCGCATCCCCAGTACGCGGAACTCAAGACGGCGCTGTCGGCCGCCGCGGCCGATCTTGCACAGAAAATCGTGCGCGATGCCGAAGGCGCGACCAAATTCATGACGATCCGTGTCGACGAAGCAAAATCCGTCGAAGAAGCGCTGCTGGTGGCCTATGCCGTGGCGCACTCACCGTTGGTTAAGACCGCATTCTTCGCCTCCGATCCAAATCTTGGCCGCATCCTGGCGGCAATCGGCTACGCCGGCATCAAGGACCTGGACGTGTCGGGTGTGCGTCTGTGGCTGGGTGACGTGCTGGTTGCCCTCAAGGGCGGTCGCAATCCTGACTACCAGGAAGTCGACGGCCAGCGCATCATGAAAGAGCCTGAAATCCTGGTGCACATCGCACTTGGCCGCGGCCAGGTTTCCGAAACCGTGTACACCTGCGACTTTTCGCATGAGTACGTGAGCATCAACGCCGACTACAGATCCTGATGAGCCACCCCAACCCAGCCGTCCCCGAGATGACCGAACTCCTGGCGCGCGCCGTGCGCGTGCTGACCCAGCTTGAAGCCTGGCTGCCTCCGGCGCCGCCACCAGTCGACTGGAACGCACGCGCCTTTCGCTGGCGCAAGCGTGGCGCATCGCACGGCTGGCTCGACGCCATCACGCATGTGTCGCTGATCAACACCCAGGACCTGCAGCACATCGAACGCCAGAAAGACATCATTGATCGCAACACGCTGCACTTCATCGAAGGCAAACCCGCCAACAACGTGCTGATGACCGGCGCGCGTGGCACCGGCAAGAGTTCGCTGGTCAAGGCCATGCTGGCCACCTATGGTGACCGGGGCTTGCGCCTGATCGAGGTCGACAAGGCCGACATGGCTGACTTGTCCGATATCGTCGACCAGGTCGCGCCGCGCCCTGAAAAGTTCATCGTGTTCTGTGACGACCTGTCTTTCGAAGAAGGCGAAGCCGGCTACAAGGCGCTGAAATCCGTGCTCGATGGCTCGGCCGCCTCGACTGGCAACAACGTGCTGATCTATGCCACTTCCAACCGCCGGCACCTGATGCCGGAATACATGAGCGAAAACCTGCAGGCACAGCACCAGTCGGACGGCGAGATTCATCCGGGTGAAACCGTTGAGGAAAAAATCTCGCTCTCCGAGCGCTTTGGCTTATGGTTGTCGTTCTACCCCTTCCGCCAGGACGACTACCTGGACATTGTTTACCATTGGCTGCGCACTCTGGGTTGCAGCGAGACCAGCATCATGGAGTCGCGCACGCAAGCCTTGCAATGGGCGCTGGAGCGCGGGTCACGTTCCGGTCGCGTGGCCTGGCAGTTCGCCCGTGACTGGGCCGCACGGAATGCCTGAAAAAGTCATCGATGTCGCGGTCGGTGTGCTGATGCGCCCTGATGGCACCATCCTGCTGGGCAACCGCCCGGCGGGCAAGCCATGGCCAGGCTGGTGGGAACTTCCCGGGGGTAAGCTCGAGCCCGATGAAACAGTCCTGCAGGCGCTCGGTCGCGAGCTCTTTGAAGAACTCGGCATCCATGTCAAGACGGCCACCCCCTGGGTGACCTATGTGCATAAGTACCCCACCACCACCGTGCGCCTGGCCTTCTGTCGTGTCACGGACTGGACGGGCGAACCGACCGGGCTTGAAGGGCAGCAATTGCGCTGGGTCGACCTGCGTACCGCGCACGAAGTGCCGCTGCTGTTGCCAGCCACCTATCCGCCCTTGCGCTGGCTGCAACTGCCGGATCTCTATGCGATCACTTCTGCCGCGACGCCTGCCGGCCTGCCGACTTTTCTGGCCAATCTTGACCGGGCGCTGGCCCAGGGCTTGAAACTGCTCCAGTGGCGCGAACCAGACTGGCCAGGTGGCGCTGCGGCGCCCGACCTGCACGCCGCACTGGGTGAAGCCCTCAACCGCTGCCATGCCGCTGGTGCCCGTGTGCTGGTCAATAGCGTACACCCAAGAGGCTGGTGGAATGAGGCCGACGGCGTGCACCTGCGCGCGCAGGATGCCCAGGCCTGCACGGGTCGCCCTGACCTTGAACCAGAAAAATTACTGGCCGTCTCTGCACACACGCTGGAAGACCTGTCACGGGCACGGGCACTACAGGCCAGTTTCGTGGTATTGGGTCCCGTACTACCCACCGCGTCGCACCCTGATCATCCTGGCATCGGCTGGGACACCTTCGCTACCCTCAACGCACAAGCCGGCTTACCTGTCTATGCGCTCGGGGGGCAGTCGCTCGACACCCTGGAAAAAGCAAAATCAATGGGTGGGCACGGGATCGCGTGCATTCGCGGGTGGCTGGCCTGACGTGGGGCCAGGCTTGCCAGAGTCCATGGCTAGCTTATCGGTATCAACAGCCGGTTTTTCCGCCGCCACGATTGGCTTGCCAACGTCGTCAAGTTTCTTGATGTCTGCGGTGGTCCACCCACCACCAAGTGCCACGATCAGCTGCACACTTGATGCAAGTCGGTTGCCCAGCAAGGTGACATAGTTGTTTTCATTATTGAAGGCGGTGTTCTCGAGCACCGCCACGCTCAGGTAATCAATCAAGCCAGCGTTGTACTGATTCTGTGCCAAACGCACCGATTCACGCGCCGACAAGACCGCTTTCCATTGCACTTTTTCTTCTTTGTCAAAGACCCGCAACTGCACCAAGGCATTGTCAACTTGCTGCAACGCCTGCAACACCGTCAGCCGGTAGGTCGCGACCTGCGCGTCGAATAGCGCACGGTTCTGGTCGATCACGGACTGCCGCGCTCCCCCGTCAAAAATGGTTTGCGCCAAGATGGGCCCCAAGGCCCAGTACTGCGCAGGCGCGGTGATCCAGTTCAGGAAGTCGTTGGTCCGATAACCGACGTTGCCGTTCACGGTGAGGCTCGGGAACCAGGCAGCAACGGCGACACCTATCTGTGCGTTGGTGGCTGCTGTCAGACGTTCCGCGTTCGCCACGTCGGGGCGTTGTTGCAACAACTCAGAGGGTAGCCCCACGGGTGTGGCAGGAGTGATCATCGCAAAAGGTTTCGAGGCAAGCGAAAACGCCGAGGGTGGACGCCCCAGCAAGACGGCCATCGCGTTTTCCAGCAACGCACGCTGCTGTTCGGTGTCTATCAATTGCGCCCGCGTACTTTCAAGCTGAGTCGTGGCAACCGACACGTCACCGGGGTTTGCCACACCCGCATCGTATTTGTTCTGGGTCAGGGTGAGCGCCTTTTCATACGCTGCTACCGTCGCGGCAATCACCCTGATGTGCTCGTCCAGCACCCGCAACTGCATGTAGGTCAGCGCCAGCGTGCTCTGCGCAGTCAGGCGTGCGCCCCCCACACTCGCGGCAAGCGCGTCTTTATTTGCCTCCTGCCCTTCCATGTTGCGCCGCACACTGCCCCAGATATCCAATGTCCAGGTCGCGCCCCCCGACGCCCCATAGGTGCTCAATGCCGTGGACGTCACGACACCAGCGGCACTCGTGGCGGAACCCCCTGTGCGGTTCAGGCTACCGGTAGCGGTAATGGTCGGAAAAAGAGGTGCCCGCGCGCCTTGCACAATCGCAATGGCCTGCCGGTATTTTGCCTCGGCCTGGGCGATGTTGAGGTTGTTGACGTCAAGCTGCTCCATCAACCCCGATAGCGTCTCGTCCCGATATATTTCCCACCAGGGCCCCTTGGGGCGGGACGCCATGTCGGGATCGGCCACGACCCATCCTGGCGTTTCCCTGTAAGCGGCACCGGTCTCGAGCGCTGGACGAACGTAATCCGGACCCACCATACAAGCGCTGAGCAAACAGGGGAGCGCCAGCGCCAGCCAGACTCTGGCGGGTCGCACCCGCGCAACAGACAAGGAATCGAGACAAAAAGCCATCATAAAACTGAAGGTGCCGAAGAAGGGTTGGACACAGGACGCCTGGACCACGGACGCGACTGAACCCAGTTGTGAAACCGGTCCATGTAAAGGTACACCACAGGCGTAGTGTAAAGAGTCAGCAGCTGGCTCACCAGGAGCCCACCGAGAATGGTGATCCCCAGGGGACGACGCAACTCGACGCCAGCACCACTGGCGAACACAAGTGGCAAGGCACCGAATATAGCCGCGCAGGTTGTCATCAGTATCGGTCTGAAACGCGTCATGCAAGCTTGATGTATTGCGTCCTTGGGCGACATGCCCAGCCGCCTTTCGGCGTCCAGCGCAAAGTCCACCATCATGATGGCGTTCTTCTTGACGATGCCAATCAGCAAGAACACGCCAATCAGCGCAATCAGGCTGAACTCTGTATTGAGCATCAGCAGCGCCAGCAGAGCACCCACCCCCGCGGAAGGCAGGGTGGACAAAATCGTCAAGGGGTGAATCACGCTCTCGTAAAGCATGCCCAGGACGATATACATCGTGATCAACGCGGCCAGTATCAGCCAGGGCTGGTTGGCCATGGAGGTCTGAAACAATTTGGCGGTTCCCTGGAAGCCCGCCTGGATACGATCCGTGGGCAGGTTGGTCTGGGCAACCGCCTGCTCGATCGCGGCACTCGCCTCGCCAAGGGTAATGTCCGGGGCCAGGTCAAAGGAGATCGTGTCGGCCGCGAACAAGCCCTGATGATTCACGGTGAGCGGCGCATTGGTGTTGTTGAAACTTGCAAAAGCCGAAAGAGGCACTCGCGCGCCGGCACTATTCATGACATAGACGCTCTCAAGCGACTCCGGGCCAACGGCGTATTGGGGCGCGACGCCAAGCACGACACGGTACTGATTCAGCGGTCGGTAGATCACCGAGATCTGGCGCTGGCTAAAAGCATTGTTCAACGCGGCCGAAATCGTGGCCATCGGGACGCCCAGTCGTTTTGCGGCCTCGCGGTCAACAACGAGGTCGATTTGCCGTCCCTTGTCCTCGACGTCCGTGTCGACATCCACAAGTTCGGGCAAGTTCGCCATCGCCTTCTGAACCTTAGGCATCCACTCTTTCAGATCTGCCAGGTCCGACCCCATCAACGTGTACTGATACGAAGAACTACCCTGGCGCCCACCCGCGCGGATGTCCTGCGCGGCCGCCAGATACAGTCGCGACCCGGGCATGCCGCCAAGCTGGGGGCGCAACCGGTTGATCACCTCTTGTACCGAAATCTTGCGCTCGACAAAGGGCTTGAGCTGGACCGCCAGAAAGCTGCTGTTGCTTCCACCCATCCCGCTGGCATAGGCTGTGACCGTATCGACAGCCGGGTCAAGCAGGATCAGTTTGCGAAAGTAGTCCAGCTTGGGTTTCATCGCGTCAAACGACGTGCCCGCATCGGTCGCAAAAAAGCCGATCATCATCCCGGTGTCCTGCTGCGGGAACAACCCCTTGGGTACGATCCGGTACAAATAAACGTTCAGGCATACCGTTGCCAGCAAAAGCAAGAGCATGATGCGCCCGTGGCGCAACGACCAGTCGAGGGATCGTGCATAGGCACGCATGATCGCCTCGAGTGCGCGCGCCGACATATTCGGGCTCGCAGCCGCCACCGCGCCATGGTCAGGGGGGCGTTGCCGCAGCAAGCGCGAAGCCATCATGGGTGTCAGGGTCAGCGACACGAACATTGAAATCAGGATCGCCGAAACCAGCGTGACCGCGAACTCGCGAAACAGCCGGCCAGGCAAGCCGCCCATCAGCAAAATTGGAATGAACACCGCAATGAGCGAAATACTCATCGACATCACCGTAAAGCCGACCTCCTTGGTCCCGCGCAACGCGGCACGCTTGGGCGACTCGCCTCGCTCGATATGCCTGATGATGTTTTCCAGGACAACAATCGCGTCGTCCACCACGAACCCCGTCGCGATGATCAAACCCATCAGGGACATCGCATTCAGGGAAAAATTGGCCAGGTACATCACGCCAAACGTGCCAACCAGCGAGACCGGCACCGCTACAGTGGGGATCAGCGCAGCACGCCAGTTGCGCAGGAAAACCAGTACCACCAGCATAACCAGCCCAATCGCAATCACAAGCGTCTTTTCTGCTTCAAAAACTGAGGCGCGGATACTTGGCGTGCGATCCTGGGCGACATCCACGTTGACATCTGCTGGCAACATCGCGCGCAAGGTGGGCAAGTCCGCACGAATCTGATCGACGGTCTTGATAATGTTCGAGCTTGCCTGGCTGCGGACCAGCACAAGGATGGCCGGATGGTCATTGAAATAGCCAAGCGTGTGGACATCCTCAACAGAGTCCTCAACCTTGGCCACATCCGCCAGGCGCACAGGAGCCCCATTGCGCCAGGCAACAATGAGCGGACGATACTCTGCGGCACGGATCAGTTGATCATTCGCCATGACTTGCCACGTGTGCGAATCGTTTTCGAGCATGCCCTTCGGACGCATCGTGTTTGACGCCGCGATCGCCGCGCGGACCGTGTCAAGCGACACACCGTACTGGGACAAGGCATTGGGATCGAGGTCGATGCGCACGGCTGGCATTGAGCTGCCACCGATGACGACCTCGCCCACGCCAGGTACCTGCGCAAGCTTTTGCTGAACAATGGTCGTGGCGACATCGTAGAGTTGCCCCTGGGACAACGAGTCCGAAGTCAACGCCAGGGTCAGGATGGGTGCGGCAGCCGGGTTGACCTTCTTGTAGGTCGGATTACTGCGCAAGCCGCTGGGCAACAGTGCCCGGGCCGCATTGATGGCAGCCTGCACGTCTTTGGCAGCACTATCTATGTTTCGGCTCAGGTCAAACTGAATGGTGATGCGGGTGCTGCCAACCGAGTTACGCGAGGTCATTTCCGTGACGCCCGCGATCGCCCCCAGCGATCGTTCCAGCGGCATGGCAACGGACGACGCCATGACCTCCGGGCTCGCGCCCGGCAGTGACGCGCTCACCGATACCGCCGGGAACTCAATCTGGGGCAGCGGGGCCACGGACAACAGCGAATGGGCGAGCCAGCCAGCCAGAACGACGGCCAGCCAAACCAACGTGGTGGCGATCGGACGAACGATGAAGGGCCCGGAAATACTCATGTCGGATTCTGCGTCCGGTTCGGCTGGCCAGACCCGTTGAGTCGATCAAAAAACAGATAAATGACCGGGGTGGTGAACAGGGTCAGCACCTGGCTGACCATCAACCCCCCTACCATGACAAGACCCAGAGGCTGGCGCAACTCGGAACCCGTTCCTGTTGAAAGCATCAGCGGGACCGCACCAAACAAAGCCGCCAGGGTCGTCATCAGGATCGGACGAAACCGCAGGAGCGCCGCCTGGTGAATGGCCTCTCGGGGTGACAGCCCCTGCTTGCGCTCTGCCTCCAGGGCAAAATCAATCATCATGATCGCGTTTTTCTTGACGATACCAATCAGGAGGATGATGCCGATAATGCCTATCATATCCAGATCACGACCGGTCAGCATCAGCGCAAGCAACGCACCAATCGCAGCAGATGGAAGTGTCGACAGGATGGTGACCGGATGGATAAAGCTTTCGTAAAGGATACCGAGCACAATGTACATCGTCACGACCGCGGCCAGGATCAACATGAGCGTGCTTGACAGGGACGACTCGAACGCCTGTGCTGCCCCCTGGAAACGTGTGCGAATGCCTAGTGGCATGTCCAGCGCCCGCTCGGCCGCGCCAATCGCCTGAACCGCCGCCGACAGGGACGCGCCAGGTGCCAGGTTGAACGAAATCGTCACTGCCGGAAACTGACCGATGCGGTTGATGACCTGCGTCGTCCGGCCTTCGGAAATTTTCACCAGGCTACCGAGTGCCACCGGCTTGCCGCCGGCTGTCTGGACAAATATCGACTCAAGCGCCGACGCATCCCGGCGGAACTCCGGTGCCACTTCAACCACGACACGATATTGATTGGACTGGGTAAAAATCGTCGAGACCTGTCGTTGCCCGAACGCGTCGTAGAGCGCGTCGTCAATCACTGCGGTGGTCACCCCCAAGCGAGCCGCGGCATCGCGATCAATCTGGACAAAGGTCTGCAAACCATCGTCCTGCAGATCGTCCGCCACATCCGCGAGTTGCGGGATCGCGCGCAACTGGTCCACCAGTTTTGGAACCCATAACCCCAGCAGCTTGGCATCCGGATTTTCGAGCGTCAGCTGATACTGCGTTCGACTCACCCGATCTTCGATGGTCAGGTCCTGTACCGGTTGGAAATAAAAATTCAGCGCATGCACCGAAGACAGCGATTGCTGCAGACGCCGAATAATCTGCATCACATTTTCATTCCGATCTGCATGCGACCTGAGCGCAATTTGCATGCGGCCGGTGTTCAGGGTGGCGTTGGTCGCATCGACCCCGATAAAGGAAGATATGGTTGCGACATCGGGGTCTTCAAGCAAAATCTTGACGGCGTCCTGCTGGCGCAAGGACATGTCGGCAAACGACACGTTGGGCGGCGCCTGGGTAATGACCTGAATCAGACCAGTGTCCTGCTGGGGAAAAAACCCCTTGGGAATCGCGGCATACAGCCCCCAAGTCAGCCCAAAGGTGGCAAGCGCGACCATCAGCGTCAGTCGCTGGTGGTTCAGCACAACCCGCAACGCGCGGTCATAGGCGGCGACCAACTGTTCGATCAGGGTGCCTGTCCGTTGCACAAACCAGCCATGTTTTTCCTCATGTCCCGCCCGCAACAGACGCGAACACATCATAGGCGTGAGTGTCAGCGATATCAGCAAGGACAACAGGATCGACACGGCAAGCGTGATCGCGAACTCGCGAAATAGTCGTCCGACCACCTCGGTCATGAACAGCAGGGGGATCAGCACGGCAATCAGGGATACGGTCAGGGAAACCAGCGTAAAGCCAATTTGTGACGCACCCTTGAGCGCTGCCTGGAGCCGCGTTTCGCCGGCCTCGAGATAGCGGGCGATATTCTCGATCATGACGATGGCATCGTCCACGACAAAACCCGTGGCAATCGTCAGTGCCATCAGCGTCAGGTTGTTGATACTGAACCCGGCCAGGTAAATGACACCAAACGTGCCAACCAGGGAGAGCGGCACGACGACACTGGGGATCAGGGTCGCGGTCATCGTGCGCAGGAACACGAACGTCACCAGCACCACCAGGGCGATTGCGATCAACATTTCTTTCTGGACATCACGCACGGACTCGCGGATGGTCTGCGTCCGATCTGACATGACGACCACGTCGAGATTGGCGGGCAGTGCCTGTCTGAGCTGTGGCAACAAAGACTGAATGCGATCAACCACTTCGATCACGTTGGCGCCGGGCTGGCGCTGCACGTTAAGCAACACGGCAGGCTGCGTGCCGGCCCATGCCGCCAGGCGCACATCTTCGGGGCCGATCACGACCGTCGCCACGTCCGACAGCCTTAACGCCGCGTTGTTCCGGTACGCCAGCACCATGTCCAGGTAGTCGGCAGGCGACTTCAGCTGGTCGTTGGTATTGATCATGGTCGAGCGCATGGGCCCGTCCAGCGTGCCCTTTGGTTGATTCACGTTTGCCGCGACGACCGCTGCACGCAACTCGGCCATCGTCAGGCCCGCGGAGGCCAGGGCTTGCGGATTCGTCTGTATCCGCACGGCGGGTCGCTGCCCGCCCTGCACGGTGACCAGGCCCACGCCCGGCACCTGCGACAGCTTTTGCGCCACACGGGTATCAACCAGATCGCGTACCTGCGGCAAAGGCACCGTAGGAGACGTGATGGCCAGTGTCAACACTGGCGCATCCGCAGGGTTGACCTTGTTGTAAATGGGGGGGCTAGGCAGATCCTTGGGCAACAGGCTGAATGAGGCGTTGATCGCGGCCTGCACCTGCTGCTCAGCCACGTCGAGCGGCAATTCAAGCGTGAACTGCAAGGTGATGACCGACACCCCCGCGGAACTGCTTGAGGACATCTGGTTCAAGCCGGGCATTTGCCCGAACTGCGTTTCAAGCGGCGAGGTCACCAGCGCGGCCATCACGTCCGGGCTCGCACCCGGGTACTGTGTTGCGACCTGTATCGTCGGATAATCCACCTCGGGAAGCGAGGAGACCGGCAACCAACGGTACGCAATCAGGCCAGACAGCAGTAGCGCCACCATCGCCAGCGTCGTGGCGACTGGACGGACGATGAAAGGACGGGAGAGATTCACGGACGCGCGGCGCTGGCTGGTCTGGGCGCCCCTGCTGCTGAATCCTTGTCATCCGTGCCGGCACGACCGTCGGCAATCACGCGAACTTTTGCACCAGCGCGCAAGCGGTCCGTTCCCTCAAGAACCACCGCGTCTGCGGCGGCGATTCCTTCGACCACCACCACACGGTCTCCGGTGCGTGCGCCCACCTTGATGGGCCGCACCGTCACGGTACTGTCGTCTTTCAGGACATACAGGAACGCGCCCTGACTGCCCTGCTGCACAGCCGCCGATGGCACCGTCAGGACGTCTTTCAACGTCTTGACCAGAATCCGAACATTCACAAACTGGTTAGGAAACAACGCATCATCATCGTTCGCAAACTGCGCCTTGAGCTTGAAGGTGCCAGTGGTCACGTCAATCTGATTGTCCACCGTCAGCAAGACGCCCTGTCCCAGCCGTTTGGTGTCGGCTCGGTCGTAGGCATCAACAGCCAGCGTCTGGCCAGTCATCGTCGGCTCACGCACTGCGGGCAAATCATTTTCCGGCAGGGTAAATATCACTGAAATTGGTTGCGTTTGTGTGATCACCACAACACCCTGCGGATCGTTGGTGACCAGCAGATTGCCGATATCGACCTGTCGCAAACCCAGCTTGCCCGGTATGGGCGCCGTAATCCGGGTGAAGTCCAGTTGCAGTCTTGCGTTGTCAACCGCCGCCTGGTCACTCTTGGTCAACCCTTCGAATTTTCGCACCAGCGACTTCTGGGTATCGACAAGCTGCCCGGCGATTGACTGCTGCGTGCGCAGCGTTTCGTAACGTTTGAGATCAAGCTTTGCGTTTTCATATTGCGCGACATCCTGGGCCAGCGTACCTTCGGCCTGCTGCAGCGCGACCTGGAACGGACGCGGATCGATGCGGGCCAGCAAATCACCCGCCTTGACGCGATCGCCCTCTTTGAAGGGAATTTCCATGATCTGGCCCTGAACGCGGCTGCGCACCGTGACCGTGGCAAACGCGGTGACAGTGCCTAGCCCACGCAGATAGATGTCCAGGTTCTGGACCCTGGCCGCTTCGGTTCTGACGGGGATAGGCGGTACCGCACCACCCGGGGGGCCTTTCTTGACGGCCGTGCTCGAGGGGGTCGCGCCAAACCACCAGAATGCGGCTCCAAGCACCAACAGCGCCACGACAATCCACACAAGACGCCGTCGTCCGGTCAGTCTTGCTGAAATACTTTCAAACATGTTGGTTCCATCAGGAATGCAGTGGGGTCATTGTCCCCCAAGATGAACAACCCTGCACCATACCGTGTCAAGAGTTGAAACACACCGCAACAACATCTGCGACAGGTGCTAGACCGCCAACGCTGGCGCCCAACGCACGCCAAGATCCATCAAAGTGCGCAAAGCGTCATTTTGAAGGGGATATCCCGGGCAACCGCCTGCGGTTTCTGCTCTCCATCCTGGGAGGCGAACCGAATCCAGACCATGTACTTGTTCGCACTGATTTCAGGGAATGCGCCGACGGATTCGTCTATCCAGACACGCAGCAACTGATAGACCTTGCCCGCCAGCATCTGCTGGTAGGCGCCCACGGGGGCAATCGCATCGGTCTGTTGACCGGATTCGCGCAGCAGATGCATCACGATGGCAATCCCGGCCTGTAGCGGCATCAGTGGTGCCATCCAGCGTTTCAAATCCGTGCAACGCTCTTGCTCAGGACGGTACTGCCAGGCATGAAAGGAGGGCATGTCAACCTGCGTGCCACCGCCTGGAACGGCCAGTCGGCCTCTTAAACTGGTCAGCCATTCATTTTCCCGCAGGGTCTGGCCAGTTCGGCCCACCGCCCCGAGGTTAGCGGCCACGCGTTCGATTTCCACCAACATCGCAGCCAGGCTTTTGGGATTGACGCCAGGATGGTCCCGCAGCGACACCAGAACCAGTCGCTGACGTTCCAGGTCCTGCAGGACGCTACCCTTCATGTCGGTACGTTCCGTTGCATCGAGCAGGTCAAACAGCGCCGAAAGCGCCACCTGATGCATACGCGGATCGCCCGGTCGGGCAAAGAACATCATCCGATCAAACAACGACTCCAGACGCATCAGCGCCCGAACCCGTTCATTAAAAGGATATTCAAAAAGAATCACTATTGTTCCGTGCCCAAATCAGACGTCAATCGCACGTTGACACCCCGCAAGGTTACACCAGCCCTTGTGCAAGACCAATACCTGATTTTCAAGTTCCTGAAATGACATGTTTTTATCATTCACGATGACATCGTCCGCGACCTCAAGCCGTTGCTCGCGGGTAGCCTGGGCAGCCAGGATATGCCTGATGGTGGATGGCGGGATGCCGCTGCGCGCCTGGACACGCTCGACCTGTGTCGTTTCCTCACAGTCAATGACACATATTCGATCGAGCTGGTTGCGCCAGCGGCCCGACTCGACAAGCAGCGGCACCACGAATACCAGGTAGAGTCCTTGCGCCCTGGCCGCCTGGCGAGCCACCTCTTGGGCGATCAGAGGATGCAGAATCTGCTCAAGCTGGATGCGCTGGTCAGGATCGGCAAAAACCCGCTCACGCATGCGGGCACGGTCGAGCGCCCCGGACTGATCGACCACGGTGGGTCCGAAAACGTTGCAAATCGGCATGATCGCAGCCCCCCCGGATGCCGTCAGGGCATGTGCGATCAGGTCGGTATCGATGACCGTCGCCCCCCACCCTGCCAGCAAATTCGCCACGCGGGTTTTACCCGATCCAATCCCACCCGTCAGTCCAAGTTTGAACATCCTTACTCCGGCAATTTGGCCAGCCCGCACCCGATCGGGTCAGGGCAACGTTGCATGATCGAAAAAGAGTATCAGAATACCGCCTAGTACCAAAAAAGGACCAAATGGAATCGGCCCGCCAGGCGCCCAGCGCCCCGTGCGTTGCCCCACGTAGCCAACCAGACAGCCTGCCAGCGACGCGACCAGCAGCGCCGCTGCCAGAGATTGCAACCCCAGCCACGCGCCGAGCGCGGCGCTCAGTTTGAAGTCACCAAAACCCATCCCGTCGCGACCCGTTCGCCAACGATACAGAGTAAAAATCAGCCAGAGCACGCCATACCCCAGGGCCGCTGCGCCAACCGACGAAGCGAGTGGGATCCAGCCGCCGGCCAGGTGAAACAGCATGCCCGCCCAAAGCAACGGCAAGGTCAGCAGATCGGGCAACAGACCGGTCTGGGCATCGATCCTGGCCAAGGTCAGCAGCAGCGCGCAGCAAAGGATCGCACCCGCACCCTGCCAGGTCAGCCCCCAGCAATACGCCGACGCTGCACTGGTCACGCAAATCAGGCTCGCCTGTGCGCCGTCCAGCCGCCGGTCGCGGGGTGTTGGGGATTTACCTTGCAACAGTGCGATCAAGCGATGCGCCACGGACAGCAGCAACACCGAAGCCAGAACGCCGACTAACAGCCCTGCAAGCAACGCGGTGGGGAACAGATCCGTCACAGTGCCCTCTCGAGCGAAGACCCATGCATGGACATGGCCAAATGCGTAGAATGTGCGTATTGATATTGTGATAATTTTTGAACCGGGAAGTTTCTCATGCCTCAACTCAATTCGTTTGGTGTTTCGACGCCTGGTTTTCGTGGCGCACTCGCCCTGATGGCGGTTCTCGGCCTGGCAGGCTGCGCGCAGCAGATGCAGCAGATGAAGCAACCAGGTTTCTACGACCCGCCTGCAGCCAGTTCACTGACCGATGCGCAAGACAGGGCGGATGCGTCCTATGCGCAACAAACGCTGCGCGCCCCATCGCAAATCCAGTTTGACCTGCGGCGACCCGTCGCGCCCACCCAGTCCGGTGACCAGCTGGCCACCGTGCCAGCGTCTGCCCCGGTGCCTGCTTCGGCTATGCCGGCCAAGGTCGCCGTCGGCACCGGTCAGGCTGCGGCACAGCCCTACGACGCAGCGAGCGCCCCAAACGACGCCCCGCCAGGCGATGCTGGAGCCAGTTCGGGCACGGCGAGCGCTGCCGCCCCTGCTGAAACACCCCAGGCCAGCCTGATTCCTGAACCGCAAACCTTCAGCGGCACACTGCCCTGCTTTCATCCTGCAATGAAATGTACTGCACAGCGCATCACCCTGACGCTCGCGCCCAACGGCCGCTGGCGGGCACGTGCTGCGTACCTTGATCAAACCGTCCAGAGTGGCGCCAAGCAACTCGACCAAGGGTGCTGGCGCGCCATTTTCACGGCAGATCCCCGCATCACGTTGCTCACCAGCCAGGGTAATGCACGGGCGGAATTGATCGTGACGTCGTCGGGCAATGCGCTGCGCCTGAGTTCGATCAACGGCCAGGTGCCCAACTTGGTATACAACCTCGCGCGTCAGCCCGATCTGGACCCCATTGACGAACTGAATGGCAAACCCAGCCCAACCTGCTCTTGATTGATCCATGTGCTGCCTGGCCTTCAGGCCGTGGCAGCACTTTGTTTGCTTTCCACTTCAGGCGACCCGGCAACCGGCTCCGCCGGCAGTGGTTCATACACAGGCTCGGGGTTAGAGCACACAGCGCGAGCGAGCTGGACTGCATTGCGCACGCCCATCTTATAAAAAATTTTTGCACGATGGGCTTCCACCGTGCGCATTGAAATGCCGAGCTCCATCGCAATCAGCTTGTTGGACTTGCCTTCGGCCACCGGATGAATCACGTCGCGCTCGCGCGCAGTCAGTACCGTCCAACCCACTCCCGCACTATCTTCAAAACGCTTCATACTGCCTCCGTGAAATGACGAAACGCAGTCTGGCAGAGCCTGTCAAGCCCGTGAAGCTGTCAAATCTGACAGGCGGAATAACCCTAGGTACGTATTGACAATGCGGCAGGCACACTGATTAGACAGCCTGATCCTGCTCAGCGATCAGAGCTCGAGATTGTCAATCAGGCGTGTGGCACCTATTTTTGCGGCAGCAAGAACCACCAACAGTTCGCCAGCCGCGACATCCTCCGGCGTCGGCTTGTTCAGGTCACGACGGCGACGCACGGCAATATAGTCGACCTTCCAGCCATGCCCATTCAGATATTCCGTGGCTTCGGCCTCAAGTCGGGCAATATCCTTGCAACCCGCATGACACTGCATTTGCAACCGCTGCAGCGTGGCATAAAGCTGTGGGGCCGCTGCACGCTCGTGAGGCTGCAAGTACATGTTGCGTGAAGATAACGCCAGGCCATCCGTATCCCTGACTGTTTCATGGGCAAGGATTTCAACTGGCAATTGAAACTGGCGGCACATGTTGCGCACCACCATCAGTTGTTGATAGTCCTTTTTGCCAAACACCGCGACCCGAGGCTGCACACAGGAAAACAGCTTGAGCACGACCGTGCTGACGCCACCAAAAAAGCCGGGCCGGCACTCTCCCTCGAGAATATCACCCAGTTCTTGGGGGGGCTGCACACGGTAGTTCTGCGGCTCGGGATACAGCTCGCGCTCATCCGGTGCGAACAACACATAGACATCACGCTCGCGCTCAAGCTTATCGATGTCGTTCTGGAGCGTACGGGGATAACGGTCAAAATCTTCGTTGGGGCCGAACTGGAGGCGATTGACGAAAATGCTGGCAACAACTGGATCACCATGCTGACGGGCAAGCTTCATGAGCGACAAGTGCCCAGGATGGAGATTTCCCATCGTCGGCACAAAGGAAACCCGCAACTGACCACGCAACTGGTCACGCAGGTCTTCTATCGTATGGACAACCTTCAATACTCTCTCCGTATGCAGCGAGGGGCGCGGTCAGGCGGCAGCGCTGGTATAGGCCAGCCGCACGTAAATGGGAGCGTACGGTTCAGCCTGTGTAATTTCAAGCAACAATTCGCGCGAAAGTTCCAGCAGGGCGAGGAAGTGCACCACCACCACGGCGACCGGCGCCCCCTCTTTGATGCGCTCCATGAATAATTCGCCAAATTCAATGAACCGCACAGTCGACAAGCGCCTGAGGATATGGGTCATATGGTCACGCACAGAGAGCTGCTCACGCGTGATGTGATGATGCGCGTTCAACTTCGCGCGCTTGATGATGTCGATCCAGGCCTGACGAAGATCATTGACATCCACCTCGGGCTGAATGCGTTCGATGCGCAAGTCGGCAAACGCCTGGGCACGCTGG
>CAIJKV010000197.1 GCA_903821335.1 uncultured beta proteobacterium
GCGCTGCGTAAATATACGGTCCAGGCAGGCCTGGTTGCAGCCTATGCAGGTGTTGATGCTTTCTGGCTGACCCGCACGGACCTTGCGTGCAAAGTCCGGGTCGGCCAGAAACGGCCTGGCCATCGAAACAAAATCCGCAGCTCCCTCGGCAATCAGTTGCTCGCCTACCTCGGGGACATTGATCCGGTTCGAGGCGATCACCGGGACAGACACCGCTTGTTTGATGTTCTCAATCGCAAAACGCCAGGCAGCACGTGGTACAGAGCTGGCGATCGTCGGCACGGCCGCTTCATGCCAGCCGATGCCAGTGTTGAGCAGGTGCACGCCTGCGTCTTGCAGTGCGCGGGCGTAGTGGGCAGTCTCTTCGCCTGTCATGCCGCCTGCGATCAGGTCAATGGCAGAAATCCGGAAGATCACCAGAAAGCGATCGCCTGTCAACGCACGCACCGCCTTGACGGTTTCAATCGGTAGCTTGATGCGAGCCTGGAACGAGCCGCCGAATGCATCTTCGCGGGTATTGGTCAGGGCAGAAGTGAACTCGTTGAGCAGGTAGCCTTCTGATCCCATGATTTCAACACCGTCGTAGCCAGCCTGCTGCGCAAGGTGGGCGCAACGGGCCATATCGTCGATAGTCGACCAGACCTCTGCGGTGTCCAGTGCGCGCGGCACGAACGCATTGATGGGGGCACGCACGTTGGTCGGGCCGACACACAGGCTGTGCTTGGCATAGCGCCCCGCATGCAGGATCTGCATCGCGATCCGGCTGCCTTCGTCATGCACGGCTTGCGTGATCGCCTGATGCAGCGCCAGATGTGCGGTCGAGGCGAGCACAGGCGCGTCTTCCTCCATGCGTCCTGCAAGGCTGGGTGCAAAGCCGCCGGTCAGGATGAGTCCCGCTTCACCTCTGGCGCGCGCGCGAAAAAACGCTGTCAGCCGCTGCGTCGGGTGGTCCAGCGTCTCCAGTCGCGTATGCATGGCACCCATCACCATGCGGTTGCGCAGCGTCAGGAAACCAAAATCATAAGGAGCGAGCAGGTGGGGGTAGCGGGACATGTTTGTTGGCTTCAGGTTTGTGACTGGCTTTTGGGTTTGGTCGCGCGCTCAATATTCAAGGACTTGCGGTTCGGCTCGATTTCCGTCAGTGCCTGAACTTCCTGCATGGTATTGCGCGAACGGATGGCGAGCAGCTGATACTGGGCTGTGCCGCCGCTTTTCCATGCGATTTCCTGGTCGCGCAGGGGACGAACCACCTTGGCCGGGGCACCCATGACCAGGCTGCGGGGCGGGATCACCATGCCGGCCTTGACGAAGGCGCAGGCGCCGACAATGCTGGCTTCACCCACGACGGCTTCGTCCATGATCACCGCATTCATGCCGACCATCGCATTTTTTTCAATCCGGCAACCGTGCAGGATCGCGCCATGGCCGATATGCCCGTCGACGTCGACCAGCGTCACGCTATCGGGAAAACCATGCAACACACAGTTGTCCTGGACATTGGCCCCTTCATTGATCACGATGCGGCCAAAGTCGGCGCGCAGGCTGGCCAGAGGACCGATGTAGCAACGCGGCCCAATGATGACGTCGCCGATCAGCACGGCTGTCGGGTGCACGTAGGCGGTTGGATGTACGACGGGCGTGACGCCATCAATCGAATATACCGTGGGCATTTTTTTGTCCTGTTGCGTCGATCACGACGCCGTTAAACCACTGCGAAAGCTTGTCAACCCTGATTCTCACGTATATAGTTCAGTTATGCAAGTTAACTGGCGAGCCCAGCCATGAACTTTGTTCAATGATCTATACAGAGGTCTTATGAGCCGTGAACCCGCAGAAACCCGTGAGGCGTTCGGGCACTTCCAGGAAATTACCACGCGCTGGGCGGACAACGATGTCTTTGCCCACGTCAACAATGTGATCTATTACTCGTATTTTGATACGGCCGTCACCGAATTTCTGATTCGAAATGGTGTGCTGGACATTGAAAAATCGGATGTGGTCGGCTTGGTCGTGAATACGCAATGCAACTATTTCAGCTCGATGGCTTTTCCTGATCGCGTGCATGTCGGCTTGCGCATCGCGAACCAGGGCACAAGCAGCGTGCGCTACGACATCGCAATTTTTCGCAACGACGAACAGACTGCTTCTGCGCAAGGGCACTTCGTGCACGTCTATGTCGATCGTGCCACCAATCGTCCTGTGCCAGTCCCACAAAACCTGGTGCGCGCACTTGAAAAGATCAAGCGACCCGACGTGTAACGGCATCAAAGGAGTCGTACCATGAAAATGCACATACTCTCGGGCGGTCGGGTGCGCATGAAGAAGAGTGTCTACGTGCCTGAAGCTGGACGCGAGGAAACGATCGAACTGCCGGTGTCCTGTTACCTGCTGCGTCACACCCAGGGCAATGTGCTGTTTGACACGGGATGCCATCCGTCCACGGCAACCGATGCGGAATCACGCTGGGGTCTGCTGGCGCGAGTCATGGTGCCGCTGTCCGGGCCAGAAGACAATGTCATCGATCAGCTTCGGGTGGTGGGATTGGTACCCGATGATATCGATGTCGTGGTGAATTCCCACTTTCATTCGGATCACTGTGGTTGCAACGAATTTTTTAAAAAAGCCACGGTGATCTGCCATGCACGCGAGTTGGAAGTTGCCAGCAGCGATCGCGCTGAAATGAAGGGCTACCTGTCGGTCGACTGGAAGCAGGACCGCCCGGTCGAAACCATAGACGGACAAAAAGACCTGTTCAACGACGGACGCATCGTGCTGTTGCCCATGCCGGGGCACACCCCTGGCATGACTGGCGCGCTGGTTAGTCTGCAAGCCACAGGCTCGTTCTATCTTGCCTCTGATTCCGCGCCCCTGCAATCGAACCTGGATCAGGACGTGAACCCGCGCAACACGGCGCTTAAGGAAGATAATGCCAAGTCGATGGCAGAGATCCGCCGCATTCAGGCAGGCGGCGCAACGGTTTTGTTTGGTCATGACGACGCGCAATGGCAAACCTTGCGCCATGGCCAGGACTACTACGACTGACTCAAGGCAGACATTTGACTCAACCTGTTGCCGAACCGCATTTTCTGTCGCGCGATCGTTTCTGTTCAGTTGCCCGCACGCTCGAAATTCTCTCGGATGCCTGGATATTCCTGGTGTTAAGAGAGAGTTTTTTTGGTGCGCGACGATTTGAACAGTTTCAAAACGTGTTGCAACTACCCCGTAACACGCTGGTGATCAGACTCAGAAAATTGACCGAATTGGGCCTCATGCACAAGGTCAGCTATTCGGCTGGTACGACGCGTTTTGAGTATCGCCTGACCGATAGAGGGCTTGATCTGTATCCGACCATGCTGGCGCTAATGAAGTTTGGTGACAGATGGCTGTCAGATGCCCTACGCCCCCCCCTGCAACTTGTGCACAGCAAGTGTAGCCATGCCTGTTTGCCACTGGTAGTGTGCTCAAGTTGCAAGGAGATCGTCGATGCGCATGCGGTGCTCTACAGTGCTGGTCCCGGAGCGGGTAGTGAACCCCGGGCCCATGACCGGAAACGATCAAGGCGTACCTCGGATCCGTTGATCCTTGAGCGCGTGCGGCCTTGTTCGGTAGCGCGTACCCTGCGGATCATCGGTGACCGCTGGAGCTTCCTGCTGATTAGGGAAATGTTTTTCGGGGTTCGTCGGTTTGATGCGTTTGAAGCCAACATAGGCATCGCCACCAATATTCTGACTGACAGGCTGCAGCGCCTGGCAGGTCATGGCATTGTTGAAAGGCGTGCTTATCAGTCCAGGCCGCAGCGGTTTGAATACCGGTTTACCCCCAAGGGCCGCGATTTGTATGGTTCACTGATCGTCATGATGCATTGGGGTGACCAGTGGCTGTCGGGTGGTCGTGCCCCCCTGATCTTGCGCCATCACCCATGCCAACAAGAATTTTTTGCACAGGTTGTTTGCAGCGCGTGCAGGCAGACGCTGGAACCGCGGCAAACAACCTATCAGTTGCGCTATGCCCTTGCGTCGTGACAGAGCCCTGGGTACCGCGCTGCTATAGCGCGGCCTTTTGCGGAGGCATTTCGATCTTGACCTCAAGGACCTCAAGGTGATCCTGACGTTCAAGGTGTACCTTGATGTCTTCCGGATTGATATTGACATACTTGGAGATCACGGCAAGCAGTTCTTTTTGCAGTTGCGGCAGGTAGTCAGGCGATGTGTTGGAGCCCCCGCGTTCGTGCGCCAGAATGATTTGCAGCCGTTCTTTGGCTACATTGGCAGAGGTTTTTTTCTGCCCGAGCAAAAAAGACAGAAAAGACATCATTTACCTCCGAACAGACGCTTGAGAAAACCAGGCTTTTGGTAATCGACAAAGCGCAGCGGTTTCTCTTCACCCAGATAAC
>CAIJKV010000198.1 GCA_903821335.1 uncultured beta proteobacterium
GGAACTGGCTGCCCGCCTGGGTCTTGACCGTCCAGACACCCTGATCGGATTTGATCGCCGCCTGAACGCCATGGAGCGCGACGGGCAGTTGCTGCCCAATCGCAAGGGTGTCTTGTTGCTGGCCAACAAACTTGATTTTGTCGCCGGGCGCGTGCAGGGCCATCGTGATGGCTTTGGTTTCCTGGTGCGCGACGGTGGCGGTCCGGACTTGTTCCTGTCACCGCGCGAAATGCTCAAGGTCCTTCACGGCGACCGTGTGCTGGTCAAGCCCACAGGCGAATATCGGGGCAAGCCCGAAGCGACCATTGTCGAAGTCATTGAACGTCGCACCAATCGCCTGGTTGGCAGGTTCCTGAATGAGCGCGGTCTGGCCATCGTGGTGCCCGAAGACCAGCGTATCAAGCACGACGTGCTGATTCCGCCCGGCGATACCGGTGGCGCGCAGCACGGCCAGGTGGTGTCGATCGACATTATTGAACAGCCCACGCGCCACACGCAGCCGTTGGGCCGCGTGGTCGAGATTTTGGGTGAAATCGATGACCCGGGCATGGAAATCGAAATTGCGGTGCGCAAATTCGATGTGCCGGTGGAGTTCTCCGATGCTGCCATCCGCCAGGCCGATAAGTTACCGGATGTGGTGCGACGGGCTGATCTGAAAGATCGCGTGGATTTGCGCGATGTGTCGTTTATTACGATCGATGGGGAAGACGCCCGGGATTTCGACGATGCCGTCTATTGCGAGCAGGTTGACCTGGGGACGGGGCGCAAGCGCCCGGCTTGGCGCCTGCTGGTGGCGATCGCCGACGTCAGCCATTATGTGCGGTCCGAAGACGCGCTCGACGCCGACGCCCGTGAGCGCGGCACCAGTGTCTACTTTCCGCGTCGCGTCATTCCGATGTTGCCCGAAAAACTGTCAAACGGGCTGTGTTCGCTGCTGCCCCATGTCGACCGCCTGGTGCTGGTCTGTGACATGGTGATCCCGGCTACCGGCGCCAAGGCTGGTACCGTGGCCGCCTACCAGTTTTATAACGCTGTGATTCACTCGCATGCCCGCACCACCTATAACCAGGTGTGGGAATCTATCCAGCAACCCCAGGGGCCCGTCGCGCGCAGCCTGAGCAACGTCCTGCCACATATCAACGACCTGTACACCCTCTTCAAGCTGCTCCAGCAGTCGCGCAAGGACCGGGGTGCGATCGATTTCGACACCGTCGAAACCAAGATCGTTTGCAATGAACTTGGCCGAATCGAGAAAATCATCGCGCACACGCGTAACGATGCGCACCGGCTGATTGAAGAGTGCATGCTGGCCGCCAACACTTGTGCGGCTGATTTCATGCTGCGCAGCAAGCATGTGGGCCTGTATCGTGTCCACGAAGGTCCCACGGCCACGAAACTGCAGTCGTTGCGCGAATTCTTGCGCACCCTTGGGCTGAGTATGGGAGGAGGGTCGGACCCGACCGCCGCCGACTATGGCGAGCTGCTTGAAAAAGCGCGTGGCCGGCCCGACTTCGCGTTGTTGCAGACGATGTGCCTGCGCTCGATGCAACAGGCGTTGTACGGCCCGGATAACGTTGGTCACTTTGGTTTGTCCTATCCGTCCTACGCGCACTTTACCTCGCCGATTCGACGTTATCCCGATTTGCTGACCCACCGCGTGATCAAAGCTTTGCTCAAGGGCGGGCGCTACGAGCCCAAGCTTGACGGCTTCGAATCGCCTCCTGGCACCACGCACCGCGAGCACGAGCACGACCTGTGGGAAAAACTCGGGCTGCTGTTGTCGGCCAATGAGCGTCGCGCCGACGAGGCCTCGCGAGATGTCGAAGCCTGGCTCAAGTGCTGGTTCGTCAAGGAGCGCGTGGGTGAAAGTTTCAGTGGCCGGGTGACCGGGGTGGCAAGTTTCGGGATTTTTGTCACCCTTGACACGCTTCACGTCGAAGGCCTGGTGCACGTTTCTGAACTTGGTACTGATTATTTCCAATTCAACGAGGCCCTGCACGAATTGCGCGGCGAGCGTACCGGTATCCGTTACCGACTGACCGACGCCGTTCAGGTGCAGGTCGCACGCGTCGATCTCGAAGCGCGTCGAATCGAGTTTCGCTTGGTTCCAGGCACGACTTTCGAAGCCTTGCGCAAGGCGGCGACCCGTGTTGAAGACCCTGCCGGGCGTCGAACCAAGAAAGCGGCACCGACTAAACCCCCGGAACTCAAGGGGCAGATTGCTTCGGTGCGTCGTGCCGACGCTAAAAAAGCACTCAGGCACGAAACGGCGACACCAGCAAAAAGAGCCAAACGCCCCGGCAAGGGTCCAAGTGTGAAAAAATCAGCCCGCAAGGCTCGCTGATTTTCAGCGTCTGGTCAATTTACCGAAGGTAGCAAAATGGCAGCCACACAAACGCTGGCAGGTTTTCACGCCGTGATCGCACGGTTGCGTCAGGCTCCGGATACCATCCGCGAAATTTACGTCGAGGCGCAACGTCGCGACAAGCGCATGCAGGCGTTGATCGAGCAGGCGACCAAGGCTGGGCGCTCTGTCCACCCTGTTGGCGCCGATCGCCTGGATGGCCTGGCAGGCGGCTCGCGTCACCAGGGGGTTGTTGCCGTGGCCGACGCGCGCAAACTCGCGCACGACCTGGACGAAGTCCTCGATACGATCACCGGGCCGGCGTTGCTGCTGATCCTGGACGGTGTGACCGACCCCCACAACCTCGGGGCATGCCTGCGCACGGCCGACGCCGCTGGCGTGCATGCCGTGATCGCCCCACGCGATCGCGCGGCGGGCCTGAACACTATCGCCCAGCGCGTGGCTTGCGGAGCCGCAGATTCAGTGCCTTACCTGATGGTGACGAATCTGGCGCGCACGATGCGCGAAATTAAGGATCGCAACATCTGGCTTGTCGGTACCGACGACCAGGCCCCTCAGACTATTCAC
>CAIJKV010000199.1 GCA_903821335.1 uncultured beta proteobacterium
GACTGTCAAATAACAATAAGGAGTACAACTGATGAAGCGCCTTCTGTTTCTGCTTGCCGTCGTTGCCAATCTGGCGGCTCCTGTGCACGCCGCCGACCCCTTTCCCTCGCGATCAATCACCATCATTGTGGGCGTCGCCCCGGGCGGAACACTGGACACCCTGGCACGTCTGGTCGCGGTTTCACTGGGTCATACGCTTAAACAGTCTGTCGTGGTCGAAAACGTAACAGGCGCAGGCGGGTTGATCGGGTTTCAAAAACTGAACAAGTCCGAGCCAAATGGCTACACCCTCATGTTCAGCAACAACTCCATGGTGTTGATTCCCCTCTTGAACCCCAAGGCGGAGATTAACGTTGTGACGGATGTCACACCGATCGGAACGGTTGCAAATGTACCCATGGTCTTGGGTGTCAGTAATAAAAGCGGTATTCAGAATTTGCCGGAATTGCTTAAAAAACTTAAATCAGGCGAACTCAAGCCTGACCTGGGATCAGGCGGGCCGGGAACCACTGCGCATCTGGCAGAAGCCATGTTCCTGCAGCAGTCTGGCGGACAAGGCGAACTTATTCAGTATCGTGGATCGGGACCTGCCATTGCGGATTTGATGGCGGGCAGAATCGATGCAGTCATTGACCAGACCGTTACCCTGATTCCCTTGAATGCCGACAAGCGCATCAAGGCGATCGCCATCACAGGCAATACACGGGCGAAACAAATGCCGGACGTTCCCACCTTTACCGAAGGGGGGCTGGGACAGTTCAATCTCCAGATCTGGAATGGCCTGGTGGCGCCGAAAGGCACGCCCAAGCCTATCATCGACGCGCTGGCCATCGCGCTTTCCAAGTCAATTGAGGCACCGGAATTTAAAGCACGGCTCGAACAGTGGGATGCTCAACTCCCGGTTCAAATTGATCGCACGCCTGAGGGTTTCAGGCAAATCCTGATCAAGGAACAAAAAAGTTTTGCTGAACTGTCCAAGACGATTGACTTGCAGCCACGCTAATTCTCTACAGCACAGGAAGGAATCATCATGCAAAAAACAATTTACGGTTTCATCGGTCTTGGCAATATGGGGGGCCCCATGGCCGGTCGCCTGTTGGCCGCCGGGGAAACAGTCCACGTTGTGGACCGCGATGCCGCTGCGGTGGCCAGATTGACGGAAAAGGGAGCCATTGCACAACCGACACCTGTTGCGCTGGGCAATATCAGCGACGTGATTTTTTTGAGCATCCCTGATGGGAATGTTTTAAACAGTGTGGTGTGCGGAGCCGATGGGCTGGTCGGCGCGACCCGCGTGAAACAGGTGGTCGACCTGTCCACCGTTGGACCGGATGCTGCCAAGGCTGCGTTCAGTGCCCTGGCCGCGCAAGGCATCACCTATATCGACTCACCGGTCAGTGGGGGTATAGCCGGCGCGCAAGACGGAACGCTCGCCGTGATGGTTTCCTGTCCCCGGCCAGACTACGACGCATTGCAGCCGATTCTTAAGAATTTCGGCCCACTGTTCTACATGGGTGCGCACGCCGGGCAGGCGCAAGTCATGAAGCTCGCCAATAATCTTCTGTCTGCCACAGCAGTCGCTATCACGGCAGAGGCGATGGCGCTCGGCGTGAAATCAGGACTCAATCCCGCCACGATGCTCGACGTGATCAACGCCGGATCTGGCAGAAACTCGGCAACCGTTGCCAAGTTTCCAAAAGCAGTCCTGACCGGAACCTACAACATCGGCTTCACGGCGCGCCTGGCTCACAAGGATGTGCGTCTTTGCCTGGCCGAAGCGGAATCCATCGGCATACCGATGATTGTCGGTTCTGCCGTAAAGGAAATGTTGATGGTCACCACTGCAGCCCTGGGTAAAGATGCCGACTACACGGACCTGTCTCGTGTTGTTGAAAACTGGGCCGGAATCAAAATAAGAGGCTAGCACCATCCGAAGGATGCATTCGCTAAACCCCATAGGGAAAACATGATCCAGTTCGTTGAGGATTTTCTGCAGGCCTTGATGGCCGGTCTGTTGACTGGTGCCAATTATGGCTTGATGTGCGTCGGGCTCAGTCTGATCTTTGGCGTGATGCGAGTGATCAACTTCGCGCAGGGTGACTTCATGATGCTGGGTATGTACGCGGCCTATTATCTGTTTGCCCTGTTCGGCGTGAACATGATGTTTGGTGCGACCGTCGCGCCTTACCTCGCAGCGCTGGCGGCAGGTCCGGTGATCTTCCTGCTGGGTATTCTGATTCACAAGTTCCTGATCAGCAAGGTCACCGGCGTGCGTGGCAGTTCGCTTGAGGCCGACGGGCATTATGCGCAACTGATCCTGACCCTTGGCATTGCCCTGATCATGCAGAACGGCGGCTTATATCTGTTTGGATCTTCACCCGTGACCATCCAGACACCGCTGTCTTCGAGCGCCTGGGAAGTCGGACCGCTCATCGGCGACTCACTCAGTATGTTCGTCAACCAGGGTCAGGCCATTGCTGCGCTGATCGCGGTGGCAGTGGTCCTGCTGTTTGTGCTGGTGATGGGGCGATCCAGAATGGGTAAGTCGCTGCGGGCCGCGGCAGATAATCCGGAGGCCGCGATCTACATGGGCATCGACGTCGATCGTGCCTATCGGCTGGCCTTTGGCTTTGGCGTCGCGATTACCGCGATCGGTGGCGGGCTGCTTGCCTCAAGTTATCCCTTCCAGCCTTATGTTGGCATCGACTACGTGATCGTGATGTATGCCGGGGTCGTGCTCGGCGGCATGGGCAGCGTGGGGGGGGCCTTCTTTGGGGGACTGGTGATCGGCCTGATCCAGCAAATTTCGACCTTATTCCTGCCCAATCAATTGCAGAATACGGCGATTTTCGTGGTCTTCCTGTTGATTATCCTGTTGCGCCCGCAGGGCCTCTTTGGCAAGACGGCCCGGAGAACATGATGATTCCGCGCACGAATATCCTTGCACGTCCGACCCTGCTGATTGTGCTGTTCGGCCTGATCTACGCACTGATCACTGCCTTCGTGGAAAACAGCTACTACCAGCTCATCATGGCGGTGGTGCCGATCTGGGCAGTCATGGGCCTTTCCTGGAATGTACTGAGTGGCTACAGTGGCTACGTGTCCTTTGGTCACGCAGCCTTCTTTGGCCTGGGCGCCTATTTTGTTGCGCTGGCACAGATCAAGTTTGGCATCACGCCCTGGCTGAGCATTCCGCTTGCAGGGGTCTTGGGAGGGGTGGCCGGCTTGCTGGTCGGCATTCCCACCTTCAGGCTGCGGGGGCATTATTTCGCACTGGCCATGCTGGCCTATCCCCTTGCCTTTCTTTACCTGTTCGAGTGGTTGGGCTACCAGGAACTGGCCATGCCGATGATGCGTGACGAGCCGCTGAAATACATGCAGTTTGCCGACACCAGAATCTATGCCTACCTTGCACTGGCGCTGATGTTGGGTGCCATGCTGCTGTCAAGCGCCATCGAACGGTCCAGATTCGGTCTGTCCCTGATGGCGATCAAGCAAGATGAGGCCGCAGCCGAGGCTGCAGGGATCAATACCCTGGGCTGGAAGCTCAAGGCCATCACGCTCAGCGGTGCCATGGCAGGCGCGATTGGCGGGCTCTATGCCGTGTTGCTGTTGATCGTGACCCCGCCCGCAGTGTTTGGCATGCTGGTGTCAGCCCAGGCGCTGATTCTCGCCATGTTCGGCGGTGTCGGGTCCCTGTGGGGCGCCGTGATCGGTGCGGTCGTGCTGGTGCCACTCAGCGAATTCCTGCATGCCCGTCTCGGTAATCTGATTCCCGGTATTCAGGGTGTGGTCTACGGCCTGGCGATTGTGGTGGTCATTCTGATCGCCCCCGAAGGCATCTTCTGGAAGGTCAAGGACTTGTTGCGCAAGCGTCAGCACGCGCCAGGTGTCAGCCTGGCAGCAGACCAGCAAGTCGAGCTTGACCAGCCCGTTGCCCAGCCGGTCTCACCTGAACGTGTCGGTCGAAAAAAATCAGAGGTTGTGGTGCTGGAAGCGAAAAATCTTTCGAAAGCCTTCGGCGGTTTGAAAGCTGTGCAAAATGTCAGTCTGAACGTCAGGCAAGGTGAAGTGCTTGGCATTATTGGCCCCAACGGTGCGGGCAAAACGACCTTCTTCAATTTGCTCAACGGGTTCATTCGTCCAGACAGCGGGGAAATTATCCTCAATGGCAAGAACATCGTTGGCAAACTGCCGTACCAGACTTGCCAGGCGGGTGTCGGGCGAACCTTTCAGGTGGTGCGACCGTTCAGAAGAATGTCGATTGCACAAAACGTGATTGTGGGTGCCTACGTACAGTCCAGCACCGCCCCGCAAGCACAGGCTGCTGCCAGACAAGCCATGGAGCAAGTGGGTTTGCTCGAACAGTCTGAGCGACTGGCTGGCGAACTATCTAACAAGGATTTGCGCTTACTTGAACTGGCCCGGGCACTGGCGGGCAAACCGGAGGTGCTGTTGCTTGATGAAACACTTGCAGGGCTGGGTTCGACTGAGGTCGAGGCATTGATTGTGGTGATCAGAAGCCTGGCTGACGCCGGCATGACGATCGTGATCATTGAGCACACCATGCAAGCGATGGTCAGACTGGTTGACCGGTTTGTCGTGCTGGATCACGGAGCCGTACTGGCAGAAGGGTCGCCGGACACCATCACCAGGAATCCTGCCGTCATTGATGCCTACCTTGGAAAGAAATGGAGGGACGCCAATGCTTAAGATCACTGGCCTGAGTGCAGGCTATAGCGGCTTGCCGGTCCTGAAAGACGTGTCCCTGCATATCAAAGCAGGTGACTTCGCCGCGATCGTGGGCCCCAATGGTGCCGGTAAAACGACACTGTTCAAAACCATTTCTGGCACCGTTCCCGCCATGCAGGGCAAGATCGAATTCAATGGTCAGGATTTACTCGCCATCAAACCTTCGGCGCGCCCGCACCTGGGCATCGCGCATGTGCCTGAAGGTCGGCAGGTGTTTCCTTCATTAACTGTTTTCGAAAATCTTCAAATGGGTGCCTATACCCAGGCTGGCCAGACAGCATGGGAAGACAGTATCGAGAAGATATTTTCCTGGTTTCCTGTACTGGCCCAACGCAGTCAGGCACAGGCTGGGGCGTTATCGGGCGGGCAGCAACAAATGCTCGCGATTGCCCGGGGGATCGCCTCGGCACCCAAACTGTTAATGTTTGATGAGCCGTCCATGGGTCTGTCACCCGTGATCGCTGATGAGATTTTTGAACGCATTGTCACCATTCACCGTGATATTGGCTTGACGGTGCTGCTGGTTGAACAACGCGTGGCAGAAGCTTTGCACTATGCCAGTCGAGGCTACGTATTAGAGTCAGGCAGGGTCGTGCTCGAAGGGAGTCCGCAAGAGCTCAAGCGCAATGATCGGGTACGCCGTGCGTATCTGGGAATGTAGGCAACGCAGTACTCAAAAAATATAATCAGGAGATCATCATGCTTCAGGAAATATCTGCAAAATTTGCAAAAAATGTCCTCGGTGTCGCGACCATCGCGACTGCTGTCGTCGCCTCAATGACGGCGATGGCACAGCCCAAAGACGTCGAAATCGGTCTGATCGCACCCATGTCTGGTCCCTGGGCCAAGCAGGGTGAAGTCATGAAGATTGCAGCCGATCTGGCAATCTCCCAGATCAACCAGCAAGGTGGCATCCAGTCACTGGGCGGCGCCAAACTCAAGCTGGCCGTATTTGACGCGGGCGATAGCGTCGAGAAATCGAAAAATGCAGCGCAACGCATGGTCGCCGACGCACCAAACCTGGTCGGTGCCACCGGCGCATACCTGAGCTCGTTCACGCTCGCCGTGACAGAAGTCACAGAACGTGCGCAGTTGCCTGTACTGACCTTTTCCTACTCCGACCTGATCACCGATCGTGGTTTCAAATACGTGTTCCAGACCTCAGCAACGGGGGACGAGCAGGCCAAGGGTTCATTGCCTGCCTTGATGGCACTGGCTGAAAAGACGACCGGCAAAAAGCCTATGACCATTGGCATCGTGATGGACAACACCGCAGCGTCGGTTGCGTTTGTCAAGCCAATCAAGGAAACACAGCTCAAGGCACTGGGACTTGAACTGGTCGTGGACGAAGTGTTTACGCCTCCGCTGGCCAACGCAACGCCGCTGATTCAGCGTGTCCGGTCCAAGCGCCCCGACATCCTGCTGTTACTGCCAACCGCGATTGCCGATGCAAAGTTGTTGCTTGAAAAAATGAACGAGTTTGGTATTGGCAAGGGCAAGATTCCGACCATTTCAAACGGTGCAGCCATTCTTGACCCTGACCTGCGCGCAAACATGAACGTCGAGCAGCTTGAAGGCGTCATGTCAGTGGTGGCGAACTGGACAACCAGTGGTCAGAAAAACCTGATCGAAGAGTTCAAGAAAAACAGTGGTCAACCTTGGGCGACACAGCATTTTGTGACCACCTACGGCGACATGTTTATCTTTAAGGCTGCGCTTGAAGCTGCAGGCAAGGCAGATCGAGCCGCCGTCGCACAAGCCCTGCGGACGATGGACATCAGCGGCGGCCCGGCAGACTTCTTTCCAGGTGGCAAGCTCAAGTTTGATGCCAAAGGTCGTCGCGAAGGTGCCAGTCTCTTGATCGTGCAATGGCAGAACGGTGTACCCGTCACGATTTTCCCACCGAAAGAAGCCCTGGCTCAGCCGATTTGGCCAAAAAACTGAATAGATTCGCAACAGGAGAAACGCAATGAATGACGATTTGTTCGACACAGGACTGAAAGTTCGCAAGGCGGTACTGGGTGAAGCATTTGTTGAGAAGTCGCTTGCCTCGGCCGATGAGTTCAGCATGCCGATGCAGCGGTTGGTGACTGAATATTGCTGGGGTGCCGTCTGGGGTCGCGAAGAGTTGCCTCTGAAAATCCGCAGCATGCTCAATCTGGCAATGCTCAGCACCTTGAATCGCCCCCATGAATTCAAGACACATCTGAAAGGTGCCTTGACCAATGGTGTGACGAAAGCTGAAGTCCGTGAAATCCTGTTGCAGGTTGCCATTTATGCCGGCGTTCCTGCCGGTGTGGATGCATTCCGTAACGCCCGGGAAACGTTCGCAGAGCTCGAAAAGGCCTGAGCAGTCATCTCTCGCCATGAAAAACACCCCAAAGGTTGGATCGGCGTCCAACTTTTGGGGTGCCGTGCATTGCAAGTGCTTTTTTTCAGATCGTCATGTCCGTAAGCGTTTGCAACGCTGCGTCAGGACAGACCAGCTTCATTTTCGTAGCAGAACGCCGCATCAGGACAGGCTGGCATCATTTTCGTACCTGAACGCCACCCCACGATTCGACGACTTTACAGATCGATGTGAAATCCGAGTCAGCACCATACATGGCGTGGGTCACCGCAAGCATTTCACGAATCGCTGCACCCGCTACCATGGGAATACCCATGGCCTCTGCCTCATCGACGCACAGTTTGACGTCTTTATAGGAAAGCCCCGTGGTGAAACCAAAGTCAAAGGTCCCTGGCAGAATCGCACGTGGAAATTTGTCCTGCGTTGCACTATTGCGCCCCGAACCGCTATTGATGACATCGAGCATGACTTGTGGATCAAGGCCCGCTTTCACGCCCATGACCATGGCCTCAGAGGAGACGACCAAGGCTGCGGCGGCGAGCAGGTTGTTCGCCAGCTTCATGGTCTGGGCCTGGCCTGCGCCCTCGCCCAGGTGAAAAACTTTGCCAAAATTGGCCAGCAAGGTTTCGATATGATTGAACACGGGCTTGGGACAAGACACCATCACGGCCAGCGTGCCCTGGGTCGCGCCTGAGACTCCGCCGCTGACAGGTGCATCGACATAGCTGACCTGCCGGTCACCCAGGGCCTTGGCCACCAGGCAAGCAGTCTTGGGGCCAATGGTTGAGAAGTCGATCACGCACTTGACCTTCGTGCCCTCAATCAAACCATCTTTGCCAAGTGCCACGGCACTGACGATCTCTGGATTGGGCAGGCTTAGGAAAACCGTTTCCGCACGATTGGCGACATCTGCCGCCGACGTGGCAGCCTCAGCGCCTTTCTTGACAAGTTCCTGGACAATTTTTGGATCGCGATCATAAATACAAACCCGATAGCCAGCCGCGAGCAGTCTGATTGTCATCGGACTTCCCATGCGACCCGTACCTACGAAACCTAAGAGTTCACCAGCCATATCGTCTCCAACTGTTTTTATAATTGAACGTTCTTTCTACTCGTTTTTTTGCAATATCTATTAGTTCTTATATGACGAGTGAACGGTTTAATCAACTCATTTTGCAGTTCATTCGGTACATCACCGGCAAGAAGCAGAATAGGTGATGATGCCTTCATCCGGCAGGCGAATCTTTTGGTTAGATATGAACACGCACCGTGCTTGGCGACCGTCAGGCGTCAAGTCTCAAGTCTCAATTTTCAATTTTCAATTTTCAATTTTCAATTCTCAATTCTCAATTCTTAATTCTCAATTCTCAATTCTCAATTCTCAATTCTCAAGTCTCAAGCATCGCAGCGTTTGACCACAAGATCGATCGAGTCATCCATTCAGCCACGATGCGTTGCAAGGTCAACGGCTTGCCTAAGCGCTTCAAGCATTGACCGTTCATCTGCTATCCCTTTGCCAGCAATGTCGAATGCCGTTCCATGATCCACCGACGTACGGATTACGGGTAATCCGACAGTGATGTTTACACCCATTTCAATACCCAGCACCTTGATGGGTCCATGTCCCTGATCATGGTACATCGCCACCACCAGATCAAAGTCGCCACGCCCGGCACGAAAGAACAGCGTATCAGCCGGGAGTGGCCCCTCGACATTCCAGCCTTTGGCGATGCAGGCCGCTATCGCGGGAGCGATCTTTTGCGCTTCTTCACCGCGGCCAAACAAGCCATTTTCTCCAGCATGCGGATTGATCGCGCAGACCCCAATTTTTGGATCGGAAATACCCGCTCGAATCAATGTGTCGTGGCCACGTGAAATGGTTCGTTCGACTAGGCCGGGATTGATGCGCTCGACGGCGTCAATCAGACCAATATGCGTGGTGACATGAATCACCCGCAGTTTGGGGGCGACCAGCATCATCGATACTTCCGGCGTACCGGTCAAATGCGCGAGCATCTCGGTATGGCCAGGAAAGTGGTGGCCGCCAGCATGCAGCGCTTCTTTGTTCAGTGGTGCGGTACAGATCGCATCTGCAAGATCGGCCTGAACGAGTTCAACGGCTTTTGCGATGAAGCGATAAGCAGCGTCGCCCGCGATCGGTGATATCTCGCCGAAGGGCAGATCGGCGGGAATCAGAGCGAGATCAATACAATCGACGCTTCCAAATGAAAAAACTGCCTCGGAGGGCGATGAAATAGATCGGACATCGAGGGAAACACCAGCAATTCTTCCGGCTTGCCTTAACCGATTGGCATCTCCTACAACAAGCGGGCGGCAGGTATCGTAAAGCGACGCACGCGCCAAACTTTTCATGATAATTTCCGGGCCGACGCCTGCTGCGTCACCCATAGTGATAACAATCAGAGGCAGATACATAGGGTAAGCGTTCCTTTTAAATTTTCAGTCCGCAGCGAGTCCACGACGCACTGCGGATAATGCGCAATAGCAGTTGAGCAATGCATTCGGTGAGCCAAATGCACCAGCTTTCGTGACGACAGGTATCGAGCGGGGTCCAATGGTCACTGACAACGGAACACCGGGTTCGATTTCTCTTACTAGTTGCAGGGCAGCCGCTCCGAATGTGGGCAGCAAGGCACGGGCTGTTTCACCTCCTGTGGCGATCAGAGCGCCGACATTCCCCGCAAGGGGAATTAACAGTCGCCCCAATGATTCACACAATACATGGCCTTGACTCAAATCGTGATCCTTATCGAGCCCTGTCAGGATCAGGACATCCTCTGCACGCTGCATGGCTTGTCCCATGGCACTGCGCAACGCATGCCAGCGTGGGTCAGTTTCCCCGCCTCGCAATACATCAGGGGTAGGAACAAACACCGCCATCTTGGCTCCAGCCGCCAGGATCTCGGCCTGCTGACGCGAAACCTCCGAGATGCTGCCCACCACAGTGAGTATGGATCCCGCAACGCTGAGCGTGGGTAATTGGGTCTGTCCCGCAAGACCAGCAGCCTGGGGCAAGTGGGCGGCAAGACCGGCAGAACCCACCCAATAAACGTTCAGACCGACTGACGCGGCTGCAATGCGCGCAAGATCGGCATCCTCAAGCGCATCGCAAACCACGGCTTGAACGTGTTGCTCGGAGACGAGCCGGGATAATTCGGTTCGCAAGTCACCACGAATGATGTGGAGTGGCACGTTGACCGCATTCAATCCTTGCCGACGCAAAATTTCAACGATATCAGCCTCGCCGGTCATATGCTCATTGGCCCAGATCTCGGTGCATTCAAGAGCGACGCCCTTGATCCACACTTTGCCATTGCTTGTGGTGCGTCCCGTCCTTGGGAAGGCTGGAGCGACAATCGCCACGCCGGCTTCAGTGAGGGCTGCCATTTCGGCTGCAAAGTTACCGCGCAATGTAGAGTCGATCTTTTTGTAGAACAGCCGGTTTGGTGAGGTTTGCGCTTGCCAGAGCTTCTGGTTAATCAAACCGGCTTCTGTTGCCGATCGATGGCGCGTATCCGCATCAACAGCTACGACCTGCGCAGATACGGACGCATTCTGTTCGAACACCACTACACTCTTCAAACCAGCCTTAGCCGCTCCGATTGCGCAATCAGCGGCACCAGAGAGGTCATCTGCGAGGATGAACATAGAATCTGCCATGGCAGATATCATGCATCACCCGCGGGAGTGGCTGCTACTGAGGTTGTTGCGCTTGCCAGAAAATGTGTTGCCGTCCAACCTGAAATATTTTGTTCCAGACGGGCTGATAGACACATAAAATCCGGTTCCTTCAAAAACTTTTTGTGGCGGTGCCGACCGACGCAAGGCTTTAATTTGTACGTCGGTAAACATGAAAATACCGTGGCAATTGTGGAAATACCGCATTTTTACCGCATAACCGGTGCGCCATGTTGATATTGAACGCAACAGATTGACACTGACATATACATTTAGTGATGTGGCAGACACTATTCAACACATTGATTTTATTATTTTTTATGTTTGAACTTGTCGCAAGTAGACGAAAAAAAGCCCCAAATTATGGGGCTTGAATTCTTGCTGTACTTTGCTATTTCTTGCTGTATTTTGCTATTGGTAGGCGGTATTGGGATCGAACCAACGACCTCCACGATGTCAACGTGGCGCTCTAACCAGCTGAGCTAACCGCCTGTAAAGACCAAGATTATATCGGTTTTAACGCCACTCTGTCAAAGCGTGGGATTGAACCGGTTCAGATCAGTCATCCCGCTCGTACGTGCGCCGCATGTTGCCCTGATCCGCGTCCCGAACTGCGGCCACAAACGCACACATCCGCTCGGCGGACTTGATGCCGGGTGCCTCCTCGACGCCGCTACTGACGTCGACGGCCCAAGGCCGCCAACGCGTCACGGCATCGCCTACGGTCTGCGCATTGAGCCCACCTGAAACAATGCAGGGTCTGGCTTGAGAACCCAGTCCGGTCAAACCGGCCAGCAAACGCTGATCAAAGGTCTGGCCGCTGCCACCGTACGCAGGCGTATAGCTGTCAAACAACCAGCCTGCTGCGCCAGCATAGTGCAGGCAGGTCTGTGCGACACCACCCGGGGTATCCAGCCCAGGCGCGCCCAGCCTGAAGGCCTTGATATAGGGCACCCCGTATGTTGTGCATTGGGCAGGTGTCTCATCCCCATGAAATTGCAGCACGGTTGGGCGCACGCGCGCGAGGACGTCCAGGACCAAGGCCGGATCGGGATTGACAAACAAGGCTACGGTACTGACGAACGCCGGCACCTGCACGCTCAGCGCTGCAGCCTGCGCAGTGCTCAGGTTGCGCTGACTAGGCGGATAAAAAACAAAGCCAATTGCGTCCGCGCCAGCCTTGGCCGCGTCTTGCACGTCTTGCGCCCGGGTCAGGCCACAGATTTTGATGCGTGTGCGTGAAGCGTTCATACAGTCAGACTCAAATTGGAAAGGGAATACTGTCAGCGCGGCAAGGCAATGCCTGCATGGAACACATACTAATCCAGCCCGAATCCACCGGCCAGGCCAGCAGGAATATCGTGTTCAGGGTAGGTCACATCGGTCAGATACAGACCGTCTGGCGAAAAGGTCGGCGCACCGACCGTGCGATCGCGCGCGGCCAGGAGACTGGCCATGAACGTCACCGGCTGCCTGCCCTGCCCGACTTGAATCAGCGCGCCAACAATGTTGCGCACCATATGATGCAAAAAGGCATTGGCGCGCAACGTCACAACAATGAGAGCGCCACGATGCTCAAGTGACAGGTTTGTCATGGTACGCACAGGCGATTTCGCCTGGCACTGCGAGGACCGAAAACTGCTGAAGTCATGCACGCCAATCAGTGCGCCGGCCGCCTCACGCATGGCGCCAATGTCCAGCGGCTGGAACACCCACCCTGCACGGCCGTGCCACAGCGGCTGGCGCACCCGGGCATTCAGGATGAGATAGGTGTAGGCGCGTGACCTGGCTGAGAAGCGCGCGTGAAAGGTTACAGGGACGACTTTGGCCCACTGAATCGCGATGGAACCGGGCAGATAGGTATTGACGCCACGCACCCAGGACTCTTCACTTCGATTAATCGCACAATCAAAATGGACGACTTGTCGCGTGGCATGGACACCCGTGTCTGTACGACCCGCACAGGTCGTGGCGACTGGCGTCGTGGCAAACGTCGCCAGGGCGCGCTCCAGGGCATCTTGCACGGTATTGCCGCTGGTCTGCGTCTGCCAACCTTGCCAGGGCCGCCCGTCATACGACACACCTAGTGCGATGCGTGGCATATTTCAGGATCGGACAGGCAGGCGCACGGTCAGCGCACTCAGTGTGTCTTGGGTGGCACGACTGCAGCGACGGCTACCGGCGCGACGGCCGCGACAGCCTTGCCAGGGGCAGGCCCTGAATCTGAATCTGAATCCAGGTTCAGGTCGATCGAATTGAGTGTCTTGTCAAAGTTCGCCGCACCGGACGGACGGTGATGGGTTTCAGTGGCAGCATAAGTATCTTCGACATCGTCATCACGACGTGCCCCCGCACGACGCAGAACCAGGGCAATGATAAACGCGCAAATTGCCAGCACCCCGGTCAATACCACCAGGATATTTTCAGCCAGAAACGAGCTCAGCTGGTCCAGCGACTTAGGAATTGCCCTGGCCGCTGCGGCGACCGTCGAGGAGTCGGCCACTGTGGAAGTA
>CAIJKV010000200.1 GCA_903821335.1 uncultured beta proteobacterium
CGTCCGGTCAACAAGGATGTCCAGACCGACTTCAGTGTGATCCAGAACACCGTGCTGACCATGCTTGGCCTGATCATCGGCTTTACGTTCTCGATGGCGATCGGGCGCTACGACCAGCGTAAAACGCTCGAAGAGGGCGAAGCCAACGCGATCGGCACCGAGTACGTGCGCGCGGACCTGCTCCCCGCAGTCAACGCGGCAGCGGTCCGCTTACTCTTGAAAGAGTATCTCGAAAATCGCATACAGAACTATATAGCGGACGAGACGGAACTGGGTCCGATCGACCAGCGCGCGACTGCGCTACAAAACAAATTGTGGGCAGAGGTCGCTCAGGTCGCTGTCGTCCAGCAGACCCCGATCAATGCCCTGGCGGCCGCCGGGATGAACGATGTGTTGAATGCCCAGGGTTACGCGCAGGCCGCCAGCTTGAACCGCATTCCCCGTGCGGCCTGGATGTTGTTGTTCGGTATGGCGATCAGTGCCAACCTGCTTGTCGGCTATGGCGCACACAGTTTCAAGTCGCATCAGGCGATATTTTTCGTACTACCGTTTGTGGTGTCGCTGGCGTTCTACATGATTGCCGATATTGATAGCCCGCGCGGCGGCATGATACGCGTCGTGCCGCAAAACCTGCAGATACTCCTTGAGTCGATGCCGTAGGCTCAACGCTGTCCAGTCCCAACCAGGGGGGGGTGAAGGCTCAGGGTTTGAGCAGTTCTGGTGTGGCCAGAATCAGCTCCTTGAGGGCTGCGTAATACCGGACATAACCCGTGCAGCGACAAAGGTGAGGGTCCAGTGCTTCGGTAATCGTTTTCTCAACCTGGTCCCGGGCGACGGGTTCGCGTTTTAACTTTTCCAGCAGCACGGTGGCTTCATTCACAAAGCCAGGCGTGCAGTAGCCACACTGGAAGGCGAAGTTTTTCAGAAATGCTTCTTGCACCCGGGACAGGCCTGCGACCGGGGAGTCGGCGTTTTCTTTGGCGGCCCCTTCGATCGTGCGGATTTTCTTGCCGATGAACGTGATGGCGGGCATGACGCAGGTCAGGGACGTTTCGCTGGTGCCGTCGGGGTTATCAATAATAATGGTGCAAGACCGGCATACCGCCTGGCGGCAGGACCAGCGCGTGCCTGTCATGTTCAGGTATTCGCGCAGGAAATCCGTCATGCCGGTATCGATCGGAACGTTGTCGACTGAAACGGCAACGCCGTTGATCTCAAGCTGTATGGTGGTGCCTGTGACGCTCATGTCAGCTTCTCCTTGATTTGTGCGGCGGTGACAGGCAAATCGTAGAATCGCACGCCAGTCGCATGATGGATCGCGGTCAGAATCGCCGGGCCGACGGGAATTTGCACGACCTCGCCAATGCCTTTGCTTGGATCCGTATCGGACAGCGGCTTGAGAATCTCGGTGGTCTGGTTCCAGACCGATACCTCACTGGCGCGCGGCAAATGATATTGCGCAAAATTCCAGGTCCCGTTTCCGGGTCCGCCTTCGTACTGCGGGAAGGATTCATACAGCGCCTGTCCGATTCCCATTGCGACCCCACCCTGCACTTGACCTGAAATAAGTTCCGGCACAATCGGACGGCCGCAATCGACAATGTGATGCATATTGATCAACCCGACCTCGCCAGAACTCGCCTCGATGTAAAGCTCGACCAGTGTCGCGACCGTACTGTAGTAAGTGACCTCAGCGTTGCGGCGTTGCGCTGTTGGATAAAAAACGTGCTGGCGTGGCATCACCGCGAATTTCCCGGAACTGCGTCGCAAGGACAAACCGTCAACGGGCACACGTTCGAGTTTTCCATTGATCAAGTATTCGCCCTCGGCCCATTGCCAACGATTAAAGCCATGCACCATGGCCCCGGTGACCCAGCCATTTTCATGGGCGATTTTTGCCAGTTGTTTCAGCGGCAACGGTTCCAGTCCGTTGGCCGTCAGCCCTGCGGGGGTCCAGCGGGCATCCTCGCGTCGCACCACGTAGGACGAGGCGGGCCCACCCTCAATACCCCGTCCCCAGACCGAAAGCGCGGCCGGCCAGAGACCGTAAAGGAAAATCAAGCGGCAGGCTTCCAGCGTCGTGTGCGAACCAAAGTAAGCAGAGTTACTGGCCGAGGAACTGGAGTTCAGCCTCGGCGTCCATAAGGGATCTCGACTCAAGCGATCCTGATTGGCCTGCGACATAGAAAAAGGATCGCCTGAGGTTTTCAAAGGCAGTTCCGGCCATTCCATCAGCGAGGTACGCACATTTTCAGCGGGCGAGCCCAGCCATCGTGCGCAATTGACTGCCTGAGAGGTTGAGAACCCGGTGCCCATCTCAGTGCCACTGTGATGCAGGGTGATAAGGCCACTGCTGTCGAGCTCGATTCTGGCAAACGAAGCTTCCGCCCCACAGCCGAAATCTTTCATCGCACAGCCAACGCCGACCCCGTACTTGCGTCCCGGATTTTTCGCCTCATAGGCGGACTTGGCCGACTGACGCGTGGCCCAGATAGGATGCGATTTTGCCTTGGTCAAGACCTCGGAGATGCGTTCAACCCCGACAGGCGCCATACCCTGGGTATTCATCTGGCCGCTCCTGAAGGCGTTCTTCAAGCGCAGGTCAATGGCATCCATCCCCAGTTCGTGGGCAATTTCATCGACCATCAACTCGGTTGAAATCATCGCTTCGAGCGCGCCGTAGCCCCGCATGGAACCTGACTCCACTGCGCGCGAATAGTTGCTGACCACATCGACGTCGTTGCGTGGAAAGTAATAGATGCCCTGGACACCGGTTGCCGCCACTGCAGCCACCGAAGCACTGACGTTGGCGCGCCCGCCACCATCGCTGCTCATCGAACAACGCAAGATCTGGAATTTTCC
>CAIJKV010000201.1 GCA_903821335.1 uncultured beta proteobacterium
GGCTTTATCCGGATCGTCGCCCGTTTCATGACGCGTGTCGTCTCGGTCGATGGTGCCCTGAATGTCACGGGTTTAGCGCGACTGTCCGAGATTCAGGATATTTTTGAAGCAGCGGCCGTCCGGGGCGCTGCCAATGCCGCACCAACCAACGCAGGGTCAACCGCAAGCGAACAAAGCGCCATGGCAGCGATTACCCGACAGGCAGCTGACCAGCCTAACGCACCTCCCGCACGCAAGGCGTTAGCGGCCAAGCCGGCAGCGGCGGTCGAGGCAACGGCATCGGTCAGTCAAGCGAAACCGGTCAAGAAGGCAACACCGGTTAAGGCAACGGCACCAGCCAAGAAAGCGACACCGGTTACGGCAACGGCACCGGCCAAGAAAGCGACACCTGTTAAGGCAACGGCGCCGGTCAAAAAAGCGGCACCAACCAAACAGGCTACGCCTGTCAGGAACACGGCAGACAAAACACCCGTGGCAGTCAGCAAGCCTGTCGTTGCTCCGGTGCCTGCCGCGACAAGCAACCCCGCAGTCGCTAAAAAGCCTGCCAGAAAACGGACGCCTGCCGCATGACGCCACCTGACCTTGCACGCACTGCCGACACGACGCATCAGCACTTTGACGCGCTGATCAAGCGGGCCCAGCAGGTGCCATTGCAGACCTGCGCCGTAGCACACCCCTGTGATGCTTCGTCCCTGTCGGCTGCCCTGGACGCACATCGACTGGGGCTGTTCAAGGCAATCCTGGTCGGACCAACACTCAAGATCGAGAGCATCGCGCAAGCAGAAAAACTCGACTTGTCGGACGTCCGCATCCTCGACACGCCGCACAGCCAAGCCTCGGCCACAGCGGCTGTGGCTGAAGTACGTGCCGGGCGTGCCACACTGCTCATGAAAGGCAGTCTGCACACAGACGAACTCATGCGTGCGGTCGTCGATAGCCAGACGGGTTTGCGGACCTCCCGGCGCATCAGCCACGTGTTCATCATGGCGGTGCCGTCCTATCCTGGACCGTTATTTATTACGGACGCCGCGATTAATATCTTCCCGGACCTGACCTGCAAAGCCGATATCGTGCAAAACGCCATCGACCTGCATATCGGACTCGGGTTAGGTGAACCGCGCGTGGCCATACTTTCGGCGGTCGAGGAGATCAACCGGGACATTCCCAGCACAATTGAAGCGGCGGCACTGTGCAAGATGGCCGAGCGCGGTCAGATCCGAGGCGGGGTGCTTGATGGCCCGCTCGCGCTGGACAATGCGATCAGCCCAGAGGCCGCCAGGATCAAGGGCTTGCACTCTGCGGTTGCGGGTCGTGCACAGATTCTGGTCGTGCCCGACCTTGAAGCCGGCAACATGCTGGCCAAAAATTTGACTTTCCTGTCCGGCGCACTGGCCGCTGGCGTGGTGATTGGTGCGCGCGTGCCGATCATCCTGACCAGTCGCGCCGACAGTGCGCAAACACGGTTAGCCTCATGTGCGGTCGCGACAATCTACGCCCACCATCTTTCGCTCAGTTCCCCTCTACGCTGATGACTTGAAATGCATGGCGTTGCCAGGGCAGTTGAGGCGCCCTGGCAACGCTGTCAGGCGCGTTTTTGCAGAATGTCGACCGCTGGCAATACCTTGCCCTCGAGGAATTCAAGGAAGGCGCCACCGCCCGTCGATATATAACCAACCTTGTCCGTAATGCCGAACTTGGCGATCGCGGCCAGTGTGTCGCCTCCGCCAGCGATTGAGAACCCTTCGGATTCGGCGATGGCTTGCGCGATTACCTTGGTGCCGTGTTCAAAGGCTTCATACTCGAACACACCGACCGGGCCGTTCCAGACGATCGTGCCAGCATGCTTGAGAATGCCAGCCAGCAGTTCCGCAGTCTGCGGACCAATATCAAGAATCATGTCATCGGCGTCCACATCTTTGGCCGCCTTGACTGTCGCCTTGGCTGACGAGGAAAACTCGGTCGCGCACACAACGTCCATGGGAATCGGTACGGCGGCACCACGGGCCTGCATTTTGCTGATGACCGCACGCGCCTGCTCGATCTGGTCGGGCTCGGCCAGTGACTTGCCAATAGACAAGCCCGCCGCAAGCATGAACGTGTTGGCGATGCCGCCGCCCACGATCAACTGGTCGACCTTGTCGGCCAGCGCCTGCAAGATCGACAGCTTGCTTGACACCTTGGACCCACCCACAATCGCGACCAGAGGACGCCTGGGGCTCAGCAAGGCGCGGCCCAGGGCATCAAGTTCTGCTTGCAGCAACGGGCCGGCGCACGCGATGGGCGCGAACTCGGCGATTCCATACGTGGTGGCTTCTGCACGATGGGCGGTGCCAAACGCATCGTTGACATACACATCGCACAAGGCGGCCATTTTTCTTGACAGCGTCGGGTCGTTTTTCTTTTCGCCCTGATTGACCCGGCAGTTTTCCAGCAACACCACCTGCCCGGGCGCCACGGTGACACCCTCTACCCAGTTTTGTACCAGGGGTACTGGCACGCCCAGCAACTCGGACAGGCGCTTGGCGACCGGCGCCAGCGAATCTTCAGGCGTCAGTGTGCCTTCGACCGGGCGACCCAGATGGGAAGTCACCATGACTGCGGCGCCAGCGTCCAGCGCCAGTCGAATGGCGGGTACCGAGGCGCGGATGCGCGTGTCTTCGCTGATGTTGCCTGCGTCGTCAAAGGGCACGTTCAAGTCCGAACGAATGAAGACCCGTTTGCCGGACAACTGGCCAGACTGGGCCAGTGCAGAGAGTGTATGAACTTGAGTCATGATTTCAGAACCAGAAGAGCTGGGGATGCACCAGAAAGTCGTGGCATGCCCGGATGGACAAAGGGGCCCCGAAGGGCCCCTTGTGACATGTGGCGACTATTTTGCCGACATCAGTGCAACAGTGGTGTCCAGCATACGGTTGCTGAAGCCCCACTCGTTGTCGTACCAGGAAGAGACTTTGACCAGCGTACCCGACACCTTGGTCAGCGTCGCATCGAAGTTGCTCGAAGCCGGATTGTGGTTAAAGTCGATCGACACCAGTTGTTCAGTGTTGTAGGTCAGGATGCCTTTCAATGGGCCTGCTGAGGCAGCGGCCTTCATGATGTCATTGACCTCGTCAACGGTCGTATCGCGCTTGGCGATGAACGTCAGGTCAACCAGCGATACGTTGATGGTGGGCACGCGGATTGCGAAACCGTCAAGCTTGCCATTGAGTTCGGGCAACACCAGGCCAACCGCAGCGGCCGCCCCGGTCTTGGTGGGGATCATGCTCATGGTGGCTGAACGGGCACGACGCAGGTCTTCGTGATAGACGTCAGTGAGCACCTGGTCGTTGGTGTAGGAATGGATCGTGGTCATCAGGCCAGTCACCACACCAATATTGTCATTCAGGGGCTTGACCAACGGAGCCAGGCAGTTGGTCGTGCACGAAGCGTTGGAGATCACCGTGTCCGACGCCTTGAGCACGTCCTGGTTCACGCCGAACACAACGGTTGCGTCAACATCCTTGCCGCCGGGTGCAGAAATGATGACTTTCTTGGCACCGCCCTTGAGGTGGGCTGAGGCCTTTTCCTTCGTTGTAAAGAAACCCGTGCATTCCAGCACGACGTCGACATTCAGTTCACCCCAGGGCAATTCAGCCGGGTTGCGGTTCGCCAGCACGCGAATCTTGTCGCCATTGACAACCATGCAGTCACCCTCGACGCCAACGGTGCCGGGGAACTTCCCGTGAGCCGTGTCGTACTGGGTCAGGTGGGCATTGGTCTTGGGGTCTCCCAAGTCGTTGATCGCCACGATCTGGATGTCGTGTTTCTTGCCGCCTTCATAATGCGCACGCAAAATATTACGACCAATACGGCCATAGCCGTTAATAGCAACGCGAATCGTCATGACACCATTCTCCTGGGTTTTCAAAGTATGTAATAAATATCGAAATCTTTATGGATTTTTATAGATCTTTATAGAACGTGTTTAACAGCCTGCGCAACCTTGTCTGCCGTCAGGCCAAAGTGCTTGAACAACACCCCGGCAGGGGCAGATTCACCATACGTGTCGATACCGACGACTGCGCCGTCAAGGCCAACATACTTGTGCCACAACGCGGTGACGCCAGCCTCGACTGCGACGCGCGGCATGCCCTGGGGCAACACGCTGGCGCGCCAGGCTGCATCTTGCTTGTCGAACACATCGGTGCAGGGCATGGACACCACACGCACGGCGATACCTTCGGCCGCGAGCAACTTTTGCGCTTGAATCGCGATACCGACCTCAGAACCGGTCGCGAGGATGGCAGCGCGCGCGTCTGGGACATCCTGCAAAACGTAGCCGCCGCGTGCAACCTGCTTGAGGGTTTCGGCGCTGCGTGCGACGAAAGGCAGATTCTGGCGCGACAACAGCAAGGCGGTCGGACCGCCCGCGTGCACGTCCATGCCGATCGTGGTCGGACGTTGAACCGCGGCCAGCCAGGCAGCGGTTGTTTCAACCGTGTCGCAAGGGCGCCATACCGACAGATTGGGAATCAGGCGCAGGCTGCTGGCGTGCTCGACCGACTGGTGTGTGGGGCCGTCTTCACCCAGGCCGATTGAATCGTGGGTAAACACATGCACCACGCGCTGTTTCATCAGCGCGGCCATGCGCAAGGCGTTGCGGGAATAGTCGGAGAAGGTCAGGAACGTGCCGCCAAACGGCAAGTAGCCACCGTGCAGGGCCATGCCATTCATGATGGCGGCCATGCCAAATTCGCGCACGCCATAATTAATGTGGCGACCGAACTGTATGCCCTGGTCGCCAGCGCGCACAGGTTGCACGCCCTTCCAGTCGGTAAAGTTCGAGCCGGTCAGGTCAGCCGAGCCCCCAAGCATTTCTGGCAACAACTCAACCAGCGCAGTGATGGCCTGTTGCGAAGCCTTGCGCGTGGCCACGGTTTCAGCTTTTTCGTTGATCGACAGCAGCAACTTCTCGGCAGCGCCCACAAACCCGACTGGCAACTCTCCGCGCATGCGGCGCGTGAACTCGGCAGCCTCGGCGGGAAACGCGACGGCGTAGGCGTCAAAGACTTGTTGCCATTGCGCCTGTGCCTGGGCACCCGCGACACGCCCATCCCACCCCTGGTAAACAGACGCGGGGATTTCGAAGGGTGCATAGGGCCAGCCCAGTGCCGCGCGGGTTGCGGCGATCTCGTCGTGACCCAATGGCGCGCCGTGAACCTTGTCGGTGCCCGAGACGTTCGGGGCACCCTTGCCGATTACGGTGCGACAAATCACCAGCGTGGGCCGGTTATGTTCCTGGCCAAGTTTGTGCGCCTTGGCGATCGCCTGGTCCACGGCCTCGGCGTCATGGCCATTGGCCACGCGCACGACATTCCAGCCGTAGCCTTCGAACCGTTTCGCCGTGTCATCGGCAAACCAGTTTTCAACCTTCCCGTCGATTGAGATACCGTTGTCGTCATACAAGGCAACAAGTTTGGACAGGCGCAGCGTGCCAGCCAGCGAACAGACCTCGTGCGAGATGCCTTCCATCAGGCAACCATCGCCCACGAAGGTGTAGGTGTGGTGGTCAACCAGCTTGTGTCCCGGGCGATTGAACTCTGCCGCGAGCAAGGCTTCTGCCAGCGCCATGCCAACCGCATTGGCCAGACCCTGCCCGAGCGGGCCAGTGGTCGTTTCAACCCCGGGGGTCACGCCGACCTCGGGGTGACCCGGCGTCTTGGAATGCAACTGGCGAAAGTTACGCAGTTCATCCATCGGCAAATCGTAGCCCGTCAGGTGCAAGACTGAATAGATCAACATCGAGCCGTGACCGTTCGACAATACAAAGCGATCACGATTGGCCCATGCGGGATCAGCCGGGTTGTGACGCAGATGTCGCGTGAACAGGGCTTGCGCCATTTCGGCCATGCCCATCGGCGCACCTGGATGCCCGGAATTGGCTTGCTGGACGGCGTCCATGGAGAGGGCGCGAATGGCATCGGCCAGATTTGTAGGGGCTGCTGCAGTTGGGTTCATGCGATGTGTCCCGCCAGTACGATCACGGGATCAGAAAAATGGGTTACAAGAACTAGGATTTTACCACCCGCACACCTACCGAGCCCCCACGATGGCCAACCCCCGCTTTTACTGTCCGGAACCGATCGCCGCCAAGCAAGTTCTGACCCTGCCCGAATCAGTCGCCCATCATGTTCGCGTGCTCAGGCTTGCAGCGGGCAGCACCATCGTCTTGTTTGATGGACATGGCGGGGAAATCCACGGAACCCTTGATTTAGAAGGGAAAATTGCACGCGTGCTGCTCGGCGAGCCTTTGCCCCGCGAGGCCGAGGCGGCTGGTCAGCTCACGTTACTTCAAGCGCTGCCGGCGGGCGACAAGATGGACTGGGTCATCGAAAAGGCGGTTGAACTCGGGGTGCACTGCGTCATCCCGATTACCGCCCAGCGCAGCGTTCTCCAGTTGTCGGGGCTGCGCCTGGACAAGCGCCTGCTGCACTGGCAACGGATTATTGAAGCGGCGGCCGAACAGTGCGGCCGAAACAGGCTGATGCAGTTACAGCGGCCTGTCAGTCTGGCTGACGCACTGGCGCAACCTGCAAGCTACCCGTTGTTCTTGTGTGACCCGGGTGCCACGCAAGACCTGGCTGCCAGCCTTGAGTCGGCCCGCGCGATGAATGCGGTCGGGTTGCTGATCGGGCCTGAAGGTGGCTGGAGCCCTCAGGAAATGTCGCTTGCCGACAAGCACGGCGTGCGCGCCGTGCGGTTTGGGCCACGTATTCTGCGCAGCGAAACAGCCGGGCTTGCCATGACTGCCGCCGTGTCGGCGCTGATGGGCTGGTAGCATCAAGCCCAGCCCGCGCAGCGACCCGCCAGGGAGTGCGAACCACTGGCCCGATTAATCAGGCGCGTCGCTCCAGTTGTGGACGACGCCAGGGGTCGCCTCGGGATGTTTGCCCGCATGGTTCAGGACATAGATAAATGTCCTGCCGCTCTCTTGGGCAAAGTCAACCGCATCAACCAGTGTCTGCAAAAACTGGTGGCCGTCTTCGACGATCGCGGGATCAGCAGAATGCAGTTTGTCCATCACAAGCACGACACCCACTTTCTGGTCACGCAACGTGTCGCACAGGCAGTCATACAGTGCGTCGAAATTGTTGCCAAAGAATTGCGGGTAATCGACA
>CAIJKV010000202.1 GCA_903821335.1 uncultured beta proteobacterium
CCCAGATATTGACGCCGGCGACCATCACGGTGACTTCGCTAGAACGTTCATTGAGCGCGCGGATATCAACCTGCGCGAAATGCACGCCCATACCACTCACGACCGCCACCTGTGCAGTCCTGGCGCTTTCATTGATGTTCCCGCTGACCGGGTACTGCTTCTCATCGCCACGCAGGCAGCGTTCAGCCTGCGCCGTGGCGTAGCGATAAACGTCCTGATAGCCAACCGGCACGGTGAACGTCTCCCGGGGTGAAGAGGAAGAAATACTCATGCATCCCGTAAACAACATCGGCAACAGCCACAGCAACCATTTTGCGTTCATCGTAAAAACCTAGCCCGGGTCAAAGATTGCATAATACGCTGTCATGACTCACCCTTCATCCAGCGCAACAGGACCCCGATGCCCCAGAACCGATACCCTGAACCGTGGCGCCTGGTGGCCGGGCTGCTCGGCCTGACCGCCGTCCTGCTTGGGGCCATTGCCGCCCACGCCATCAAGGACCCGCAGGCCAGCGCCGCCGTCGAGCGCGCGGCTCACTATCAGCTCATCCATGCTGTGGTGCTGTTTGCCGCGACCTTCGCCACCGGCAGGATGGCCGCCCTGGCCAAATGGGCGCTCCTGGCAGGCATGCTGATGTTTTGTGGCGGCATCTATGCAAAATATCTGTTCCTGTTCCCCAAGGCGGGCAATATCGCCCCCCTGGGTGGCGTCACCCTGATGCTGGGCTGGCTGTTTCTGGGGTTGACCGCCACGCAGCGCGGCGCACCGGACACCCGATGAACCGGTCGCCTGCAGCCCGGCCGCATCAAAACTGAACCCCGTGTTTCGCAATCGCGAAAACGGACAGGGGTCAGGAATGCTAAAAAGCAGCAGCATAAAAAAATATTGAGACACGCAATGCCCGCTTTACGAAAATTCCTGACAGTCCAGAACCTCACGATTGTGGCGTGTTGTGCCCGCATGGCTGCCTCGGGTGTCGCCCAGGCCAAGAATATTCATCTCGAAAATTGAGTTCTTTTTTTAACCAGGCGTGCGTTCAGCCTTTTTTTTTCATGATTGACAACATCACATGACCATCCGAGACAAAGCCTATATCGTCGGTGCCTACGAACACCCCACTCGCAAAGCACCCGACAAATCCGTCGCTCAGCTGCATGCAGAGTCCGCCAAAGGCGCGCTGGAAGACGCCGGCCTGACCCATGCGGATATTGACGGCTATTTCTGTGCCGGCGACGCGCCAGGACTGGGCATGCTGAGCATGGTCGACTACATGGGCCTGACCAATCTGCGCCATGTCGACTCGACCGAAACCGGTGGCTCGTCCTACCTGATCCATGTCGCACACGCCGCCGAGGCCATCGCCGCGGGCAAGTGTCGCGTGGCCCTCATCACACTGGCCGGGCGTCCTCGCTCAGCCGGTTCGTCGGGCTTGCAGCCACGCAACTGGGGCAGTGATGTGCCCGACGTCCCCTTCGAGGCCCCGTTTGGCCCCGTCACGGTCAACAGCTATGCCATGGTGGCCGCGCGCCACATGTACGAATTTGGCACCACACCCGAGCAGCTGGCCTGGATCAAAGTCGCCGCCTCGCACCACGCCCAGCACAACCCACACGCCATGCTGCGCACCGTGGTGACCGTTGAGGACGTGATGAACTCACCCATGGTGTCGACCCCGCTCAAGAAGCTCGATTGCTGCGTCGTCAGTGATGGCGGTGGCGCACTGATCGTGGCCCACCCCGATGTCGCCCGGGCACTCAAGCGCCCCCTGGTCAAGATCCGTGGCGCCGGCGAGTCAGTCAAGGGCCAGCTTGGCGGTAAAGTTGACCTGACCTATTCGGCCGCGCGCGTCTCTGGCGCGCTCGCCTTTGCCGAGGCGGGTCTCACGCCTGCCGACATCAAGTATGCGTCGATCTACGACAGCTTCACCATCACGGTGCTCATGCAGCTTGAAGACCTGGGCTTTTGCAAAAAAGGCGAAGGCGGCAAATTCGTCGCAGACGGCAACCTGATTTCAGGCGTGGGCAAACTGCCGGTCAACACCGATGGCGGGGGACTGTGCAACAACCACCCCGCCAACCGGGGCGGCATCACCAAAGTCATCGAAGCCGTACGCCAGCTGCGTGGCGAAGCCCACCCGGCCGTACAGGTCAAGAACTGCGACATCGCCCTTGCACACGGAACGGGCGGCTTCCTAGGTTCGCGCCACGGCAGCGCCACCCTGATCCTCGAGCGAGCATAACCCTGACCATGATGTATCAACCCAACCCCATTCCCGCACCGGTCGCCGAGCAAGGCAATCAGCCATTCTGGGAAGCCGCGAAACTTGGCAAGTTCCTGATCAAGACCTGCAAGGCGTGCAACCAGCCGCACTGGTACCCGCGCACGCTTTGCCCGTTCTGCTTTGGCGAAACCGAGTGGACCCCAGCCTCAGGCAAGGGCACCATCTATTCGCTCAGCGTCATGCAGCGCGGCAATCCGAATCCGTACTGCATCGCGTACGTCGCGCTCGACGAAGGCGTGACCATGATGACGCAGATCGTTGATTGCGACCTGGCGGCACTCAAGATTGGCCAACCGGTCAAATTGGTATTCAAACCGTCTGAGGGTGAAGACAGCCCGCCCGTGCCGATGTTTACACCGGTCTGACCCATTCAGGCGCGGCACGCCGCGCCTGAACGTTGACGCCTAGAACTCCATGTGCATGCGCACGGAGTACACGTTCACGGCACCCCGGTCTGCGTTGTAGGCCGGGTTGTTGATGCGCTGGTAATCGAGCGTTGCCCAGAGAATCTTGTTGACCTTGATGCTGTAATACATTTCATAGATGGACTCGCGCTGATAATTGAGCGCGCCGTCCCCAGCCCAGGTCGTCATGCCACCGGCAGCCAGATAATCAATATGCGCGCGGCTCAGGCCATTGGTTGCAAACGCCAGGCCGATCGTGTCGTTCGGGCGCGACCACTGGTTGCCCTTGATCGACAGACCAATCGACAGCGAATTGTCGATCTCGGCAAACGCATAGGTTTCAGCCTGACCATTGTTCCAGCTGTAACGGGCAAACACGCCCACATCGTCGGACAACGCCTGTTCAAGACTGACGCCAAAACCAAGCTTGACCTGATCGTTACGCACGGTCGTGAGATCAGGCACGCCGCCGCCCGCCAGCGCGGCCGCTGCCATGGCATTGTTGTAGTTCCCCATTACTGCCTGGTTGCGGTACCCCAGCAGCCTGAGCTTTCCAGGCTGGTCAAACAGCTCGTGCGCGTGCTCGATTTCAATGTTGTCCGAATAATGGTTCAACAGGTTCTGGTCCAGCATCAGGCCGTTGGACTCAATCGGCAGCATGTTGCGCCCTGCCCGCAAGGCCCAGTCGTCCCAGTAGAGTTCCATGGTGATGCCACGCGTGTAGCCGCGTGCGTCGGCCGGAAAGTCCCAGGCACCGTAATCCATGTTGGCCCAGTTCAGAAACTGAGAGCGCGGGTCATGGGCGTAAGCGTTCTGGTCAAAAATATCGGTCAGGGCGTAGACACCACCCGTAAAGACAAACCGCCGGCGATCGACCGAACCGGCGAACTGGTTAAACGACGACTCCTGTTCGACCGCGCCCCCTCCGAAACCAAACGTTTGCCTCAGGAACGCGCGTGACCAATAGGCCACCGCATCGGGCGTGCCACCCTTTTGCGCTTCGCCGTTGGTGATCCCCCCCAGGCCATGCAGCCCGGAAAACGGGTAACCCTGGGTCACCTCAGGATCAAAAAAGAACTCTGTGCCCTTGATCGGCCGGTAACCCATGAATATGGTGCC
>CAIJKV010000203.1 GCA_903821335.1 uncultured beta proteobacterium
CACTGAACGCATGGCCAGGCATACGCTGGCCGGTGCGGTCGTGGCGGTCACGCTGCGCAGCCTGACGCTGGCCGAACGTCCGGCCTTCAGCGGCACGTTGTTCCCTGATCCTGGCCATGTACCAGCCGACTATCGACGCCTGCTTGATTTGCTGGCGGCACGCCTGGGGTCTGAACAGATTTTGCATCCTGTCCCGATTGCAGACCATCGCCCCGAGGTCGCCAATACCTGGGGCACCCATGGCACCCATGGCACGACAGCCGCAGCCCCCGCAACACCTCCTGCGCGCCTGACGGATGCCGAACGCCCCTTCTGGCTGTTGCCCCAGCCCTTGCTGCTGTCCATGCGCGAAGACCGACCGGTGCTCTCAACGCCCTTGCAGTTGCTGCGTGGCCCCGAGCGCATTGAATGCGGCTGGTGGGATGCCCCGTTGACCGTGCGCGATTACTTTGTCGCGCAAGACACCCAGGCCGTGCGCTACTGGGTCTACCGCGAGCGCGACGCTCAACCCGTGCGCTGGTTCCTGCACGGCGTGTTCAGCTAACCCTCATGCAACACACGATTGCCAGCCTGGGGCTCCCCGGTTATGCAGAGCTGCATTGCCTGACCAATTTTTCTTTCCTGCGCGGTGCGTCAGCCCCGGAAAGCCTGGTGGCGCAGGCTGCCGCGCTGGGCTATCACGCACTGGCCATCACCGACGAATGCTCAATGGCTGGCATCGTGCGGGCCCACACCGAAGCAAAAAAACTGGGGATATTGCTGCTGGTTGGCAGCGAGCTCCGGGTCAACCCGATCGACGCCGCCGCCTTTCGGATCGTACTGATTGCCCAGGACCGTGAAGGCTATGGCAACCTCTGCGAACGCATCACCCATGCCCGCATGCAGGCTCCGAAAGGTCAGTACCTGCTGCGTCCGGACGACCTGACCGATGTGCCGGGGTGCCTGGCCATCCTGGTCCCGTCGCCGCAGACACCTCTCGCCGACCTGAGCGCCCAGGCAGGCTGGCTGGCCACCCAATTTTCAAAACGCTGCTGGATAGGCATCAGCCGCCTGCACCGTCCAGACGACACGCGTCTGCAGCAACTGAGCATGCATGTCGCCCAACAGCACGCCTTGCCCTGCGTGGCCCTCGGGCAGGTCGAAATGCACAAACGTTCCCGCAAGGCCCTGCACGATGTGCTGGCCGCGATCCGGTTGCGCCAGCCGGTGTCGGCCTGCGGCTACGCACTGTCGTCTAATGCAGAACAGCACCTGCGCACCCGCCTTCGGCTGGCGAGCCTGTACACCCCAGAGCTTTTGCTTCAAACGCTGCGCATCGCCGAACGCTGCAGCTTTAGCCTGGACGCGTTGCGTTATGAATATCCCGATGAAATCGTGCCTGCGGGCTCGACCGCCACCGACTATCTGCGTGAACAAACCCTGGCGGGTGCCGCGCGTCGCTACCCGCAAGGCATCCCGGCGCTGGTCGCCCAACAGCTTGAAAAAGAACTCAGTCTGATTGGCGAACTGCACTACGAAGCCTATTTCCTGACGGTCTACGATCTCGTCCAGTTCGCCGTGGGCCGCCACATCCTGTGCCAGGGGCGCGGTTCTGCCGCTAACTCGGCGGTCTGCTATTGCCTGGGGATCACCGCGGTCAACCCCGCCAACGGCAACGCGCTGTTTGAACGCTTCATCAGTCGCGAACGCAATGAGCCCCCCGACATCGATGTCGACTTTGAGCACCAGCGACGCGAGGAAGTGATCCAGTACCTGTATCAAAAATATGGACGTCAGCGCGCCGCGCTGACCGCGGTGGTGACCTCCTACCGTCCGCGCAGCGTGTTGCGCGACACCGGGCGTGCGCTGGGTATCGACCCCGCCACCATCGACCAGGTCGCCAAATCCCATCAGTGGTGGGACGGTAAGCAGGCCCTGCTTGACCGTCTCGTCGCCGCCGGTCTTGATGCCCAGGCCATCGTGACGCGGCAGTGGGCGGAACTCGCCCAGACCCTGATGGGGTTCCCGCGTCATCTGTCTCAACACCCAGGGGGTTTCGTGCTTGCGCGCGGGCTGCTGTCGCGCCTGGTCCCGATCGAAAACGCAGCCATGTCCGGGCGCAGCGTCGTCCAGTGGGACAAGGATGACCTCGACGCGGTCGGACTGCTCAAGGTCGATGTGCTGGCGCTCGGCATGCTGACGGTCATCCGGCGCGCCCTGGCCTGGGTCGCGTGGCGGCGCGCGGTGCCGCACTTTACCTTGCAAGATATTGCCGATGCCGATGCGCCCACCTACGACATGATTTGCGCGGCCGATACCGTGGGGGTTTTCCAGATTGAGTCCCGCGCGCAGATGACCATGTTGCCGCGGCTCCGGCCACGGCAGTTTTATGACCTGGTAATTGAGGTCGCCATCGTGCGTCCGGGTCCGATCCAGGGTGGCATGGTGCACCCCTACCTGCGTCGCCGCCAGGGACTTGAACCGGTCACCTATCCCAGCCAGGCGGTCAAAGAGGTGCTCGCCCGCACACTGGGCGTACCGATCTTCCAGGAACAGGTGATGAAGATCGCGATGGTCGCGGCCGGTTTCACGGCGGGCGAAGCGGATGACCTGCGCCGCTCGATGGCCGCTTGGCGACGCAAGGGGGGTGTCGACAAGTTCAGGCACAAACTCATCGGTGGCCTGCTCGCACATGGCTATACGCCGGACTTTGCCGAGGCCATTTTCAGGCAGGTCGAAGGGTTTGGCGAATATGGATTCCCGGAAAGCCATGCCGCCAGTTTTGCCTTGCTGGCGTATGCCAGTGCCTGGCTGAAATGCCATGAGCCCGAAGCGTTCCTGGCCGCACTCCTGAATTCGCAGCCGATGGGTTTTTATTCACCTGCGCAACTGATACAAGATGCCCGGCGCCATGGCGTGCAGATTTTGCCGGTCGACGTGCAGAACAGTGACTGGGAATGCCAGCTGGATGGCTTACCCGCTCCATTGTCCGACCCATTGACGACTCCATTACCCACCCCATTACCAACACCAATTCCGTTGCCGACTGCAATACTCACCCCATTACCAACACCAATTCCGTTGCCGACTGCAATATTCGCCCCATTCCCCACCGGCGTGACCACGGAATTGACCTCAGGTCTGGCCACTCTGTCCATCACCACGCATCCCGCAGTCAGCACGCTGTCCATCACCACGCGTCCCGCGGTCAGGCTGGGGTTCAATCAGATCCTGGGCATGCACCAGACCGTTGCAGAAAACATCACACGGGCCCGCCAACAGGGTCCCTTTCTGAGTGTGCCAGACCTGGCCCGGCGTGCCGACCTGGACCAACAAGCGCTCAATACACTGGCCGATGCCGGGGCACTGGAAAACCTGACGGGCCATCGACGTCTGGCCGCCTGGACTGCTGCGGCCAGCGTTGCCCAAAAAGGCCTGCTGCGCGAGGCGCCCATCGACGAACCAGACCTCCCGGACCTGACGGCGCCCACTGAAGCACAAGACATTGTTGCCGACTATCGCAGGCTCGGTTTCACGCTAGGCAGGCATCCCCTGGCGTTGCTGCGCGAACGACTGACACGGCTACGTTTTGCGCCGGCCGCGATCCTGGCCGACACCCCGCACGGCAGGCTGGTGCGCGCCTGCGGACTGGTGACCATCCGTCAACGACCGCAAACCGCCCAAGGCATTATTTTTGTCACGATCGAGGATGAAACCGGCCCGGTCAACATTGTGGTTCGCCCTGAACTGGCTGCCCGACAACGGCGCGAATTACTGCATGCCCCCCTGCTGGGGGTGATCGGAACCTGGCAAAACGTTCAGGGCGTTCGCAACTTGCTGGCGGGCCGCCTGGAAGACCACTCGGCGTTGCTAGGCGAACTCGACACATCGAGCCGCAATTTTCACTGAACCCATCACTGAAACCACTTTCACTGAAAACTGCACTGAACTTTTCACTGAACCCTCACTGAAAACTTCACTGAAACCTTCACTGAAACTCTCACTGAACCCTCACTGAATCGCACGATTTATACTGTCACCCACACACTCAAACTATTCAAGGTCATCATGTCTGCTCTCAAAACCCGTATCGCCGATGCAGTCAAAGATGCCATGCGTGCCAAAGCCGCCGAGCGACTGAGCACGCTGCGCCTGCTTCAGGCCGCCATCAAACAACGAGAAATCGACGAGCGCATCGAACTGACGGACGCCGATGTCACCGCCATCATCGAAAAACAGATCAAGCAACGCCGTGAGTCCATCGCCGCCTACGAACAGGCCGGGCGCACCGAAACCGCCGCGCAGGAAACGGCTGAAATGGCTGTGCTCAAGGAATTCCTGCCCGAAGCCGCGAGCGAAGAAGAAGTCGCCGCCGCCATTGACGCGGCCATGTCCCAGGTTCAGGCACTAGGCATCACCGGCGCCCCCGCCATGGGCAAGATCATGGCAATACTGAAGCCGGCCCTCGCCGGACGCGCAGACATGTCGGCGCTCTCAGGCAAGGTCAAGGCCAAACTGCTCTGAACGCACGGCCGGCGGTGTCAGCACGCACCGTACCTGCACCGCGCACCTGCACGTCGCACCTGCACCGCGCGCTTGCAACACGCGAGCTCTACACCGCAACTCGGCTTAGTCCCCGCCTGGGCTCACGCGGATCAACTTGAACGAACCCGAGGCCTTGGCAATCAATTTGCCTTGGGTATCGCGTGCTTCGCCTTCACAAAAGGCAATCGACTTGCCGCGACGCAGGCAACGGGCCTCAAACGTCAGGTCCGTGACACCCGGATCAATGAAACTGGTGGTCATGTCGATCGTCGCCAGGCCCACACCCAAGGGATCATGCGCACGTCCTGCCGCGCTGAGGGTAAAGTCCAGCACGCTCATGATGGCCCCGCCATGGACATGCCCGCGGCTGTTGCGCAAGGATGGCACCAGGCGCATCAGCGTGACCGCGCGGTCGTTTTCACAGAGCAGGGGCTCGACGCCCAGCAACTCAAGATACGGGATGTGGAACCCGAAATAACTCACCCCATCCTCTTTTGCAAAAACAGTCTGGGTCATGGTGGTCTGGTTGACGACTTTCTGGTTCATTTATATTGCGAAGACATAGTTGGGTTAGTGGGCATGTAGCTTGTGCAGGTCGGGACACCGAATTCCACGACTTCGCGCATGGCCGCGATCGCATGGTAGTCCCAGATATTGACGCCGGCGACCATCACCGTGACTTCGCTAGAACGTTCATTGAGTGCGCGAATATCGACCTGCGCGAAATGCACGCCCAGACCACTCACGACCATCACCTGTGCAGTCCTGGTGCTTTCATTGATGTTCCCGCTGACCGGGTACTGCTTCTCATCGCCACGCAGGCAACGTTCAGCCTGCGCCGTGGCATAGCGATACACGTCCTGATAGCCAACCGGCACGGTGAATGTTTCCCGGGGTGAAGAAGAAATACTCATGCAACCCGCAAACAACATTGGCAACAGCCACAGCAACCATTTTGCGTTCATCGTAAAAACCTAGCCCGGGTCAAAGATTGCATAATACGCTGTCATGACTCACCTTTCATTCAGCGCAACAGGACCCCGATGCCCCAGAACCGATACCCTGAACCGTGGCGCCTGGTGGCCGGGCTGCTCGGCCTGGCCGCCGTCCTGCTTGGGGCCATTGCCGCCCACGCGCTCAAAGATCACCAGGCCAGCGCAGCCGTCGAGCGCGCGGCCAACTACCAGTTGATCCATGCTGTGGTCCTGTTTGCCGCGACCTTCGCCAGCGGCAGGATGGCCACCCTGGCCAAATGGGCGCTCCTCGCGGGCATGTTGATGTTTTGTGGCGGTATCTATGCAAAATATCTGTTCCTGTTCCCAAAGGCGGGCAATATCGCCCCCCTGGGTGGCGTCACCCTGATGCTGGGCTGGCTGTTTCTGGGGTTGACCGCCACGCAGCGCGGCGCACCGGACACCCGATGAACCGGTCGCCTGCAGCC
>CAIJKV010000204.1 GCA_903821335.1 uncultured beta proteobacterium
CACGTTGGCGCAGCGCATGTTGAACTGCTTTTCCATGTCCTGGATCGCAGTCAGTACCCGGCCCAGGTGGCGACGCGGAATCGTGCCGTCCATGCAATAGTAATCAGGCGACACGCGCCCGGCTGCGGGAAAGGCATTTTTGCGGCCTGCCCAGAACAACAATCGCTCAGCCTCGGTCTTTGAAACCTGCAAGCGCGTCGCGCCTGCTTTGCTGAACACGGCCTGCATGCGTCCGATTTCCTCGGCCACCTCTTCAACGGTGCCGTCGGACTCGCACAACAAGATCGCCGCGGCGCTGGTGTCATACCCGGCCTTGACAAAGGGCTCGACCATCTCGGTTGCCTGCTTGTCCATCATTTCAAGCCCGGCGGGAATAATGCCGGCTGCGATAATCCCGGCGACGGCCTGGCTGGCCCGCTCCACATCGTCAAAGCTTGCCATGATCACCGAGGCCAGCGCGGGCTTGGGCGTCAGGCGCAAGGTCACTTCGGTCACGACACCCAGCATGCCCTCGGAGCCAACAAATACTGACAACAGATCGGGGCCAGGGCTATCTGGCGCCAGGGAACCGAGTTCAATGATCTCACCGTCCATGGTGACCACGCGCACCTTGAGGACATTGTGAACGGTCAACCCGTATTTCAGGCAATGCACACCACCGGAATTTTCAGCCACGTTGCCGCCAATCGTGCAGGCGATCTGACTCGACGGATCCGGGGCGTAGTACAGCCCGAACGACGCCACGGCCTCAGACACGGCCAGATTGCGTACGCCAGGCTCAACCACCGCAATGGCTGCCTCACGGTCAATGTGCTTGATACGGTTGAATTTTGCCAGGCCAAGCAATACACCCTGCGCGTGCGGCATCGCGCCGCCAGACAGGCCCGTACCGGCGCCACGGGCGACCACCGGCACATTCAGACCCTTGCACGCCCTGAGCACGGACTGCACCTGTTGCTCGGTCTCGGGCAACACGACGGCCATCGGCACTGAACGATAGAGCGACAAACCATCACACTCATAGGGACGGGTGTCCTCTTTTCGACTGAGTACGCAATGCGCCGGCAAAATCGCCAGTAACGCCTGCACGACCTGCTCGGCGGGTGGTGTAATCAATGGGGCAAGCCCTGTTTCTGTTATCCCGTTCATAGGCAGCTACGATAGCCTGTCACGGGAATTTACACATGACGGGACTTACCCCAAGTAACATTTGATTAGCGTTGCGGGGAAATGACCTTGCCCGGGTTCAGGATATTGTTCGGATCAAATGCCACCTTAAGCGCGCGCATGAGATCGAGTGCGTCTTCGCCGTGTTCCTCGGCCATGAACTGCATTTTGTGCAGGCCAATGCCGTGCTCGCCCGTGCAGGTGCCATCGGCGGCAATGGCCTGGCGCACCAGTCGGTGATTCAGCCGCTCGGACTCCTCCCATTCAGCCGAGCTATCCGGATCAAGCAACATCACGACGTGAAAGTTGCCGTCGCCAACGTGCCCGACAATCGTCGTCGGAAAGCTGGCCTGGGCCAGGTCTTTCGTTGCCGCGTCAATACATTCGGCCAACCGTGAAATCGGCACACAAACATCCGTCGTACTGGCTTTGCAACCGGGACGCAGTTGTAGTGCCGCAAAATAGGCGTTATGACGCGCGGTCCACAACCGGTTGCGGTCCTCGGGTCGTTCAGCCCACTCGAAATCCATGCCGCCACACTCGCTGGCAATTTCCTGCACGGTCTGCGACTGTTCCTTGACCCCCGCGTCGCTGCCATGAAATTCAAACAGCAACAGTGGTGTTTCACGCAAGGTCAGTTTGCTGTAGCGGTTACCGGCCTGCACGGCCGCCGCGTCCATGAGTTCGACGCGGGCAACCGGCACACCGAGCTGAATGGTCTGGATGACACAGCGCACGGCATCCTGGACCGTCGGAAAATTACAGACGGCCGCGATGACAGCCTCGGGCTGTGGGTAGAGCTTGACGGTCACTTCGGTAATGATACCGAGCGTGCCCTCGCTACCCACAAAAATGCGGGTCAGGTCGTAGCCGGCAGAGGATTTGCGGGCGCGACTGGCCGTGCGGATCACCTTGCCCATAGCAGTCACCACCGTCAGCGCCACCACGTTTTCACGCATGGTGCCGTAACGCACGGCATTGGTGCCCGACGCCCGCGTGGCAGCCATGCCGCCCAAGGACGCATCGGCACCGGGGTCAATCGGGAAAAACAAGCCGGAATCACGAAGCTGCTCGTTGAGCTGCTTGCGCGTGAGGCCGGGCTGGACCGTCACGGTCAAGTCTTCGG
>CAIJKV010000205.1 GCA_903821335.1 uncultured beta proteobacterium
GGAACAGGCGCGCAAATCAGATTGGTGTCCTGGACCTTATTCATGGCGTCAAAAAGATCTGCCGGAAACACCACATAGCCCAGACGCCAACTGGCCATGCCATAATTTTTGGACATGGAATAAAAAGACAGTGTGTGCTGGTTTGCCCCAGGCAATGAAGCGGGCGAAAAATGTTCCGCACCGTCATAGGTAAAGTATTCGTAAGCTTCATCGCAGAAGTGGTATAGCCCTTTTTCAGCACATAAGGTGTTCACCGCAGTCAGGGATGCTTGCGAATACACAGCGCCTGTGGGGTTGTTGGGTGAAACCGTCACGATGGCTCGGGTGCGGGGTGTGATGGCCGCCGCCAGCGCGTCGACATTCAAGCTCCAGTCCTCATTAACAGCCACAGGCACGGGCACGCAACCGCACATGCGAACCGCCATTTCCTGGTTGAAATAATACGGTTTGGGCAAGATGAACTCGTCGCCGGGGTCAGCCACCGCCAGTACGCAATTCAAGAACGCCATGTTGCTACCCGCAGTCACCATCAGCATGGCGTCTGACCCGCAATGAACATTGTTTTCATTGGCGAGTTTTTGTTTTAGGGCGTCGACCAACGCCGGATAGCCCATCACGGCCTGGTACTTATTCAGTTGGACGTCACCCATCAGACCAGGCAGGGCGGCGATCGCCTCTGCGGGGGGGCCATAATTCACCACCCCCTGGCCCAGCGAAATCGTGCCAGGGTTGTTAATGACCAGGGCGCCGATAGCGGGAATAATGGGGGCATCCACCGCAGCCATACGATGTGAGTAGCGCTTCATGGGTCAAATCTTCAATGTAGTAATCATAGTGAAACAAAGTTTACACACATCGCCGCATGAAACCTAACCCCTCTGTTGGAAGAGAAACTCAGGGTCTTCAATAATTTCATGCCGCAAAAAAAGGACAACATTTCTGTTGTCCTTTTCGCAATCATGGTGGCCCCCCCGTGAGTCGAACACGGCACCAACGGATTCGGGTTTGTGTAGCTTTCACTACTCCCTGGACTATCTCATCACCTGCAACACTCCGAAGGAGTTTGATCAGGTGTCGGGCGTTCGTGGCGGGAATTAAGAGGACTCGACCTCTCCGCTAGTCTCTGCACCTTCCGGTACTGTAGTACCGGCTTGGCTCAGGATTGCCATACCGCCAAGGCGGCTTAGGTTTCCCTGAATTAACCCGATTTGCAATCGCCATTTCTGACAAAAGTCACCTTACTGATGAGTCCGCTGCTCTAACCAAGCATGAGCTAGGGGGCCCTGAACAACACATTACTCAGCCGTCGATCTTATCACAACTTCCAGATCGATATTTTCCGATGGCATACAAAAAGCACGCCATCATTAATAACAATAATTCAATAAAATCATATAGTTATGTCTATAACGGACACAGAAATTCATATCTTTTTCAGGAAGTTTCTCGTGCCTGAATGATCGCGATGGACTGACCAGAAACATTCCACATTTTTATAGACCTGTGAACTGAGGTCTGGTTGTTGCGAACGTCCTGGTTGCGTCTGAATTTCCTTACTGTGCACACGGCTATTGATACGCCGCACCAGAACGGGCGGCCCGCCTATAAAAGCCCTAGCGTGGGTGACTTGGTGAACGCCACCGCGACGATGTACATCACAACAGTCAGCGCGGCCACCAGGGCGCGAGCCTGATACGTTCCCTGTTTCAACGCCTGCCGCCCCAGCGCAATATAAACAAGCAGACCGAGAATTTTAGCGGCCAGCCAGGGCTGAGTAAGCGGGTTGAGAGCCAGCATCCAGGCAAGCGTGATGCCGGCCGTGAGCAGTACGGTGTCGATCAGGTGCGGTGCCACGCGCAGAAACTTGACGCGCCGCCAGCGGACGTCGCCTGTCTGCAACACCCCGCGCAGTGCGAACAAACCAACGGTCAGGAACGCACACGCGACGTGAATGGTTTTTATCGAGACGTAGTCCAAAATGCGGCGGTGCTCCGGTCTGATTCAGCCAGCCAATCATCCCAGATTGCAAGCTGTGCGACAAAGTGAACATTCTCAAAAAAACAAAAATTTGCATGGAATCAAGGGCAGACGAACGGGACTGGTCTGCCGCAACAACTGAGACACGGTTATGTCTGCCGTGGAAAATGGCTGCATCAGAAATGGCTAAAAATTTGCATGAGCGCTATCAGCTAAAAAATTGCACTTTGGTTGCAAGCGCGCGCCTCGGCTTGCCTGATTGAGGCGTGCCGCCCGCAACGTCGGCCAATGTCACGCCGTCAAGTTCCTTCAGGTAGGCCTGCAACGCGGACTGAAACACCTGCTTGAGTCGACACGCCGGGTTGAGCCTGCAAAGCGTGGTCTCCGAGTCAAAGCACTCCACCAGCCTGAAGTCAGTTTCGGTCGCACGCACCACATCCCCGATGCGAATAGTGGCCGGGTCTTTCAGCAGGCGCAACCCGCCCCCACGACCCCGGGTCGTTTCCAGGATGCCCTGGCGTGCGAGGTCATTGACGATTTTCATCAAATGATTTTTCGACACGCTGTGATGCTCGGCCAGTTCAGCGATCGTGACCAGCCGACTCGTGTGGGTCGCGCAGTACATCAGTACTCTGAGCGAATAGTCGGTGTAGTCAGAAAGTCGCATGATCAGCCTTAAAGATGCACACAGTATATTGCTTTAAATGCCGCATCTGCATTAAGATGCATAAACAATACATCTTTAAGTTTTTGGCTCGTGATTCGAACCACAAATTTATCGATTTTGATTCTGCGCAATTAATTCTGGTGTCGTCATGCTGATACAAATCAGTCCTTCCGGTTCAACGCCTGCCAAGCCGCTCACGGGGTGGCCACTATTGCGGCTGGGCTTTCGTCCGTTCTACTTTGTCGCCGCAGTGTTTGCCTGCCTGTCGATTCCCTTCTGGATCGCGCTGTTCCTTGGGCAGGTCAACGTCACAATGCGCGTGGCACCCCTGCTCTGGCATGCGCATGAAATGCTGTTTGGATTTGCCGTTGCAGTCATTGTTGGCTTTCTGATGACAGCAGGAAAAGCCTGGACGGGGCTTGCCACGCCCAGAGGCGCGTCACTCGCAGCGCTGGCGGCGCTGTGGATTGCTGCCCGACTCACGGCACTTGTGGGCCCTTATGCCTTGTATGCCGTGCTTGACATGATGCTGTTGCCGATTGTTGCCGGCATTTTGCTCAATATTTTGCTTCGGTCAAAAAACCGACGCAACCTTCCTCTGGTACTGATTCTGGCCTTGCTTGCGCTGGCCAACCTGCTGTTCCATCTGTCAGCAAGCAGTGTCATCGCTGTGCCACCGATGAAAGCATTGCACGCGGGCCTGGCCCTGGTCGTCATGATTGAATGTGTGATGGCCGGGCGGGTCGTGCCCGCCTTTACCGCAGCCGTCACCCCTGGCCTGAAAATCTCCATGCACCCACGCGTCGAACAGGTCACGCTCGGCCTGACCGGACTCGCCCTGGCATTATGGGTTTTTGCCACACCTGGCCCCATCACGGTGGTGAGTTTCTCAGTCGCTGCTGGATTGCATCTTTATCGTCAGGCGCAATGGCACCCGTGGGGTACGCGCAGTCGTCCCATACTCTGGATTTTGCACGTTTCCTATGCCTGGATCGCAGTCGGCTTTGCGCTGTTGGCGTTGGCCCAAGCCGGTCTCGTCAATCAATCCGCCGGTGTGCACGCGCTCGCCATTGGCCTGACTGGCGGATTGATTATCGGAATGATCACCCGCACGGCGCGCGGGCACACCGGCAGGACCTTGCGCTCGTCAACAAGTGAAGTCGTGGCATATAGCCTGGTGATTCTGGCCGCGCTGGTACGCGTTTTCGTACCCCTGGCTGCACCCGACTGGTACGTGCCCGCACTGATCGTGGCTGCCCTGGCCTGGTGTGTTGCCTTCGCACTGTACCTCTACCTCTACACGCCCTGGCTGTTCAGTACCCGACTGGACGGCAAGGACGGCTGACCCCTTTTGTCTCTGCAACATTGAACCCGTCACACTCAAACTCAAAGGACTCAAGATGACCATGACAATTTCCACGGCGATATTGGCAACCACGATCGATGTGCGCGAAATCGCTCCACACGACCGTCACACCCTGATTTTCAATCAGTTCGATGCCCTTGAACCCGGCCAGGCGCTACAGGTCGTGAACGACCATGATCCTCAGGGTCTGCACCGTCAGTTCGAGCAATACCTCCCGGGCAAATATGACTGGGCGTACCTTGAAAACGGACCTGAACTCTGGCGTGTACAGATCAGTAAGCTGGTGGCGACCAACGCTCAGGTCAAGATCGCTGGCAGTTCATGCTGTTCAGGCGGCGCCTGTTGCGGTTGATCGTTTCGGGCACGCACTTTAATTGATTAAAAATTTGAATAAATTTTTAATCAATTAAAAATAAAAAAAAGCTGCAAACCGTTGCGTAGCATAGGTTTACAGCCTTTTCCTGGGGCTCCCCCCATCGAAGGATTTTACTGTCCTTCGAGAAAGCTCTTCAGTTTATCCGCTCGGCTTGGATGACGCAGCTTGCGCAGCGCTTTGGCCTCAATCTGGCGGATTCGCTCGCGCGTCACGTCAAACTGTTTACCCACTTCTTCCAGCGTCTGGTCGGTGCTCATCTCGATACCGAACCGCATGCGCAGCACTTTTGCCTCGCGTGGGGTCAACGAGTCAAGCACTTCCTTGACCACGTTGTGCATCGAACTGTGCAACGCCGCGTCGGCCGGGGCCAGCGTATGCGTGTCTTCGATGAAATCACCGAGGTGTGAGTCGTCATCATCGCCGATCGGTGTTTCCATCGAAATCGGTTCTTTGGCGATTTTCAGGATCTTGCGGATCTTGTCCTCGGGCATATCCATCTTGGACGCAAGCGTCGCGGGATCGGGCTCAGCACCAGTTTCCTGCAAAATCTGGCGGCTGATCCGGTTCATCTTGTTGATCGTTTCGATCATGTGGACCGGGATACGGATCGTGCGGGCCTGGTCGGCGATCGACCGGGTAATAGCCTGACGAATCCACCACGTGGCGTACGTTGAAAACTTGTAGCCGCGGCGATATTCAAACTTGTCCACTGCTTTCATCAGGCCGATGTTGCCTTCCTGGATCAGATCCAGGAACTGCAAACCACGGTTGGTGTATTTCTTGGCGATCGAGATCACCAGACGCAGGTTGGCCTCGGTCATTTCACGTTTGGCCTTGCGAGCCTTGGCTTCGCCGGTAGCCATGCGCTTGTTGACGTCTTTCAGGTCTTTCAGCGGCAGCACCACGCGCGACTGCAGGTCGATCAGCTTTTGCTGAAGTTCCTGCACAGCGGGGATGTGACGCTTGAGCGTCACGGCGTAGTCGTGGTTACCCGCGACTTCGGCCAACACCCAGTCAAGATTGGTCTCGTTACCCGGGAACACCTTGATGAAGTGGCTGCGAGGCATGCCAGCACGGTCGACACAGGTGTGCAGCACCGCACGTTCCAACTGGCGGACTTCCTCGACCTGGGCGCGCAGCGTGTCGGCCAGACGTTCAACCATCTTGGCAGTAAACCGGATACCCATCATTTCATTCTGGATGATTCCCTGCGAAGAAATGTAGATGTCAGAGCGATAGCCGTCTTTTTCGTAAGCAGCGCGCATTTTCGCAAACGCTGTGCCCACGATATCGAACTTGGCCAAACCCTTGACACGCAGGTCTTCGAGCTGCTTGCTGCTCATGCCGCCTGCGGGGCCATCTTCGTCAGAATCGTCGGCGACACCGGCTCCCGCGTATTCGGCACCATCGTCAGGATCAACCAGGCCATCGACGACTTCGTCGATTTGAGCCGAGGCATCGCGCACGCGCTGCACGTGATTCAGGATTTCGTTGATGGTGGTCGGGCATGCCGAGATCGCCATCACCATGTGTTTCAGGCCATCCTCGATCCGCTTGGCAATTTCGATTTCGCCCTCACGGGTCAGCAATTCGACCGTGCCCATTTCGCGCATGTACATCCGAACCGGGTCGGTCGTACGGCCAAAGTCGGAGTCAACAGTCGTCAGCGCTGCCTCGGCCTGATCTTCGACGTCATCGTCGCTTGAGGCGACGGGCGCATCGGGACTCAACAACAAGTCTTCCGCGTCCGGGGCCTGGTCATAGACCGCGATCCCCATGTCACCAAAGGTGCTGATGATGCCGTCAATCGCTTCGGCATCAACCAGGTCGTCGGGCAGGTGATCGTTGATCTCGCCGTAAGTCAGATAGCCACGGTCTTTGCCAAGCTTGATCAGCAGCTTCAGGCGGTTACGTCGGGCTTCGTGCTCTTCGGGTGACACCGGACCGCGTGCGACCAGGTCTTTACCGTCGACCTTGCCGCGCTTACCGCGCTTGACTGGCTTGAGTTCAGGCAGGGCCTCGACCTCGCCATCGTGACCGCCTGCATCATCGAAGTCGCTGTCGTTGTTGTTGTTGGGGTTCTTGGACGGACGCCCAGGACGTCGTCCTGTGCCGCCGGGCGGACGGCCAGGCGCTTTGCCTTCGGGTTTGCCCTCGGCACCCACTTTGGCGCGCGCGACCTTGGCAGGCTTGTCAGTCGATTCCTTTTTTGCCGTGGCAGCAACCGGGGCAACTTTCCCGGCAGCGACTTTGACAGGCGCGGACTTGGCAGCCGCTGCCTTAACAGGCGCAACTTTACCGGGTACAACTTTACCAGGTGCAGCTTTAACCGGTGCAGCCTTGACACTGGCAGTTGCCGTCTTGGCAGGCAAGGCTTTGTCTGTGGAATGGACCGCTGCAGTTTTGGCCACCGGTTTGACGATGACTTTGGCAGCGGGCTTGATGGTGACCTTAACGGCAGGCTTTTGGCCTGCTTTGGGTTCTGGCGTGGGTTTGGCCTGTGATACCGGCTTCATTGCTTCCTTGACTGATTGGGCGGCGGGCTTGGCACGACCTGTAACGGCGGGCTTTGCTGCAGTTTTTGAAACGGTCTGACTGCCGGAGGACGTCTGATTCGACGAGAATTGAGGCGTGATGCTCTTGCCAACGGGTTTGGCGTTCGTCTGAACAGATCCCTTTCCTGCGGGTTTGACTGTGGAGGGTGTGGATTTGGCTGCAACCGGCTTGGCTGCAGGTTTCGCTGCCGGTTTGGCTGCGGATTTGACTGCAACTGGCTTAGCGGACGTCTTAAGTACCGGCTTGGGTGCAGCCTTGGCAGTGGCTTTCACCGCTGGCTTGACCTTGGCCGAGGTCGGTATGGCAGTCACCTTAACGGAAGCCTTGGGCGCAGGTTTCGCCGCAGCCATGGAAGACTGACGGCGGGTTTGCCCCGACGCATTCACTGAACGGGTGGTTGCAATGGTGGCCGAATTGGCCTGCGTATTGCCCGATGCGGATTGACTGAATAAAGACGTTTTGCCAGATGGTTGGGTCATGATCACTCTTATGTGAAAGATATGCGAGCGCCCTAACACTGACACTTGGCCGCGCAAACCCTTGATTTTAACCGAATTAGCGCGTTTTGCCTGCTTCGATTGCCATTATTAGACGACTGATGTGCTGAGAAAGTTCCCGATAATTTTGCACTAATTGCAAATTATTTAATCCTTGCTCAATCAGGACCTCTTGCTCGTGCCGCAGACTGTCAAGTTCAATGCGTCGCAAGGCGTCTTCCCACTCTCGCTGTGGGTCTGGCAAGTCTTCCTGCGCCATCAGGTCGGCAGCCACCGACGCAAGCAACACGCCGAGGTCTGAGCCCGGGTCTGCCGCCTGGATCAGGGCCCCGATATGCCGGGCGCCGCTCGATTGCGCCAGCACGATTAAGTCCCTGACCATATCCAGATGGGAGCCACGTTCCAGAACTTCAAGCTGTTGATCGCCCATTTCATCCACAAGTTCAGGATGTGTGAGCATCAGCCGCAACAAACGGCGTGCCAGCGGCGTGACCGAACGGCGCGAGGCGCGTACAGACGGCTGACGACTCCGGTCGCCACCGGACACTTCATTGACACGACCCGAGCCAGGGCGACCCGAACCCTCTCGGTCCCGCTTACCCCTGCCCGGCTGGAAACCCTGAGGACCCGCATCGACGTATTGCGCCTGGCTGCCGGCGTCTGCGGCATGTTCCTGCCCACTACCCGAACGCGCAGGCGGCAACCCGGGCAGTGCGGGCGCCACATCCCGGGCGAGCACTTGTCCGAGCTCTTCGGGCGTGAGTTGTACCAACCGCGCCAACTCATTTTGTAACTGTATCTTGAGAGTGATCGACGGGATCAATGCCAGCAGCGGCCGTGCCTCGTGGACCAGCGCTGAACGCCCCTCGACCTCAGAGATGTTGTGGCGCGAGGACAGTTCATTCAGATAAAACGTCGACAAAGCATCGGATTCGGCCAAGCAGGCACGAAAGGCCGCCGCCCCAAACTGCCTGATATAACTATCCGGGTCATGTTCACTGGGCAGGAACAGGAACCGGATCGAAATATCGTCGCGTAGCAGCGGCAAACAGGCCTGCAGCGCACGCCAGGCGGCACGCTTGCCCGCACGATCGCCGTCAAAGCTGAAAACAATGCGGTCACTGGAGCGCAACAACTTTTGAATGTGCTGCGGGGTCGTGGCAGTTCCCAGCGTGGCAACGGCATTGGCCACGCCGAGCTGAGCCAGTCCCACCACGTCCATGTAACCTTCAACGACGATGACGCATCCCTCGGCACGAATCGCTGTGCGCGCTTCGTAGAGGCCATACAATTCGTTACCCTTTGAAAATAAAGGGGTTTCTGGTGAATTCAGGTATTTTGGGTCGCCCTTGCCGATCACCCGTCCGCCAAAACCAATCAGTTCGCCCTTGACGTTGCGGATGGGAAACATGATGCGTTCACGAAAACGATCATAGCGACGACCGTCTTCGGACTCGATCACCAGGCCAGACTCAACCAGCACTGAATCATCGTAGCGGGGGAAAACCTTGGCAAGCCCTTGTCGGTCAGCGCCTGACCAGCCCAGGCCAAAGTCGCGGGCAATCTCGCCAGTCAGGCCGCGCTCTTTAAGGTAGCGAATGGCGGCCGTGCTCTCACGTAACAACTCGACGTAATGGGCCTGGGCGGCCTGAAGAACTTTGGTATGTTGCGACACCTCTTCACGCCGTCTTGCAGATTCAGCTTGCTGGCGTGGGGAACGGTTTTCTTCGGGGACAGTGATGCCAACCGCAGAGGCAAGTGTACGCACAGCCTCGGGAAAGCTGGCCCCGGTGTGCTCCATCAAGAACGTCAAGGCGCTGCCATGGGCCCCGCAACCGAAACAGTGATAGAACTGTTTGGTGGGGCTGACCGTGAATGATGGAGACTTTTCGTTATGAAAGGGGCACAACCCAAGCAGGTTGACGCCCCCTTTCTTTAACTGCACATATCGTCCGACGACATCCGCGACATCAACGCGGGCAAGAAGATCCTGGATAAAGGAATCAGGGATCAACGATCAGACCATACGTATGTGGCGCAAGCGTTGCGCCACGGATTAATACATGCGTGGGGGCAGTTGCTGACTGCGAATACGCTTGTAGTGACGCTTAACGGCAGCTGCTTGCTTGCGCTTGCGTTCTGCGGTGGGCTTTTCGTAGAATTCGCGAGCACGCAACTCAGTCAGCAGACCGGTTTTTTCGATAGTGCGCTTGAAGCGACGCAGTGCGGCTTCGAAGGGCTCGTTTTCTTTCAGACGAACGATAGGCATAGGGTGATTTCTATTAGTTAAGTGAATAGTTTCGGCAGAAAACGCCGTCAACAATCACGAATTGCGGTTGTAGTTCGAAATTTTCAACATCAAATCAGCCTTACATCATAGCATAAAACCACTATGAGGAAAGTACTTAATTACCCAAACCCACCAACTGGTGCGGGCGCAGGTTGTCATACTCTTCGAATGGCTGATGAATCCAGGGATTGCTATCGAGTTTCTGGACATAAAAGTCGGGATCAACCACCGAGTGCCCCTTCCACCAGAGCACCGCAGTCTTGAGTTCCGTGACGGCCGGAAATTGTCGCGCCAGGTGATCGCGCACGCGAACCAGTGTGTGACCCGTATCAACCATGTCATCGACCAGCAATACGCGCCCAGACAAGGAACCACGTGTCATCGTGATAAAGGGCGCGATATCGAGGTCGCCCTGCTGGGTTCCGAAGGCCTCTCGGTAGCTACTTGTTGCCAGGATTCCGAGAGGAACTTCGAAAATACGCGACAGCACATCACCGACGCGCAAACCACCCCTCGCCAGACACAGGATCTGGTCGAACGACCAGCCCGAGGCATGCACGACAAAGGCGAGCTGCTCAACCAGCCGGTTGTACCGGTCCCAGTTGACCCAAAGGTCGCGATCGTTGCCGGCAAACGGGTTCATCGCACAAGACCTACGATTTAAAGGGGTGGCGCAACAAGATCGTTTCGTTGCGATCAGGACCGGTCGACACCATGTCAATCGCCACGCCACAGACTTCAGACATGCGCTTGAGGTAGCGCTGCGCATTGACAGGCAACTTGTCGAACTCGGTGACGCCAACAGTTGACTCAGTCCAGCCGGGCATCTCTTCGAGAACCGGCTCGGCGCACGCCACTGCTGCGGCGCCATAGGGCAGCACATCGCAGAAATTACCAGCGACGTTGTAGCCCACGCCCAGTTTGATCGTTTCCAGGCCGTCCAGCACGTCAAGCTTGGTGATACACAACCCCGAAATACCGTTCAGACGGACCGAACGCTTAAGTGCCGCGCCGTCAAACCAGCCACAACGGCGGGGACGACCGGTGACCGAGCCGAATTCCTTGCCAACCGTAGCCAGGCGCGTGCCGATGTCATCGCACAACTCAGTCGGGAACGGGCCTGAACCGACGCGGGTGGCATAGGCCTTGGTAATGCCGAGCACATAGCTCAAGGTTTGTGGCCCAACCCCGGCACCGGCGGCCGCGGCACCCGCCACGCAGTTGCTGCTGGTGACAAACGGATAAGTGCCATGGTCAACGTCGAGCAGCGCGCCTTGTGCGCCTTCGAAAAGCAGGCTCTGTCCAGCTTGCTGGGCGGCAAACAGATTGCTGCTGACATCGTGGACCATCGGTGCGATTGCCGGCGCGAGCGCCATGGCCTGGTCGACCACCTCTTGCACGGACACGGCCGGGGCACCCAGGTACTGGGTCAGGACGAAATTATGCAAATCAAGGACTTCTTCGACCTTGGCGCGAAAAGCAATCGGGTCGAACAGGTCCTGCACACGCAGTGCGCGACGAGCGACCTTGTCCTCGTAGGCCGGACCAATACCGCGGCCAGTGGTGCCAATCTTGGCCTCGCCACGACGGGCTTCACGGGCCTGATCCAGTGCCACGTGATAAGGCAAAATCAGCGGACAGGCTTCGGAAATCTGCAGGCGCGAACGCACATCCAGGCCGGCGGCCTCGAGTTCGGAGATTTCTTTTAACAGCGCCTCGGGCGAGAGCACCACACCGTTGCCGATGTAGCACGTCACGGTCGGATGCATGATGCCCGACGGGATCAATCGCAAAATGGTCTTTTTGCCATTGATCCAAAGCGTGTGGCCGGCATTATGCCCGCCCTGAAACCGTACGACTCCCTGGGCCGATTCGGCCAGCCAGTCAACAATCTTGCCTTTGCCTTCATCACCCCATTGGGTGCCGATCACTACAACGTTCTTGCTCATATCGCGAAAAAAGCCAATGAAAATCGGGATAACAGTCCCTGACCCGCGGTGCGCCCTACAAACCGTAAGACCCGCGGGGGCCTATGAAACCACTTGCACCATCCACTGACCATTGCGCTGAACCAGCTCACGGTCAAATACGAATTCGTCGTGCGTCGCGTGTTCACCGTCAAACACCTGAACCACAATGTGGCCCGCCTGGCGTAACGTGTGCACGGTATCACGCAGCTCGGCATCGTGACCAGCTGGCGCACGGATAGCTGGTGCCGGTGCCGCCGGACTCAGGCCAGCTGCCAGCTTGCGTAAATCCAGGCTGAATCCGGTGGCGGGCCTGGCGCGACCAAAAGCACGCCCGACATCATCGTAACGCCCGCCCTGCACCAGCGCGTCGTGCCAACCCTCGGCATAGACCGAAAACGTCACGCCCGAGTGGTAACCATAAGACCCCACATCAGCCAGGTCAATGCCAACCGACACATCATCAAGGGCGCTGAGCAAGGATTCAAGGGTATCGAGTGCAGCGACCACACCCGGTAAGGCGGGCAGCAACTCGCGCGCACGGGCAAGCACGGTGGCACTGCCATATAGACCGGGCAGGCAGGCCAGCGCGCGAACGGTGGCCACGAGGAGTCCATCGGGTCCGACGCCCAGCTCGGCGATACCGGGGGAATCTTTGTCGCGCAGCAACACCATGATTTCGTCGGCCCGCAGACGCGCAGCCGGATCGGTGTCAATGATGCTGCGCACCAGGCCAGCGTGGCAAATGTCGAGCCGCACAGACTTCACACCCGCCAGGCGCGTGCTTTCCAGCGCCAGACGAATAATTTCAAGATCGGCCTCAACGCCGGCATGACCATAAATTTCAGCGCCGATCTGGAGCAGCTCGCGACTGGAAAGCAGGCCAGCAGGCCGTGCATGCAGCACCGGACCGCAATAGCACAGGCGCGTGACGCCAGCACGGTTGAGCAGGTGAGCGTCAATGCGCGTTACCTGCGGGGTCATGTCCGCACGAATGCCCAGGGTGCGACCCGACAGCTGATCAACCAGTTTGCTGGTGCGCAGATTCAGGTCGCTACCGGTGCCCGAAAGCAGCGAGTCGATGTATTCGACAAGCGGTGGGGCGACAAGCTCGAACCCATAGGTACGAAACAAGTCGAGCAGGCTGCGACGCAACTCTTCGATGCGACGCGCCTCTGCCGGGAGCACATCAGCCAGACTTTCAGGCAGCAGCCAATTGCCTTTCATGATTGCGCTAGAGAGAGATAAAGTGGTTGATAAAAATTGCCAGGCACCGAAATACCGAATACGACGCCCAAACAAAAGGCGGCTTGGAGCGTAAGCCCGGCAAGCCGCCAGAATAATCGTTAAAGCTTACAGCGCATTATACCTATTATGACGCGCGGTTTGACCGACCCGATTACCTACCCAATTACTTACCCGCAGCGGACTTCATATATTTGAAGAAGTCAGAACTGGGGTCCACCACGAGCACATCGCTGGGCTTGCCAAAAGCAGCCCGGTACCCTTCGAGGCTCTTGTAGAAACTATAGAAAGCAAGATCTTCGCCGTAAGCCTTGGCCGCGATGCCCGCCGCCTTGGCATCGCCTTCGCCCATGATGGCCTGGGCACGGCCGTAGGCCTCAGCCAGAACCTGTTCACGCTGTCGGTCTGCTTCGGCGCGAATTTTTTCGCCCTCAGCCGCACCGATCGAGCGCAGTTCGTTGGCAACGCGCAGACGCTCGGATTCCATCCGGCGGAAAACCGACTCGGAAATCTCGGGCGCGAACTCGATACGCTTGAGCCGTACATCGACGATCTTCACGCCCAGGGGTTCTGCCCGCTTGACCACATTGTTGAGCACCTCGTTCATGATCACATCACGCTCAAGCGATACAACGTCCTTGACTGTACGGATATTGATCGAGGCGTTCAGTGCATCGCGGATCTGGGCCTGGAGCCGTTCGCGTGCGGCACGCTCATTGCCACCAAACGTAATGTAGAAAAGACGCGGGTCGACAATGCGCCATTTGACGAATGAGTCGATGATCAGGTTCTTCTTTTCAGAAGTCTGGATACGCTCGCCTTCCTGTACGTCGATGGTCAGCAGGCGCTTATCCAGCGTCACGACGTTTTGAAGGGGTGGCGGCAGTTTGAAATACAGGCCGGGCTCGGAAATGACCCGCTTGACCTCACCGAGGGCGAAAACAAGCGCGTAGTCACGTTCGCCCACAATAAATACCGTGGACGACAACACACCGAGCAAGACCAGCACGGCAACCAACAGAGGCAATAATCGTTTCATGGGGGGTGTCCTCTTTATCGGCTGCCGCGATCACGCGTCAGGGTGTTGGCCACGCCGCTAGCCTGGGCCGGGCGCACTGAGGAGGTCGGTGCGACAGGCACCACCGCGGGCGCAGGCGTGATCACGGCTTTGGGCGTCGAGCCCGGGACCACGGCCTCGGCAGCCGTCTGCTGCATGAGTTTGTCCAGCGGCAAGTACAACATATTGTTATTGCCATGCGTGTCGACCAGCACCTTGCTGGCATGGACAAACATCTGCTGCATGCTTTCCAGGTACATACGCTCGCGGATCACCAGGGGCGATTTGCGGTATTCAGTCACGATGCTGGTAAAGCGCGCGGCGTCACCGGTTGCATCGCCAATCACGCGCGCGCGATAGCCTTCGGCCTGCTCAAGCATGCGTGAAGCCTGACCACCCGCCATGGGAATGATCTGGTTACGATAGGCTTGGCCTTCGTTGATCTGGCGTTCCCGATCCTGTCCGGCCTTGACGGCATCGTCAAACGCCGCCTGGACCTGTTCGGGGGGTTGCACGTTCTGGATGGCCACGCTACTGACCTGAACACCGGTCTGGTATCGGTCAAGAATTTGCTGCATCAGTTTTTGCACGTCGATTGCGACCGCCGTGCGGCCTTCGTACAGGACGAAATCCATGGAGCGGCCCCCTACGACCTCGCGCATGGCGGTCTGGGCAGCCTGGCGCACGGACTCGTCAGGGTCTTTTGTCTTGAACAAGTACTCAGGTGCGCCATCGGCACGCAAGCGATACTGCACGACAAACTGGACGTCGACGATATTCTCATCATCGGTCAGCATCAGCGCCTCGGGCAGCACGCGGTTGCGGGCATTGCCACGAAAGCCGACCTCAAACGTCCGGAGTTGCGACACGTTCACAATCTCGTTGGCCTCGAACGGATAGGGCAAGCGCCACTGGAAACCAGCCTGAGCCGTGCTTTTATATTTACCGAACTGCGTAATGACCGCAACCTGACCTTCCTGGACGATGAAGAAACCACTGCCCAGCCACATCGCCAACGCACCAGCCGCCAGCACGCCCAACCCGATACGGGACTGACGCGCCGTCGGGCCGCCGATCCCGCCGCCCTGATTGTCAGGTCGCTGACCGCCGCCCGAGCGACGACCAAACATTGCGCCCAGACGGGCATTGACGTCGCGCCAGACCTGGTCCAGGTCTGGCGGACCACCATTGCCAGCGGGACGCTTGGGAGGCTCAGAGCCTTTGCCATCCTGGCCTCGGCCCCAGCCGGGGTCATTCAGATTGAAAATTTTGGATAGGGGTCGCATTGTTTTCCGCAGTTGAAGCAAACTGGCAGATGGCTTGACGCAATCCATCCAGTCCGGTGCGCTGCTGGGCGCTTAAAAATACACGGCAAATCGTACCATGTGCGTCATGCTCAATTCGCGGCGCCAGGCCGGCGAGATCTATTTTGTTGTAGACCAGAATACGCGGGATGTCGGCTGCACCGATATCGACCAACACCTTGTCGACTTCCGCGATCTGCTCATCACGCTGGGGGCTGGACGCATCGATCACATGTAAAAGCAGATCAGCGTGTATCGCTTCTTCCAGTGTGGCACGAAAGGCGGCAATCAGCGTAAGGGGTAAATCACGAATAAAGCCAACCGTGTCAGAGAGGGTCACTTGACCGGCACCCTCTATCCAGACCCGGCGCGTTGTCGTGTCAAGGGTGGCGAACAGTTGGTCAGCCGTGTAGGCACCCGCACGCGTCATGGCATTGAAAAGTGTGGATTTGCCGGCGTTCGTGTAACCCACCAGCGAGACCGACAACGTGGCCGCACGTGCCCGTGACCGGCGCTGTGTGGTGCGCTGACGCTGGACTTTCTCAAGGCGTTCACGCAGCAGGCGTACCTTGCCACCAATCATGCGGCGGTCCATTTCCAGCTGCGACTCACCCGGCCCGCGCATGCCAATACCGCCGCGCTGGCGTTCAAGGTGGCTCCAGAGCCTGGTCAGCCTGGTTGCCAGGTGCTGGAGCTGGGCCAGTTCAACCTGTAGCTTGCCTTCGTGACTTTGCGCACGCAACGCAAAAATATCAAGGATCAGTGCGACACGATCGACCACACGCAAATTGAACTGTCGTTCAAGATTGCGTTGCTGGGCGGGCGAAAGTGGCTGGTCGAACAGCACAACTTCGGCTTCGTGGGCCTGGGCAACCAGCACGCCCTCTTCGACCTTGCCGGTGCCGATAAAGTAGGCAGCATCTGGCCGGGACCGGCGCGCGGTCAGCGTGGCCACTACATTGGCCCCCGCCCCCTTGGCAAGCATCACAAATTCGTCGGCGTGCGCCTGATAGTCGGGCGAGCCCAGGTCAACGCTGATAATTAACGCGCGCATTGGCAGGTCATCAGTGCAGGACGGGAATAAATACGCCCATCAAGGCCTGAGCACAAGACGGGCGAATGGACTAACTGAGTCTGATTATTCAACAGCTGGGGTATCAATCTGAAACGTGACCGCACGGGCGGGCACTACGGTTGAAATGGCGTGCTTGTAAACCATCTGGGTGACGGTGTTACGCAGCAGCACGACATACTGGTCAAAAGATTCCACTTGACCCTGAAGTTTGATCCCGTTTACCAGATAAATAGACACTGGTACGTGCTCTTTACGCAAGGCGTTCAGGAAGGGATCTTGCAAAGTTTGCCCTTTATTGCTCATTGGCAGGCTCCATCTGTTGTTGTTGAGGTGTCGATTCTTTTTGACAAAAATCAACCCAATGTTAGAACTCTACAGGGTTTTCCCGATATACGCCACCAACTGCAAAGAGGAGTTACTAATTGATGGATTTACGAAACAACTAAATTTGACCCAGTATTTCACGACAGGCTGCGAGTAACAACTGGCATTGTGGATCAGTTCCCACCGTGATGCGCAGGTAATCGGAAATTCTGGCGTGTTGAAAATGACGCACGATGATGCTGCGTGCCCGAAGGGCCGCAGCGAGTGCTTCACCTGCGATGGCCGGGTGTCGGGTGAAGACGAAGTTGGCCTGGGAAGGCAGCACCTCAAAACCTAACTGAACCAGCGCGGCAGTCAGCGTTTCACGCGAACGGATTACCGCATGGCGTGTCTGGTCAAAATACGCCTCATCCTCAATCGCGGCCGTGGCGCCCGCCTGGGCGAGGCGGTCGAGTGGGTAGGAGTTGAAACTATTCTTGACCCGATCGAGACCCTGGATAAGTTCGGGATGACCCAACGCGAATCCGACACGCAGTCCAGCCAGCGAACGCGACTTCGAAAGTGTCTGCACCACCAGTAAGTTCGTGTAGCGACCAATCAGGCTGGCTGCGGTCTGCGCACCAAAATCCACGTAGGCTTCGTCAATCACCACCACGACATCAGGATTGGCGGCAACAATGCGCTCGATGTCGGCAAGAGGCAGCACGCAGCCTGTCGGAGCATTCGGATTCGGAAAAATAATGCCACCCACTGGCGCGGCACCGTCACCGAGATAGTCTTCGGTCCGGATGGCGAACGTGGCGTCCAGCGGGATGGCCCGATAATCAATCTGATAGAGCCCACAGTAAACCGGATAGAAGCTATAGGTAATATCCGGAAACACCAACGGCGCCATGTGTTTGAGCAAGGCTTGGAACACATGGGCCAGCACTTCATCCGAGCCGTTACCCACGAACACCTGTTCAGGGGTCAGTTCAAAGCGTGTGGCGATCGCCTGCCTGAGCACCTGGGCAGTTGGATCCGGGTACAACCGCAGACTGTCATTGGCCTGCGCGGTGATCGCGGCGATGACCTTGGGCGATGGCCCATACGGATGTTCATTGGTATTGAGTTTGACCAGATTCTGGAGGCGCGGTTGTTCGCCAGGCACATAAGGGTCGAGTTTTTCGACCAGACTGCTCCAGTAACGGCTCATGGTGATTCAATCATGGATATCGCCAACAGGACGTTCGACCCGCATGTCGAATTAATTGTCGGCGTAGGGATTAAAGGAAGACTTGAACTCAATGCGCAACGGCGTGCCTGCAAGCTCGAACGCATCGCGGAACCTGCCTTCGAGATAACGGCGATAGGAATCCGGAATGGCATCGAGTGCGTTGCCGTGCACGATGATGAGTGGCGGGTTCTGTCCGCCCTGATGTGCATAACGCATTTTGGGACGAAAAATCCCTTTGCGAGGAGGCGGTTGCTGTTCAATCGCTGCCTGCAACTCACGTGTCAGTTTAGGCGTCGATAGCTTGGCGAACGCGGCAGCATGCGCAGCATTGACCGAGCGCAGCAAGGTATTGACGCCCTGCCCGCGCAAGGCCGAAATCGTATGCACACGCGCAAACGACAAGAAACGCAATTTCCGGTCGAACTCACGCTGGATGCGTTCGCGTTGCTCGGTGTCGAGTCCATCCCACTTGTTAATGGCGACAACAAGCGCGCGACCCGTCTCAAGGATGAAGCCCGCGATATGCGCATCCTGATCAGAGACTTCGTGCTGCGCGTCGATCATCAACATCACGACATTGCTGGCTTCGATGGCCTGCAAGGTCTTGATGACCGAGAATTTTTCGACAGCCTCGAAAACCTTGCCACGTTTACGCAAGCCAGCCGTATCGATCAGTGTGTACTTCTTGCCAGCACGCTCAAACTCGATTTCGATGGCATCACGTGTGGTACCCGGCAAGTCAAACGCGATCACGCGTTCTTCGCCCATCAGGGTATTGATCAACGTCGACTTGCCCACATTCGGGCGACCGACAATCGCAAGCTTGATACGATGCTCAACCTCGGGCTGATCGGCCGCGTCATCGTGGTCGGTTGCGTCTGCACCCGGCTCTGCATCGTCTGCGTCAAAATCATGAACCACTGGCTCGACACCCAGCCCCTGCAGCGCGATTTCGACCAGGTCGTTAATGCCATCGCCGTGGGCAGCGGATATGGCGTACGGGCGTCCGAGTCCGAGCTCATGAAACTCAGAGACGGCAGGGTTGCCCTCGCGCATCCCTTCTGCCTTGTTGACACACAACAGCACGCGCTGGCCAGACTTGCGCAGCAGGCGGGCAATGTCGTGGTCGTGGGCATTCAGGCCCGCACGGGCGTCAACCAGGAAGATCACCACGTCCGCTTCGGCGATTGCCTGCTTGGTCTGGCGCGCCATTTCGTGCAGAATCCCCGTTTTGGCGATCGGCTCAAAGCCACCGGTGTCCACGACGATGAACGGCTTTTCGCCGACCCGACCTTCGCCGTAGTGACGATCGCGGGTCAAACCCGAAAAGTCAGCCACCAGCGCCTGGCGCGAACGCGTCAGGCGGTTAAACAGGGTGGATTTGCCAACGTTCGGGCGCCCGACCAGGGCAACAACAGGTTTAAGAATCACTTGTCAGTTCAATACAATCATGACCAGGGTGCTGTCGCCCGTCTGAACGAGAATACCCTGCTGGGTTGCCTGCACAGGAGCACGCACCGCTCCGCCACCTACCGTAATACGTGCGACCAGGCGCCCATCATCGGGGGCCAGGAAATGCACAAAACCATCGTAATCACCAAATGCAACAGCTTGCGGGAGCACTCCTGGGCTGGTCAGCTTGCGATGCTGCAAGGCGTCTTGTTTCCAGGCCACATTGCCGTTTTGCAGGCTAAAAGCCGTGACGACGTCACTTTGGTTCGGGGCGTAGGCCTGACGGGCGTCAATCGCCAGCCCGACCGTACTTGAATAGTCTTTGCTCCAGGCCGGACGCCCGCCCGCTGAGACGTCAAAGCAGGTGATCCGTCCCTGGTACGCCACCGCGCACAGCAATGGACCGACAATCGCCGGAGAACCCACCACGTCATTGACGCGCTCAAGGTCTGTCGAGCCTTTCGGCGTCGCGACAATGCCTTCCCATTGCACATCGCCTGAACCCGCATTGATGGCGATCATCTTGCCACCCGGGATGCCGGTAATCACCAACCCCTCAGTCATGATCATGCGTGAGGGCGCCCGCAAGGCCAGAGCCGGACCTGGCCGCTGCACGTTCCAGATACGTTCGCCGGTCTGTGCATTGAAAGCCTGGATCCGGTAGTCGCCACTGCGCACGACCACGACACCGAAGCCCACCACCGGCGGCACCGAGACCTCACTGGCGGCCTTGCTTTTCCATTTGACCTGACCCGTTTCATCCAGAGCGACAATCATGCCGTCCTGCGTCACCACGGCGGTCGTCGTGCCGTCGCTCCCCACGCCGGCGGACAATTTGCCGTCGACTTTGATCGTCCAGATGGCAGCGCCCGTCGCCAGTTCATACTTACCGACGGCGCCATCGACAGCGGCTGCATACACGCTGTCACGCACGATCATGGGGGCGAAACCAATGCTGGTTCCGCGACCCACCGGCGCGCGCCAGCCAATCTGAACCGACAGGCCGGCGTCAAAGGGTTTCAGGGGCACGGGATCGTTACGGCCGTCATCACCGCTAAAAACCGAGCAACCCGCCGCCAGGGACAGGAGCACGGCCGTTACACCAAGACGCAAGAATCGTACGCTGGACTGTCGCAACATGGTCATGTTCCAAGAGCATCAAGTTTGAGTTTGACAACAGGAGTCAGGGGGCTGGCTGCGCCAAGCGCCTCAATTGACTGCACCCAGGCCTTGCGCGCCTCTGCGGCTTTACCCTGAGCGAAAAGGATATCACCGCGACGATCGGCAAACAGCCCCAGAAAGGGTGCGGGTGGATTATTGAGTTGCGCCAGCGCGGCGTCATAGTCTTTCTGATCAAACATCAGCCCGGCAAGCCGCAGGCGCGCGACGGGTGTCAGAGCCGGATGATTGGTCTTGACCAGCCATTCAAGCTGTGCACGCGCAGCCACCTGATCATCACGTGCCTGCAGTGCCGAAGCGGCCACCAGCGCACCACGCGCGGCATAGTCGGTGGTCGCGTATTCATCACGCAGTGTCTTGATCGCAGCATTAATGCGCGCGACAGACTCGTCACCCTGCTGATGGCTCGCGTCTTCAAGGGCTTCAAAATAGCCACGCGCCTGCGCGGCCTGATGACCCTGGTACCACTGCCAGCCACGCCAGCCACCGAGGATCACCATCGCGATCACCAGGGCCGTGAGCACCGCGGTGCCATACTTGGCCCACCAGGCGCGCAACTGGTCTATCTGCTCTTGTTCTTGGAGGTCGTAAGCCATACTCATCAAACCTTATCTTTCAGAAAAGCCACTAGCCCATCCAGGGGCACTTGCTGCTGCGCGGAATCAGTCGACACCTCTGCCGCACGCAACATCTTGACCGAGGCCACCCCTGCGGCCAGTTCGTCGCCTGCAAGAATAACCGCAATCGCCGCCGCGCTTGTGTCGGCACGCTTGAACTGAGACTTGAAGCTACCCGTTCCTGCATGCACGATCACCGCAACACCCGCATCGCGCAACGATTCAGCAATGGTTGCCGCCCGCCGCTGGGCCTCGTCACCCTGATGCACGATATAAACGTCACATTCAGGAACAGTAACCGCAGGTGTGTACTGATCCCACAAATCCAGCAGACGTTCCATGCCAATGGCAAATCCAACCGCAGGGTTAGGCTTGCCACCGAGCAATTCAACCAGACCATCGTAGCGCCCGCCGCCACAAACTGTTGCCTGTGCACCCAGTTTGTCGGTCATCCACTCGAACACCGTCAGATTGTAGTAGTCCAGGCCCCTGACCATGCGCGGATTCAGTTGATAACGGATGCCGGCATCGTCGAGCCTGGCGCATACGGCGTCAAAGTGAGCACGTGAAGCGACGCCAAGGAAGTCAAACAGCCTGGGCGCGGCGTCGGCCATGGCCTGCATCGCAGGGTTCTTGGTGTCGAGCACCCTGAGGGGGTTGGTGTACAGCCGGCGCAATCCATCTTCATCGAGGACGTCACGATGCTGCTCAAGGTGGGTAATCAAGGCGGCGCGATGCGCCGCGCGCTCATCGGCCTGACCAAGCGAATTGATCTCGAGGCGCATATCAGTGATGCCCAGCAGCTTCCATAGCCTGGCCACCATGACGATCATCTCGGCATCGATGTCGGGCCCGGCCATGGCCAGCGCTTCGACGTCGATCTGATGAAATTGGCGATAGCGACCGCGTTGCGGGCGTTCATGACGAAAAACCGGGCCCATCGCGTAGACACGCTGCGGGCGGTCATACAGCAGGTTGTGCTCAATGCTTGCGCGCACCATGCCGGCCGTGAATTCGGGACGCATCGTCAGCGATTCACCGTTCAAGGCATCGGTGAACGTGTACATTTCTTTTTCAACAATATCGGTGACCTCACCAATACCGCGGGCAAATAGACGGGTGTGCTCAAGCACGGGCGTGCGCATGTTGCGGTAGCCGTAGGACTGCAACCAGTCACGCACGATTTGCTCGAGCGGCTCCCAGCGCGCAGTGCCGCCTGGGAGCGCATCGTTCATTCCGCGAATGGCGGTAACTTTTGAAAAAGCTTGTGTCATGTGTAAAAACTGAAGGGATGGCGGAATGTGAGCCGTCATGGAAAGACGCTAAACAACCTGGGTCGTGCCATAGCGGCGTGCAACGTAATCTTGAACAATGGCCTGGAACTCTTGGGCAATATTGTCACCCTTGAGTGTCACGCTACGCTGGCCATCGACGAACACCGGCGCGGCAGGTACCTCGCCAGTGCCGGGAAGACTGATACCAATGTCAGCATGACGACTTTCACCCGGGCCATTGACCACGCAACCCATCACGGCCACGTTCATGCTTTCAACCCCGGGATATTGCGTTTTCCAGATTGGCATCTGCAGACGCAAATAGGTCTGGATACTGTCGGCGAGTTCCTGGAATACGGTACTACTGGTGCGACCGCAACCAGGGCAGGCAACCACCATCGGGGTAAAGGCGCGTAGCCCCATGGTCTGGAGGATTTCTTGCCCGACGACGACTTCGCGGCACCGGTCACCGCCTGGCTCGGGCGTCAGGGAAATACGGATCGTGTCGCCAATACCTTCCTGCAGCAGCACAGACAGCGCAGCGGTCGAGGCCACGATGCCCTTGCTACCCATGCCGGCCTCGGTCAGGCCCAGGTGTAACGGATAATCACAACGTGCCGCCAGGTCACGGTAGACTGCGATCAGGTCCTGCACGTGGCTGACCTTGCACGACAGGATAATTGCGTCACCAGGCAGACCCAGTTCTTCGGCACGCTGCGCATTGCTGATGGCGGACACGACCAGCGCGTCGCGCATGACCGCTTGCGCGTCACGGGGCACGGCCATTTTGCTGTTGTCGTCCATCATGCGGGCGAGCAGTTCGTGGTCAAGACTGCCCCAGTTGACACCAATGCGAACAGGCTTTTTATGCTGGCAAGCGACTTCAATCATCTGCGCAAAATTGTCATCACGCCGTTTACCGCCCCCCATGTTGCCGGGGTTGATACGATATTTCGACAAGGCTTGGGCACAATCGGGAAACTGCGTGAGCAACTTGTGCCCGTTGTAGTGGAAGTCTCCGCAAAGCGGCACCGACACACCCATGCGATCAAGGTGCTCACGGATGGCTGCGACCTCTCGGGCGGCTTCCGGTGTGTTGACGGTGATCCGGACCATTTCAGACCCGGCCAGTGCCAGTTCCTTGACCTGGATGGCGGTCGCCACCGCGTCGGCCGTATCGGTATTGGTCATGGACTGAACCATGACGGGCGCACCGCCACCCACGATCACCTGACGGTTACCCCAGGCAATCTTGACAGCACGGGTACCGTGACGGGCACCAGGACCCACCACGACGCCCGACGAGGGCGCCAACGATGCCGCCAACTGGGTCACCGGCCGTGTCATTTACGAAGCCCCAGCAACCATTCAGGAACCCAGGCCTGGGGAACAAGCCCCTGAGACACGGCAACCCCGGCAGCAACCAGCACGACCGCCACGATCAGCAATATCCAGCCCGACGAACTGGGACGGCGATCTGTTTCAGTCACTTTGATTGAGCGCGTGGAAGTATGGTTGGCAATACCGCCGTGGACCTGACCGATGTAGGGACGCAGCGCGTTTTCCAGACCCGCCGGGTTGACAGCAAGCAGGCGAGCGTAATTTTTGACCAGAGATTTAAGTGCAAGCCCACGGGGCAGATCGTCCCAACGTTCAGATTCGAGTGCGTCGATGTTGCGTGCGGGAAACTTCAGCCGTGCGGAAACGTCGTCGAGTGACCAGCCTTTGGATATTCGCACCGCGCGCAGGGAACCTGCCGTCGTGACGGGTTCTGAAGGTGAAGGAGGCGACTCGGTGCGCAACGGGGAATTCAGGTCAACATCGCTCATGGACGAATCTCTTTAATTGGAATCGATGTTTTCATAGTCAATTTTTCGCGCAATCGGGTGCGATCCTTGACCTCGCCGGCGAGTTGTCCGCAGGCGGCATCGATATCGTCACCGCGCGTCTTGCGCACAGTGGTCACAATGCCCGCGTCCATCAGTTGCTGGGAGAAAGCACGAATGCGGTTTGCCGGGGAACGTAGTAACCCTGAACCCGGAAACGGATTGAAGGGAATGAGGTTCAACTTGCAGCGCACACGCCGGGCGATCTGGATCAGCTCGCGCGCATGCTGATCCGTATCGTTCACGCCGTCGAGCATCACGTATTCAAACGTAATGAAATCCCGGGGTGCAAATTCAAGATACCGCTCACAGGCAGCAAGCAATTCGACCAGCGGATACTTCTTGTTCAGGGGCACCAACTGGTCGCGCAGCGCGTCGTTGGGCGCATGCAGCGATACCGCGAGCGCCACCGGGCAATCTTGCGAGAGCCGGTCCATCATGGGGACGACGCCGGAGGTGGACACGGTGACACGGCGGCGGGACAAACCATAGGCATTGTCATCGAGCATCAGCCTGACGGCCGCCAGCACCGGTTCGTAGTTGAGCAGGGGTTCGCCCATGCCCATCATCACCACGTTACTGATCGCGCGCGGGTCTGGCGATGCCAGGGCGTGACCAGCCGGAGCATTGCCAACCTGGACGTTGCCCGCTGCTTCCAGGCGCGCCGAGCCGGCATCTTGCATCAGGACGTTCTTGGCAAACCAGAGCTGGCCAATAATTTCGGCAGTGGTCAGGTTGCGGTTAAAACCCTGATGCCCGGTCGAGCAAAACCTGCAGCCCACGTTACACCCAGCCTGGCTGGATATGCAGAGAGTGCCACGGTCGTCTTCGGGTATGAAGACTGACTCGATCGCGTTGCCCTGCCCCACGTCGAACAGCCACTTGCGTGTACCGTCGGTCGAACGCTGCTGGGTCAGTACGGTGGGCGCCTGCACGACGCAATGCTGGCCGAGCTGCGCGCGAAATTCGCGTGCGAGATCGGTCATTTCATCAAACTGGCTCACGCCACGCTGATGCACCCATCTTTGCAACTGCCGGGCACGAAACGGCTTGCCCCCCCACTGCCCAACCAATTGGGTCAGCGCAGGGGCGTCGAGCCCAAGCAGGTTGATTGGATCAGCGTGCATGCGGTGAGAGACACGAGCCAGTGAGCCGGATCAACGGCTGTGAATGCTGATTTCGGGGAAGAAAAAGGCAATTTCGGCAGCAGCGGTTTCGGGCGCGTCTGAGCCGTGCACGGCGTTTGCGTCGATGCTGTCGGCGAAATCAGCACGGATCGTGCCTTTTTCTGCTTTCTTGGGATCAGTCGCACCCATCAGGTCACGGTTTTTCTGGATGGCGCCCACGCCCTCGAGGGCCTGGACAAACACCGGACCGGAAATCATGAAATCAACCAAGTCCTTGAAGAAAGGACGTGCACTGTGAACGGCGTAGAAACGCTCAGCATCGGCACGTGACAGTTGGCGCAACTGGGCAGCCACCACTTTCAGGCCGGCTTGTTCAAAGCGGGCAACGATCTGACCAATGACGTTCTTGGCAACTGCGTCGGGCTTGATGATCGACAGGGTACGTTCGACTGACATGTAAAACTCCAATAATTCTCAATAAAAACATGGACTTTGACCAAGTCCACCGTAACCCGGCATTCTAGCACGGCGCATAAACCCACAACATCCTAAAATAGAGGGCTTTTACTGCTTCCCCCCTGGGAAGACGCACGGACTTTTCTGCGGATATTCTGATGAACCAACCGAACCATACCCCTGACGGCGAACTTTCCAAGAGTTTCGAGCCAGCCACCCTTGAGGCGCACTGGTACGACGAATGGGAACGGCGGGGCTATTTTGCTGCCGGGCAACATGTACATGGGAGCGCGGCCACAGGCGCCCCCTATGCCATCCAGTTTCCGCCGCCCAACGTGACAGGCACCCTGCACATGGGCCATGCGTTTAACCAGACCATCATGGATGGCCTGGTGCGCTACCACCGCATGCTGGGTGATGACACCGTGTTCGTGCCTGGCACCGATCACGCCGGCATTGCTACGCAGATCGTCGTCGAGCGTCAGCTTGACGCCCAGAAACTGTCCCGGCATGACCTCGGTCGCAAGGCCTTTGTCGAAAAAGTATGGGAATGGAAAGAGCTTTCCGGCAACACCATCACCAGCCAGGTACGTCGGCTGGGGGCATCTGCCGACTGGCCACGTGAATATTTCACGATGGATCCCCAGATGTCGACCGGCGTGGTCGAAACCTTCGTACGCCTGCACCAGCAAGGACTGATTTACCGCGGCAAGCGCCTGGTGAACTGGGATCCGTTGTTGATGACCGCGGTGTCCGACCTGGAAGTGCTGTCGGTTGAAACCGAGAGCCACCTCTGGCACATCCGCTACCCCTTTGCGCAGGGCCCTCAGACCATCACGCTCGAGGACGGCACCACCGAAACGATCACAGGCATGACGGTGGCCACCACCCGGCCTGAAACCATGCTGGGCGATAACGCCGTCTGCGTGCATCCCGACGACATGCGTTACCGTCATCTGGTTGGGAAAATGCTTGTTCTTCCCTTGTGCGGCCGCCAGATTCCCATCATTGCCGATGACTTTGTCGACCCGGCCTTCGGCACGGGTTGCGTCAAAATCACGGGCGCCCACGATTTCAACGACTACGCCTGCGCCATGCGTCATCAGTTGCCGCTGATCGTGATCTTTACGCTTGACGCCCACGTCAACGACCAGGCGCCGGTCCAGTTCCGCGGGCTGGACCGCGATGCCGCGCGCAAGGCTGTCGTGGCCGAGCTCGTGCAGCAAGGCTACATGGTCAAGATTGACCCACACAAAATGATGCAGCCGCGCGGCGACCGCAGTGGCGCGGTGCTTGAGCCCATGCTGACCGATCAGTGGTTTGTCGCAATGAGCAAGCCCGCCCCCGCCGATACCCTGCACCCCGGCCAGAGCATTACCGAGGTCGCACTTGAGGTCGTCGCCAAGGGCGACATCCAGTTCTTTCCGCAAAACTGGACGACGACCTACAACCAGTGGCTCGAGAACATCCAGGACTGGTGTATCTCACGCCAACTGTGGTGGGGTCACCAGATTCCGGCCTGGTACAGCGAGTGCGGGCAGGTCTTTGTCGCACGCACCGAAGAAGAGGCTACGGTGCAGGCGCGCGCAGCAGGGGTCACCGGGGCTCTTCAGCGCGACCCGGATGTGCTCGACACCTGGTTCTCGTCAGCGCTGGTTCCGTTCACGACCTTTGGCTGGCCCCAAACCACCCCGGATCTGCAGAAATATCTGCCTTCCAGCGTCCTGGTCACGGGCTTTGACATCATCTTCTTCTGGGTCGCGCGCATGGTGATGATGACCACGCACCTGACCGGCCAGGTTCCCTTCAAGCACGTCTACGTGCATGGCCTGATCCGTGATGCCGAAGGCCAGAAAATGAGCAAATCCAAGGGCAACACCCTGGATCCGGTTGACCTGATCGATGGGGTGGACCTGGAGACCCTGGTTGGCAAGCGCACCTTCGGGTTGATGAATCCCAAGCAGGCGGACGCGATCGAAAAATCGACGCGCAAACAGTTCCCGGATGGCATTCCTGCCTTTGGCACCGACGCCCTGCGCTTCACGATGGCCGCCTACGCCAGCCTTGGGCGCAACATCAACTTCGACCTGAAACGCTGCGAAGGTTATCGCAACTTCTGCAACAAACTCTGGAACGCCACCCGGTTTGTGCTGATGAACACCGAAGGTCAGGATCTGGCTGCGGTCGACGCTTCGGCGCAAAGCTTTGTGGATCGCTGGATCATCAGTGAACTGCAGCAACTCGAAGCCGATGTCGCCAAGGGATTTGCCGACTATCGTTTCGACAATATCGCCAACGCGCTCTACCGCTTTGTCTGGGATGAATACTGTGACTGGTACCTTGAGCTTGCCAAGGTACAAATCCAGACTGGTACGCCCGACCAGCAGCGCGCGACCCGTCGCACCCTGATCCGTGTGCTCGAGGCCGTCCTGCGCCTGCTTCACCCGATCATGCCTTTCATCACCGAAGCGCTCTGGCAGAAAGTCTCGCTCGTGGCAGGTAAACGCACGGCGGACCAGGTTGACAGTGTTTCCGTACAGCCATTTCCTCGCGCCAACATGGCTGCCATCGATCCGGTTGCGTGTACGCAGATTGCCTTGCTCAAAGGGCAGATCGAAGCTGTCCGCGCCTTGCGTGGCGAGATGAGCCTGTCGCCCGCCGCACGTGTTCCGCTGGTCGCCCAGGGGCCGCAGGGCATGCTGCAGCAACACGCGCCTTATCTGGCCGCACTGGCCAAACTGTCGGGCGTCGAGGTCGTCGCGACCTTGCCCGATGATGGCGCACCCGTCCAGGTCGTGGGTGAAACCCGACTGATGCTGAAAGTGGAAATCGATATCGCCGCTGAATGCATACGACTAGACAAGGAAATTGCCCGTCTGGAAGGCGAAATCAACAAGGCCCAGGCCAAGCTGTCGAACGAGTCGTTCGTGGCGCGGGCACCGGTTGCGGTGGTCGAGCAGGAAAAGCTGCGTGTGACCCAATTTGGCGAAACACTGTCGCAAGTTCAAGCGCAACGCGCAAAGCTGGAGCCATAGCCGAAGGTCTACACCACGTATCAGCTTGGTATTAGCCAGGTACCACGCTAGGTACCACGCCACGCATCGCAGTCAGGCACCTCGGCCAGGTACCAAACCAGGCACCACACCACGCATCACAGCCAGGTACCAAGCCACGCACCTTGGCTGCGAACTTGCCAGTCACGCCTGAGAGAGGGTCAGCAGGAACTTTTCGTCGGCCGGCGTCAGGTGCCCCTGCTGGCGGGCACGCGTGAGCAGGTCAGGTCGATTCCTGGCCGTTAATTGCAATGACTGTTCACGGCGCCAGCGCGCGATGTTTGCATGATTGCCAGACAACAGCACGGCAGGTACCGTCACGCCACTCAGGGTTTCGGGGCGCGTGAAATGGGGGCTGTCGAGCAACCCCGAAAGCGAGTCCTGGAACGAGTCCTGCAAGGATGAATCACCATGATTCAGTGCGCCCGGCAAAAGCCTGACTGCTGCGTCTATCATCGCGATGGCCGGGATTTCACCACCTGTCAGGACAAAATCACCCAAGGACCATTGCTCATCAACGTGTTCGTCGATGAAACGTTGGTCGATGCCCTCGTAGCGCCCGCAAACAAACACCGCACCGCCAATCGACGACAGACGACTGGCTTGCGCCTGGTCGAAGGGTTTGCCAACAGGGGACAAGAGAACCACAGGAACCGGCGCAGCGCCAGCGTGCTGGCGGTGCTGCCGGATCGCGGAAACAGCCTGAGACAAGGGCTCGGCCATCATGACCATGCCTGGACCGCCGCCGTAGGGACGATCATCGACCGTGCGATGCACGTCATGCGTATAGTCGCGAGGATTCCAGGTGTGCAACGACCAGAGACCCTGTGCGTGGGCACGCCCCGTCACGCCGGCATCACGCACCACCTCGAACATATCCGGAAACAAAGTGACGGCATCAATACGCATAGGAACGACCCAGGCTAGAAATCAATCGGCCAGTCTGTATCGATTCGACGCGCCTTGATGTCGACATGCTGCACATGCGCCGATACAAAAGGCACCAGTATTTCTACTGGCCGACCTTTCGGATCAAGCATGGGAACCGGCTCGGCGCCAGGGGAGACAGGTGAACAGGCGTACCGGTGAACACGCAGCAAGGCATGGGCACCGTTGTCAACGACCTCGTCCACAATGCCAATCAACACTGAATCGCCAACTGTCGATTCAGTATCATGACCGTACACGTTGCAGCCAACCAGGTCGATCCAATAGAACTCGTCAGCCTTGGCAGCGGGAAAGTCATGTCGTGAGACATGCACGGTATAGCCCCGCATATTCTCAGCCACATCCCGGTCACCAACGCCTTCGAGATCAGCAACAATCGTCAAGCCCTGCCTGCGCACTTGCTTGACAACATGCGCACGCAAAGGCGAAACGGATCGTTTGGGATCTGCTGCAACACCGGCTCGCGCTGGAGCGACAGAAGCCGCCAGCCACCACACGGGTGCAGTTCGCAGCACGTCAGCCTGCGCGGAATGGGGTTGGATTTTCACCCACCCATGTACGCCATAGGCTGACACAATGCGACCCAGTTCAATCAGGTCGTCGGGCGCGCTTACAGCGCCGTTACCAGCCATGGCAGTCAGACTGAATCAATCAAGCCGCGGTCGCGACGTTGGCTGAATAATCTTTAACCAGACGAGCAACAGCCGGCGAAAGCTGCGCACCTACACCGGTCCAGTGCTGGACGCGATCCAGGGCAATGCGAAGGCGCTCTTCGTTTGCATTGGCGACGGGGTTGTAAAACCCAACTCGCTCAATGAAGCGACCATCGCGGCGATCACGGGAATCGGTCGCAACGAGGTTATAGAACGGACGTTTTTTAGAGCCACCACGGGCTAAACGAATCACCACCATAGTAGGTAATCCCTTGAAAAGGTTCAACAAAGCCCACGAGTATAGCACTGACCTTGTGGGAATCCAAAACAATTACTGCAAATAACCATAAAAAGCCGTCAAAACAGCGACCTACGCTGGCTAACGGCGTCTCATATAGTGCACAACACGGCCAGGCTCTTCGATCTGCGCGATCAATTCGTTGCCCGTTTGACGACAAAATGCCTGAAAATCTTTCACTGCGCCGCGATCGGTCGTGATGATCTGCAGCGTGTCGCCACTGACCAGCACTGCAAGCGCCTTTTTGGCACGCAAAATAGGTAACGGACACGCAAGCCCCGTCGCGTCGACAGAATGCTGAAAAAGCGGATGCCCTGAAAACGCGTCACCCGGCACAGGGCCCTCCGACACGGAACGACCTGTTACAGAATCATTCATGGCAATCAGACCCGCTCTTGGACCCAGGCCTTGACGCCCGCAAGCGCCCCGGGCAGGGCTGCCGCGTCGGTGCCACCACCCATCGCCATGTCCGGACGTCCACCGCCCTTGCCTCCGATGAGCCCGGCCACGTGGCCAACCAGATCGCCCGCGCGCACCTTGCCCGACAGATCAGCAGTCACGCCACCGACCACACTGATTTTTCCGTCAGCGGCTGTCGTCGCCAGTAGCACCACGGCAGATTTGAGGCGATCTTTTAGCTGATCGACCATCGCGCGCAAATCCTTGGGATCGACGCCCTGAACCTCAGTGACCAGCACCTTGACGCCAGCACCGACGATCTGGGCCTGGTCAGCCAGCGCGTTACCCGCGCTCGAAGCCATTTTGGCCTTGGCCTGCTCAAGCTCTTTTTCAAGCGATTTCATCTGATCTTGCAACAACGCAATGCGTTCGGGCAGCTCGGACGGCTGCGTCTTGAGCGCCGTGGCTGCGCGCTGTGCGGTCGCGGCCAGGGCCTGTACCCAGGTCAGTGCATTCGAACCGGTGACGGCCTCGATGCGACGCACCCCGGCGGCGACGCCGCCTTCAGACAGGATTTTGAATAAACCAATGTCGCCAGTGCGGCCGACGTGGGTGCCGCCACATAGTTCACGCGAAAAACCGATATCCAGCACGCGCACTGTGTCGCCATATTTTTCGCCAAACAAGGCGACCGCCCCACCCTTGACCGCATCGTCATAGGACATGACCTGAGACTGCGCAGCCTGATTCGCAAGGATCTCGGCGTTCACGATGGTTTCGACCTTTGCAATATCTTCGGCCGAAACCGGTGCGTCGTGCGCGAAGTCAAAACGTGTCTTGTCACCATCAACCAACGAACCGCGCTGCTGCACGTGCGAACCCAGTACCTGGCGCAACGCCTTGTGCATCAAGTGTGTGGCAGAGTGATTGCGCACGGTGCGGGCACGCTCAGCCGAATCAACCATCGCATTGACGGCATCACCGATTGCAAGCTGTCCGGACTCAAGTTTGCCGTGATGACCAAAAACGCCAGGCTGAATTTTTTGCGTATCCAGCACCTGAAAAGAAACACCAACAGATTCGAGCTTGCCCGTGTCGCCGACCTGACCGCCCGACTCGGCATAAAAGGGCGTCGTATCGAGGACCACAATCGCATCCTGCCCTGCCGTGATGCGGTCAACATGACTACCTTCGACATAGAGGGCGACCACGACGCCTTCTGCCTGCTCGCTTTCATAGCCCTGGAAAACGGTCTGCAACCCAGAATACGTGAGGCCCTCAGCCATTTTGAACTTGCCTGCGGCGCGTGCCTGCAGGCGCTGGCGATTCATGGCCGTATCAAAACCGGCCAGATCGACTTCAACCCCGCGTTCGCGGCAAATATCCGCAGTGAGGTCGACCGGGAAGCCATAGGTGTCGTACAACGTGAACAATGTAGTGCCGTCCAGGGTCACCGGACCCGCACCGGAGATGGGAAGTGCTGCCATCGCGACGTCCAGGATCTTCATGCCGTGTTCAAGCGTTTCACCAAAACGCTCTTCTTCCTGTCGCAGCACTTGCTCAACCCGACCGGCATTCTTGGCCAGTTCGGGATATGCCTCACCCATCTGCTCGACCAGGTCGGTCACCATCCGGTAGAAAAACGGCTTGGTCTGGCCGAGTTTGTAGCCATGACGCAACGCGCGACGGACGATGCGGCGCAATACATAACCCCGGCCTTCATTGCTGGGGATGACGCCATCCACAATCAGGAAACTGCAGGCACGGATGTGATCGGCGATCACTTTGAGCGAGTTGTTTGCCAGATCAGCACAACCGGTCTCGCGCGCGGCCGCCGCGATCAGGGCGACAAACAGGTCAATTTCATAGTTGGAATGCACATGCTGCAGCACTGCGGCGATGCGTTCCAGACCCATGCCGGTGTCCACGCATGGCTTGGGTAGCGGCGACATCTTGCCGGAGGTATCGCGTTCAAACTGCATGAACACCAGGTTCCAGATCTCGATGTAACGATCGCCGTCTTCTTCGGGTGACCCCGGCGGCCCACCCCAGATTTCAGGGCCGTGATCGAAAAATATCTCAGTGCAAGGACCGCACGGACCCGTATCGGCCATCTGCCAGAAATTGTCCGAGGCGTAGCGCGCACCTTTGTTGTCGCCAATGCGGACAATGCGTTCGGGCGGCACGCCAATTTCGTTTTGCCAAATATCGTAGGCCTCGTCGTCGTCCTTGTACACGGTCACCCAGAGCCTTTCCTTGGGCAACGCATAGACCTCAGTCAACAGCGTCCAGGCCAAGCCGATGGCATCATGCTTGAAGTAGTCACCGAAGCTGAAGTTACCCAGCATTTCAAAAAAAGTGTGGTGACGCGCCGTATAACCAACGTTTTCAAGATCGTTGTGCTTGCCCCCGGCGCGAACGCTGCGCTGCGACGAGGTCGCACGGGTATAGGGCCGCGTGTCCTTCCCGGTAAAGACGTCCTTGAACTGGACCATACCCGAGTTGGTAAACAGTAAAGTCGGATCATTGCCGGGAACGAGCGATGAAGACGGCACGATCGTGTGCCCGTTGGACTGAAAAAACTGCAGAAATTTCTGACGGATCTCGGACGTTTTCATCGCGTGGCAAAAAATGAGCAGCCTGCCGGCGAAGCCTGCAGGTCTGACTGGGTGAATGCTGAATCGATGATTATAGAGTGGGTTTTAGCTATGGTGCCGAGGCACGACTGACCCGGGTCGCCCGCCCCCACTGCCCTAGCGGATGCAGATATAGCTGCGAAAGGTATCGGGGGCGTCCCCTAAAGCGGTACGCCTGGAAACCTCAAAGGGCGTAAACCCGGCGGGGCAAGTGCAGTCACCCGTCACCGGATTGATCATGACGTGCCGATCGACTGCCGATCGGCAGTCCAGTCCCGCCTGCCAGCCAAACGCCCCGCCAAAACCTGATCCGGCTGCGCGCCAGGTTCCCTGATGGCAGGATAACAGTTGCCCCTCGCCGGAACGGGCGACCAACCCATCCGCCTCGCACGGTTGACTGACGTGCGCCAAGCCCTGGATCTGCAGGAATTCGCCGGCCGAAATGCGCCCGCCCGCCTGAATACTGGCTGGCGTACGCAACCCTGCCTGGGCGGAAATCTGGTCTTTGACCGTGAACGGCCCGCGCAAGGCGGTTTCGCGAACTTCCCCGTGTCGCACAAACTGTGCGTGCTGCGTGGTGTCAAAGACGCTGAACGCGGCGATCGAACCGACACCAAAGGGCCCCACACCAGCGACGGGTGGATTGGGGAAGTCGGCGACCGCGCCTTTTAGCCGCGAGGGAAACAAGGGATGAATGCTCAAGCCAACGCCCTCAAGAGCCATGAGCATTTTGCCAAGTCGCGTCACATCTGCGGCCCGTGACAGAGCGTGCCCCTCTGGCTGTGCGACGGCCAGGCCTTCCAGCCTGCAGCCGCGTTTTTCACAATCGCCCTGAGGGGGCATGATCAGGATGGACACGGCAAAGGACAGCGGCGGACCCAACGGGAACCCTGTTGGCAAGTGCCCTGCTGCTTTGAGTTCAGCCAGGGTCGGTGCAAAAAGGTTGCGATACAAATCCGGCTGTGGCGGGCGCGGCATGATACCGGCCAGTGCGTCAGCTTGCCTGATCAGCATCTGGTCGACGGCGTGTTTCACCGTCAGCAACCAGCTACCTGTGGCCTGGGCCGCAGCGTCTTCGGCCTGTTGCATCCAGAATGATGCTGCCCACCCAGCGGCCAGGGACGCCAGCGCGATGGCGATGGTGAACTCAAGCAAAGCAAAGCCACGTTGCAGGCTATTCATCGCTCACCGCACGGTGAAGGAGAACGTATTGCGATCGCCTGCCAGGCATTGCGCATCAGCCAGTATCGCGTTGTAGGCCATGCCCGGCTCGGTAGACGTGTTTTTAACCACCACCGGGCCCGCCTGACCCGAAATCGTCACGACTTCAGCGGCCCGCTGCAGGACAGACGCCAGCGCCGGGCAAGCCGCATGGTTGACGTCATTGAAAGTCAGGGAAAAGGCCGAACCCCCTGCACCACCCGCGATCGACTGGGACGCTACCGTGATCACACCCCGGCCAGAGGTACCACTGCCACCCAGACCATGCGCCACGGTTGCGCCAGGACCTTGCCCGGTCACGGAGACGACGCCTGATGAACGCAGCGCATTGGCGAGCGTGCCGCCATCAATACCTGAATACGGCGTTGCCCCGAAGCCGTGGGTGTTGGCCTTGACCCGCGCGATGAAACGCTGGATTTCTTCGGCGACCCGAGGAACCTTATTTTCGATCACGTACCCCTGAATAGCCGGGATGCCGACAATCGCGATCAGCATGACGATGGCGGTGACAATAGAGATCTCAATCAGCGAAAAGCCGCGCTGGGACGCGCGCACAGCGGTCAAGTCAATAGAACCAGACATGGAAACGTGAACAGACATCGCGAAATTCTCCTGAATATATGGTGGTGCTAAATTGGTGCAGCTAAAAGGTGCCGTTAAAAGGTGGCGCTAAACGGTGCGGTTAAAAGGTGCAGCTAAAAGGTGGCGTGAGGGTTGTGCTACCTGGCGTAATGAAGCACCAGGCCTTGTCTGAACTCTTCGATCACGCGGTAATGCCAGAAGGCGACGCCCGCCACGATGGCGACCGACGACAGCAGCAGCAGCCAGCGCAGTGCAATGGCCTGCACAGCGATTCTTCTTACGGTATGTTGTTCCAGGCGAACACGGGTCCGCTGCAACCCGGCATCAAGCCCTAGGGTATTGACCATATCGGTGAGATACCACCAGGTTTCCGCATCGATCAATCCTGTGTCCAGGGCATCAGTTCCGTTAAATCCCGCATCGATACGCGCCAGCATCATTGACAAGTGATGGTCAAGCCAGCGTGTGGTGCCGCGCTGCTGGGCCAGTAGTGCTTCACGCAACCGCGCGCCGACGTTGCCACGGGGTTTGAGCAACACTGCCAGCAAGGAAAGAAATCGCACGGCATGCACCACCCTGTACAGACGCCAAATTCCCCACTGGTCAAGAAAAGTTCGCAAGGGCCCGACCAAATGCGGAAGCGACCACGCAGTCATCCACGCCAGGCCGACCAACAAGAGCAACACCACCAGCCAGGCCCCCTTAAGCCACGAGGACGTCTGGAACAAACTCCGCGTGACCGGGCCATGAAATTCAGCTGGCAATGAAGAAAACGCCTGTGCCAGTCGATCAGCGGTAAACAACGGGATCGAGAACAGCGAAGCGAGCGCAACGAGCAGTCCAAAAAAGCCTACCAACGACGTCTGAAAGAATTCTCTGCTGGCCGCGTCGGTCACCCTGACCACCGCCGCAAGTTGGCGAAGCGTCTGCGTCAAGGCACCCGAACCGGCGTATTGCGCCGCCTGGATGGCAACCAGATCTTCAGTCGGCAAGGTACCGTACCAGGTCGCGAACAAGTCCCCGCCTGTCATCAGAAATCGCTCGGCCCAGCACGCCGAGAGCACACCGCGAGGTCGCTGTCGGGTATAGCGCTGCGCATCATCCTGAAAAACACTCAACAAGGTCTTGGTACCTGATGTGGCGTCGATCAGATCCGCCAGGTACTCATAAAAATCAGCACGCTGCCCCTTGAAACGCGAGGCTGCGACAGCGATCCTGATTTCGGACCACGCTTGCACGAGCCAAGATCCGAGGCCCCACAAAATGGCCTCAAGCACGAACGGTCACCTTGTTGAATGCTTGCTCAAACAAGCCAAAACGCGACTCAACCTCGCGTGGATCAATCTGCCCACAATACATTTTGTAGACGGCTGCGTGCTGCGCCGACTTGCCGTCCATGCACGGATCAGACAAGGCGGTGCGGGCGCGCCCATGAAACCATTCATGCAACCCGAGCACATCATTTCGCTTGATGCCTTCCAGGAATCCCGGTTCTCGTGCGGGCTCAATCATTTCCGCCACCACGGTGCGCCCTTTCGTTCCGCGCAGTGCCGGAATTCCGGTCGTATTGCAACGTGCACACCCCTGGGATGATCGGAACCGCAAGCGCCCGCGCGGCACTCCGAACAACTCCTCGATGCGCGCAAGCCAAGCGTTGAACCAAGGCAGGTTGCGCCCGAGGCCAGCCACACAGTGCCAACCCTGGGCAGCAAATACTTGGTCCGCACTCAGCGCGCACTCGGGGCACAGACGTCCGACCAGGCTCTGGAACACCAACAGATTCAAGATCCCCGGGGTCGCCAGAAAATCCCGCGCAACCCCGATAAAGCTGGAGGTCAACCTCTCACAAATCAGCAGGGCCGACCCGGCATGCACGGTTGTATATAGATTCGTGCCACAACCTGCAAGATCCATGAACGCGCGACCGCTGGTCGTATCGCGAATTTCGCCAATCAACAGATCGTTCATCGCTGAACGCTTGAGGGTCTTGAGCTTGGTATCAAAGCAGGCCTCGTCCTGTTCATCAAGCGCCCGACAAATCGTGTTCTGTAAAGCATTCGGAATCAAATATTCGGCTGGATCCTCAAGCGTGATGACCTTGCGGTCGGCGGGAATATCACGCAGCAGCGTTGCAATCGTTGTCGACTTTCCAGACCCCACCACGCCGGCCAGCACCACCGCGCCGCCTTCCGTCGTGCGTGTGCGCCCAAACGCTTCAACCTGAGAGGGCAAATACCCCAGGGCATGCAGGTCCGGAGTCAGGCTGCACGGATCCATCACCAGCAGGCGCATACACACAGACGGCCCCGCATCCGTGGCGAGCGAGGCCCAGCGCAACAACACCCGCTTGCCACGAATGAATCGGGTCAAACGGCCTTGTTGCTCGATGGATGGATCGAACACAGCGCCGTTTCCGCCCTGGATATCCATCCAGGCGACAGCCAGCATGTCGAGCATCGTGGCGGTCGGTATATTGCGGTAGCACTCCGGCGATACATACCGGCCAGCAACCGTGAACCGCACGGCCGATTCCGGTTGTGCGCGATCAACATTGAGGTGCATGTCGCTTGCCCCATGGGTCAGGCCCCACGCCACCAGATCATTGAAAGCGGAGTCCAGCGCCGAGCGTTCACCGCCCTGTGCGGACGCACGCTGCACCCCGCCGGTCACGTCCCCAGAACCGACGCGGTCAATCGCAAGCAACAGAGCGGGTGCCAGTACAAACAACGCCGTCACATTCAACCGATAGCCTTTTGCCTCAAGCAAATCCAGGATCGCCAGGGTCTGGTCATCATGGCAATACTCAGCCAGCGTGAACACACCTGCAGAGCCATCTTCAAACATGACCGGACACATGCGACCACTCAGGGACCTGACATCCAGTTCGCGTCCAAGTGTGCGGACAAAGGCGGGTTTGAGTCGCGACAGTACCTCGCGTGACTGGATCGTCATGGGTGTATGGGGCGACCAGGCGCGCAACACCGGACTGCGTTCACGCAAGACACGTTTCATGGTTTGCCCTGGTCCAGACACAAGACCTCCTTTTTTTGGCCATTACTCAGGTGCACGCAGGGAGGATGGATCAAGTCAAGTGCATAGGCGCTGGCGCCGCCCGAGACCGGTCGCCGACGCAACGACTGGAACACGAGTAGTTGCGGGCCGATCAATACCTCTGCCGTCAAGGCACGACCGGTACCGTAGATGGCAACAACCGAATTGCCCGTGGGCACACGTCGCTCGGGACGTGCGGGATGCCCGGCAAGCGCCGGTGCGTCAAATGGCCCGGCCGCCGCACGACGCGCGGTTTGCAAGGCGGCCTCGGTGTCCAGACGCAGCAGTTCTTCAACCGTGGTGGGTTCCGGAAAGGGGCTGACCGAGGGGCTGACCGAGGGGCTAACTAAGGGGCTGACTGCTGGGCTGAGCACCGCCTGGGTCGAACTGGCAGGTTGATCGGCCGCGGTGTCAGACTGCGCGGCATGACTAGTGAACAGCCATGAAAACATTAGCAAGAACGCAAACGAACGCTGCGACAGCGACACTGGACTACGGACGATGTTCAAATAGGTCTCCTACCAGTTGAACCAGCAACGGACTATGCGCAATACCTTGTCCAGGGGTTCTTTCAATCGCAAGACTCGCACTGCGCCAACGGATTGGAACGTCAAGCGCTGCAAGCGCAGGGACCGAACGCAGCGGTCCCTTGACGATGAGAGTGCGCAAGCCCCACAGTGGCATGTTCTCTGGTCGACTCAAGGGCTGACCTTGTGCGTCCAGCGGGGCCGATATTGATAACTTGGTGCCCGCGCCAATCTGGATATGTTCGAACGCGGGATGAATTCGCTGGAAATGTGACATCCAGTCGACCATGCGGGGCGTGGCGGTCCAGTCAAGAAAGGAGCCTGCTTGCAGCACCCGCCAACTCATGGCCGCACCGTCCAGGGGCGTGAAATGCAGCATCCATCCAGACGGTTTCACCCGCTCAAGGTGTGCATTCAAGGCAAGGCGATGTTGCCGCATGTAGTCGGCCGAGCATTGCCAGTCCAGCCCGGCCGGTTCGCAACGAATCTGGCGTAACCGCCAGCCGGAAGGATCGACAGGAACATGTCGCCAATGTTGCATCATTTGCGACAAGTCCTGAAAGGAATGCACGGGATGAATGCGGGCGAACGCCTGCAGGGTTTCGCGCCACTGGGTGTCGGGATCAGGAGTCTGTGCAACGTGGTCAACGCTGCGACTTGCCGGCAATAGGTACACGCCGATCCCGACCGCCACGCCTGCGGTCAGGGCCTTGAGCCAGGTGCCGGGATCGGTGCCGCGCAGACGCAGAGGTTGCAACGCCGAGGTGATCGAAATCGGTCCATCCAGCCAGGCTGGGCAAGGCTGGCAAGCGCCAGCACCAGCGGGTTCAACATGGATGGACATATTGGGAAATCGCGAGCGCACGGAATCGAGCGCAGCGCGCGCCGACTGCTCATCGGCGAACCACTTGTCGGTCTGAGACAGGACCGCGCCGCCGTGCGTGGCGACCATCCAGCACCCCTGACCCGGGACCGGCATCAGGCACGCCACCGCGCCGGCAGGATGATTAGACGCGAACACGGCGGCAGCCGAATAAATCACCTTGCGTTTGCGATAGTGTTTCTGCAGCAATCGCAGGCAGCCAAGCGACGAGGCGTGCGGCCCCGCCACAAGGTAATGCGTCGCGCGTAGTGATCGGGCGCGACGCGTCGCCAGGGTCCTGGGGTTGCCACCCACCAGTGGCGTCCAGTCCATGCCGAACACCACATGATTCCCGGCGGTGCTCACAAGAATGTATGTCGACCGTAGGGTGGCGTCGCCGGGAACGTTTTCCTGCACATCAGCGCATTGAGCGTCGGACATCGTTTCAGAATCCTTCTTCGAGCTGGGCAGTCACAATAATCAGCGTGGCCGTGCGCGATTGGTTCGTGCGGTCGCCGCCTCCGAGGATCAAGGACGCATCGGCGGACACCCTGTTATGCGTGGATTCCTGGTGTTTGCGTTCAAAGCCGGAAATCAGCATGGGTTGCCCAGCCTTGAGCACCAGTTGCTGGACCGTCCCATTGCCGTCGATGGTGATCTGCTGGATTTGTGCCTGATTGCTCTGTTCACCAAACGTGACAGTCTTCAGAGGCTGGGCAACCGTATTGTCGTAGGCGAGAGAAAGCAGAATCTGCCCATCTTCCTGCGCATCGGGCACAAGCGTCAGGAACGCCCCGACCGTTTCTTCTTTCTGGCTGACGGAAACCGACGGGATGGCACCGACGCCCTCTTTGGACACGGATCCGACCATCGATGTCGTCTGGACGCGGTCAATGTAAGAGAACGTTGTCCTGACAGCATGCGTGACTGGCCGACGGTTCAGGGTCAGTACCGGCACGCTGGTATGGCGCACGACAGTTCCGTATTTTGCAAGCACGGTCATGAGCGCCTGGCTGGACCCAAAGGTACCTTGCGCCACTTTCGCAGTGGCATTCTTAGCCGGTGCAGCGGCGCCAAACGGTGTGCCGGAAAGCGCCGCCGTCAGACTTGCGGTGGACATCACGACATCCCAGTCCACGCCGAATTCAAGATTCTCATGCGTCGCGATCGTGATTTCTTCGAAGATGAGTCTGACGCGTCTGGTCAGTGCGCGATTTTCCCGTTCGATGAACTGGGCGACCTCTGACAGTGCATCGGGTGTATCGGTCACGATAATCGATGACGCGGCACCAGGATGTGCGGCAACAATGGCCGCGCGAGTGAGAAACGGTTCAATACGCGCCTTGATCGCGTCCATCGCTTGATACTCAGGCACGTTCAGCGACGTACGCGACGTGTTGTCAAAGCCACCCGCTTTGTTACCCGCGGACCTGCCAAGATGCGCATCAGCCTGCGCGGACAGCGACAGCACCCGCACATCGAATACCCGGGTTTGTGTTCGATAAAACTCGATGGCACCGTCGTGATATCGCCAGTAAATGCCGAGATGACGCGCCAGCGCGTCCAGTGCCTGGGGCAACGGTTGCGGCCCACGACGACCAAACGTGACCTGTCGCGATTCATCTCCACTGACTGCCGGCTGCGCGATCACCAGGCGTGGCAAAAAGTTTTCGGCTGGTAACAAGGCATCAGGCTTGACACGTACCGGCACGCCTGTCGCACGCGTGATGTGTTCTGCAATGGTGAGCAAGCCAACTTTACCGGCGCCAAACATCAGTGTGGTGTCAACGTTGGCGCGCAGTGCCGGCGGCAGCGTGACATCACGTGACAAGGGCACCGACCGACCCACCAGCCAGGGTTTATTCACACGCTGCGCGTCGATCCGGGCCTGACGATTGCTCGTCGCGTCCTTGAACCTGTCACGCTGTTGATGCACCTGCTGGTCGGCGTCCGTGGCGACGCGGGCGTTGCCCTCGATACGGTCGTGTATTGCACAACCAGGCAACAGGGATATTGTCAGGAACACCGCCGGTGACAATACGGGAAAACGCGACGTCAAGCTGAGGCTAACGCTCATGCTGGTGTCCCGGGGATCGCGGTGCGATCACATGGTTCGGAGGCACCCACCACACGCAGCACCTGGTTGGCATAAAAGCAAGGCTGCAGCGGGCGATCAGACAGTTCGGTCGACGCCACAAGTGCCTGAACTGACGAGACGAAATCGTCGCTAAAGTTTGCCGTGGCCGACAGGGGAATATCGACATCGATCGCCCAGTATTCGGACTGGAAGTGCCAGCCACTCAGGCCCGACCAGCGGACCAGTGCCTGGCGAAGGTGAATGTCGGCGGGGCTGACAGAAAAAATGGGGGTCTGGGCAACAGTGGGCGGCGTCAACGTCGGTGGGGTCAATGGGGTCACCGGACCCACCGGGGGAGGCGCCCCCACCGATTCAGCCGAGAGCCGCCTGGCGGCCGCCCGCTGTCGTCCTGCCCGAAAGGCCAGCGACGGCCAGTGCCCTTCGATAATCGCATAGGGTTCCTGCCGCGTATAAGCCAGCACCTGTTCGCCCTGAGGATTGACCGCGACGATGACGGGCAAGGTCTGGCCAGGCAGCCACTGCAGCCAAGTATGTGTCGCATCCGAGAATACCTGCAGGGGTGCGACCGCCCGGTCGCCCGATAGCCGCCATCCAAAATCAAGTTTTCCGGCAGGCGTCGTGAGTGGTGTGGACGAGGTGTTCGCCGGGCGAGGTGCGGACGGCACGCCACACCCCACAAGCAGGGTCAGGCCAAACGTCGCGACACCTGCATAAGCAATCTTCATCGTCAATCAGTCCGAAAAAACAGGCTGAATCTTGACGCGCCCCCGAACGCGTCGCAATTGTGTGTGTCACGCATGGACGGAAATTGCTAAAAAAAACGGAACCCGAAGGTTCCGTTTATCACTACAGGTACTTGTCGCCGGTCGCCTCAGGTCATCCCTGTCAGCGCCGCACGTGCATCACTTCTTGCGAGCTGGGCCAGCGGCCTTGGCAGGAGCTTCACCCTGCTGGATGATAGGCTTGGACTCATCCATTGCAATATTCATGGCCAGAATGGCCGGAGTCTTGCCATCTAGCGTGTCATTGAACTCGTGGATCAAGATCTGTTCAATGCGGTCATAGTGCTGCAAACGAAAACCACGCTGGTTTTTTTCCGGCGTGCGTTTCATGTTTTGCACGACATCGCGGGCACCGACCACGTTGTCATAAAACGCCACGTCGGCGGCACGAAATGCCGCATCGGTCAGAGGAAGAAAGCCCGTGCGCTGGTGCCACTGCGCAGCGAGTACCGGCTTGGACAGGAACGCGAGGAACTGTGCGGTGCCTTTGTTCTGCTCTTTAGGATTTCCGGCAATGACCCACAGGGCTGAGCCGCTGACAAACGGCGCGCCTGGCTTGGTCGTGGCAAGGGGATGGAATGGCAGCGGTGCGACACCGACTTTCAGCCCCTTGGTTGCCTGAAACTGACCGAGCGAGCCTGAACCCGAGGTCAGCACGGCACATTTACCCTGGGCAAACAACGCATCGGGTTCGTTGCCGTTGCTGTAGGTCGTAAACAGCTGGGTACGTTTCCAGCTGGCCATGATGGCCATGTGACGCATGTACACCGAGTCAAAATTGAGGGTCACGCCCTTGGCGCCGTCCAGCCCGTTGTTGGGAATGGCGTACAGGCTGTTATTGATCGGGGCAAGATTTTCAAAATGGACGGTGACTTGCTGGCTGGTGGCATACGGACAGTCGTAGTCGCCCTTGTCACGCAAGGCAATCAGGTCAGCCTGCAAGTCCGTCCACGTCGTGGCCATCGGACTGGTCTTCAAACCGGCTTTTTTGTAGGCATCCAGGTTGTAGAACAGGACGGGGATTTCAGCCATGAAGGGGAATGCCAGCAGGCGGTTTTTGCTGTCACGCACGAAGCCGGTCGTCTGGCCCAAAAACCAGCCCTGGTCACTGATCGGGTATTGTTTGAGCAGGTCATACAAAGGCATGATGTCTTTGTTTTGCGCCGTCGCTTCGGGCGAGCGGTCATCTTCGATCTGTACCAGGTCGGGCTTGCGCTTGGCAGCCAACGCACGCGATTCGGGGCTACGCAGGGCAGTCTGGCTCGCGAAACCTTTCAGGATAACTTTGACTTCGCTTTGCTCGCCGTTGAACTGCTTGGCGAGTTTTTCGAATTCGGACGCGTTGTGAGCGTTCAGCGTGTGCCAAACCTCGATTTCAACGGGTGCGGCCTGGGCCAGGCCGACGCTGAGCAGGCTGGTTCCCAGCAAGGCTGTAAAACGGGCTGAATAAGACAAGCTGTGTATCCTCTTGATAGAAATCGGGGTCATGATTTTAAATACCAATAAAAGGGAATTCGGGTTCGGGACGATGTCCGCCAATCAGGTCCGCCAACGCGCGACCGGATCCGACCCCCATGGTCCACCCCAGCGTACCATGGCCGCTGTTGAGGTAAAGGTTGGACACCCGGGTACGCCCGATCAGGGGAACGTTCGAGGGGGTGGAAGGACGCAAGCCTGACCAGTACTGTACCGCGTCGAAAGCGAGCGCATTGGGGAAGAGTTCCCGCGCCACGTTGGTCATGGCCTGGCAACGTTCTGGATTGAGTGTGCGTGAATAGCCCGACAATTCGGCCGTCCCTGCCATCCTGAGCGTGTCGCCCAGCCTCGTAAAGACGACCTTATGGCCGCTGTCTGTCAGGCTGACGGTCGGCGCGCTGGCAGCGTCCACAATCGGAAAGCTCGCGGAATACCCCTTGGCCGGGTAAATCAGGCAGGAGACCCCAAGCGGACGAACCAGCTGGGGCGTAAAGCTACCCAGCGCAACCACGAATGCATCGGCCTGCAAGCTGGCGTAACGGCCTTCGGGACCGATCAGCTCGGCACTGCTCACCCGACCGCCTTCGGTCACGAGGCGCGTGACACGGGTGGAATACTGAAAGTGCACGCCAGCGGATTCGGCCAGTCGGGCGAGTTCAATCGTGAAAACGCGCGCGTCGCCGGACTCGTCGTCGGCGGTGTAGTCGCCGCCAACAATCGAGGAGCGATGGGGCGCGAGGGCGGGTTCGATCACGATCACTTCGTCGGCGGATACGATCCGGCGGTCAACGCCAAAATCACGCATGACGTCGGCAGACTGTTGCGAGGCGTCGAATTCTGCGTGATCACGGTAAAAGTTCAGGATGCCGCGCTCAAGTTGATTGTACTGGAGGCCGTGCTCGGCGCGCATTTGCCTGAGCGTGTCGCGACTGTATTGGGCCAGACGCACCATGGCACGGATATTGGGCGCCAGCCGATCGGGCAGGCACTCGCGCAGAAACGCCGCACCCCACAGCCACTGACGCCAGTCGAACTGAGGCCGGAACAGCAATGGTGCATCGTTGCGAAATAGCCATTTCGCCAATTTGAAGGGTGCCTGCGGGTTGGCCCAGGGCTCGGCATAGGACACCGATATCTGACCACCATTGGCAAAACTGGTTTCCTGCGCGGGACCTGTACAGCGATCGACCACCACGACTTCGTGGCCAGCCTGGCTGAGCCACCAAGCAGAGGATATTCCGATAATTCCACCACCTAATACGGCAATTTTCATGCGTATGGCGCCTGTTCAATACTGATGGCTGGGTGCGAGCAAAAACGAAGCATTCAGGTATTTTCCCGAGCGTGATCGGCCTCGGACGTAAACGAGTCTGCAAAAAACGCATGATCAGGTAACCCGCACGTCGTTTGAAAGTCCCGCCGAGCCGAATCGACCATGATGGGGACACCGCAGGCATAGACGTGATGCTGGCTGAGATCGGGAAAGTCATGCATCACGGCTTGATGCACGAAACCCGTGCGACCGGTCCACGCGTCTTCGAGAGCGGCGTCCGAAACCACTGGCACGTATTTGAAGTCGGGGAGTGTTTGGGACCATGCAGTCGCCAGCGCATGCAGGTACAGGTCATGCGGACGGCGCGCTCCCCAGTAAAACGTGACAGGCCGACGAATACCCTGATGCGCCATATGCTCGACGATCGCCTTGATGGGTGCAAAACCGGTACCACTGGCCAGCAAAATGATCGGCTGTTGGCTGTCTTCTCGCAGGAAAAATGACCCGTGCGGACCTTCCAGGCGGAGGATCTCGCGATCTTTCATTTGCGTGGCACCCGCGCCGAAAACGTGATCGGTGAATACCCCACCGGGCAAGTGCCGGATGTGCAACTCGAGCGCCGTGGCGCAGTGCGGCGCATTGGCCATGGAATAACTGCGGCGCCGACCGTCTTTGAGCAGGACTTCGATGTATTGGCCAGCATTGAATCGGAAAGTTTCCGCCGCTGGCAACTGCACTTGCAAAATCGTCACGTCGGGCGCTACGCGCTGCATGGAAGTCACGCGCGCAGGCAATTTGCGGATCTGGATATCCGAGGCCAGGCGAACCTCACGGGCCTCGATCACCAGGTCCGAGGTGGGCCTGGCCTGGCACAGCAAGGTGTAGCCGGCCTCGACTTCTTGGGTACTGAGTGTCTGCGCCGGGTTGGGGCCCGCATCAACCGTGCCGGACACCACGCGCGCCTTGCAGGTTGAGCAAGCACCACTTCGACAGCTATAAGGCAAGAGGATGCCAGCCGCCAGAGCGGCGTCGAGCACGGTCTTGTCCGCGTCGGCGCTGAACTGGTGAAGGCTCGGTTGAACAGTAACCTGAAACGACATGAGAGCGACAGCCTGGAAAAATGGTCAGAAAACAATACTTAAGGACATTTTATCGTCAAACTACGGGCGAGAGGGTCGGTTCCTTGACCCGCACCTCAAGCAACTTGCCCTTGCGCGCCCGTTTGGACAGGTAGGGCGCCAGAGTCGAGCCAACCAGGATGTCCTCGGCCTGCTTGTTTCGGTAAATACCGGTCACCCGTAGCCCGGCGGGGGAAAGCGGAACCACCTGGGCGAGGCAGTCGGGATCATCGATCCCCATCAGCGTGGTGCCCCGGCCTCCGCCAGCCAGGGTCTTGACCTCATCGACCGCGATCACCAGGCAACGCCCGCGCGCAGAGAAAAAGGCCACCTGAATCGCCTGCGAGAATAACGGCACGGGACGCAGCAAGGCGTCTTTTTCTTCCAGGGTGACAAACTGCTTGCCCGCGCGCTGGCGACTGAGCATGTCGGACACCCGTGCCGAGAAGCCAAAACCCTGACGCGTCGTGATCAGCCAGCGCGTGTCTGGCGCAGCGGCAAACATATGTTCGATCCGGGTGCCGGGTTCAAGATCAGTCATCGAGGTGACGGGCGCTCCGTCCCCCCGAGCCGAAGGCAGCAAAGAGACGGCGACGGAATACACGCGGCCATTGTTGCCAAGCGCGATCAAGGTATCGGTGCTGCGACACTCGAACACACCATAACAATCATCGCCAGCCTTGAAGCCGAACTGTGTGGCGTCGTGGCCGTGGCCCTGACGGGCGCGCAGCCAGCCCTTTTGCGACACGATGACCGAAACCGGTTCATCCAGCACTCGTACTTCCATCACCGCGCGCTGTGCCACTTCAATGATGGTCCTGCGGTCGTCGCCATACTGCTTGGCGTCGGCTTCGATTTCGCGCACGACCAGGCGTTTGAGCGCAGCGGGCTGGTCGATCAGTTCCTTGAGCTTTTCCTGGTCGGACTTTTTTTCTGCAAGCTCCTGCTCGATTTTGAAGCCTTCGAGTCTGGCCAACTGGCGCAAACGCATATCCAGAATGTCGTCGGCCTGGCGTTCGCTCAGGTTAAAGCGTGCCATCAGTGCGGCGCGCGGTTCGTCTGACTCACGGATGGTCTGGATGACCTCGTCCACGTTCAGGTAGACCAGCATCCTGCCCTCAAGGACATGAATACGATCCGTCACCTTGTCCATGCGATGCTGGGTACGACGCAACACGGTATCTGTGCGGAACCCGATCCATTCCTGCAGGATGTCGCGCAAGCCTTTCTGGCGCGGTCGGCTGTCGGTTCCGATGCAGACCAGGTTCATCGACACACTGGTTTCCATGCAGGTCTGCGCCAGCAGGGTGTTGACGAACTCGTCGCGGTCAATGCGTGAGGTTTTCGGCTCAAAGACCAGGCGCACGGCTGCATCCTTGCCTGACTCGTCGCGCACGGCATCGAGCAACGCCAGCATCTGTGCCTTGGTCTGCTGCTGTTCCTGCGTGAGTGCCTTTTTGCCGGCCTTGACCTTGGGATTGGTGAGGTCTTCTATTTCTTCAAGGACGCGCTGGCCGGAGGTGCCAGGGGGAAGTTCATAGACCACCAGCTGCCACTGCCCACGCGCCATTTCCTCGAACTGCCAGCGTGCGCGCGCCTTGATCGAACCGCGTCCATGCTGGTAAATCTGGGCAATGTCAGCCGCCGGGGTGATGATTTGGCCCCCGCCGGCGAAATCAGGACCTGGGATCAGCTCGAACAACGCGTCGTCAGGTAAGGCGGGCTGCTTGATCAGCGCGACACAGGCCTGTGCCACTTCGCGCAGGTTATGGGCCGGAATCTCGGTCGCCATGCCCACCGCAATACCTGAAGCCCCATTGAGCAGCATGACCGGCAGGCGGGCAGGCAACATCGATGGTTCTTGATGGCTGCCGTCGTAATTCGGCACGAACTCAACTGTGCCCTCATCGAGTTCATCGAGCAAGAGGCGGGCAAAGGGGGTCAGCCTGGCCTCGGTATAACGCATGGCGGCGGCATTGTCGCCGTCTCGCGAGCCAAAGTTTCCCTGGCCGTCGATGAGCGGATAGCGCAGGGAAAAGTTCTGAGCCATGCGCACCAGCGCATCGTAGGCGGCCTGGTCGCCATGGGGATGATACTTACCCAGCACGTCACCGACGACGCGCGCGGACTTGACTGGCTTGGCGCCCGACTGCAGCCCCATCGCCTGCATCGCATACAGAATGCGGCGCTGGACAGGCTTTTGCCCATCGCCCACATCAGGGAGCGCGCGTCCACGCACCACGGAAACTGCGTAATCCAGATAAGCCTGTTCGGCATAGCGGGCCAGGTTGAGCGATGCGGCACTGTCGCTTTCGTCAAACAAGCCAGGTTGGGAACTATCAGTCATATCAATCCAGTCTTTTAATGAGTCGCACGCGGGCTTGTTGGGTCAGATGTCAACGTCGGCAAGGTTGCCCTTTTCCTCAAGCCAGGTCCGCCGCTGTGCGGATTCGCCCTTGCCCATCAACATGTTGAACATCAGGGTCGTCGACGCAGCATCCATGTCACCAAAGGCCACGGGCAACAAGCGCCGCGTATCCGGGTTCATTGTGGTTTCCCACAACTGCACAGGGCTCATTTCCCCAAGGCCCTTGAATCGGCTAATGCTCCAGGAGCTTTCGCGGATGCCTTCCTTGCGCAGTTTGTCGAGCAAGGCCTCGAGCTCACCAGCGTCCAGGCAATAGATCTTGCGCGCAGGACGCTTGCCAACTGCCGGGACATCGACGCGAAAAAGCGGAGGCCGGGCCACGTGCACGTGCCCGAGTTCGACGAGCCGCGGGAAGTGTTTGTAAAACAGCGTCAGCAACAAAACCTGGATGTGTGAGCCGTCCACGTCAGCGTCAGACAGAATGCAAATGCGACCGTAGCGCAAGCCCGACAGGTCTGGGTGATCATTGGGACCATGAGGATCAACGCCAATGGCCACAGAAATATCGTGAATCTCGTTGTTGGCAAACAACCGGTCACGATCCACTTCCCAGGAGTTGAGCACCTTGCCGCGCAGGGGCAGGATGGCCTGGAATTCTTTGTCACGCCCCATCTTGGCGGAGCCCCCGGCGGAGTCTCCCTCGACGAGGAACACCTCGGTGCGTGATACGTCGGACGACTCGCAATCAGTCAGCTTGCCTGGCAGCACGGCAACACCAGAGCTCTTGCGCTTTTCAACTTTTTGGGCTGAGCGCGCGCGGGCCTGTGCCTGCCGGATGGCGAGTTCAGCCAGCTTCTTGCCATATTCCACGTGTTCATTGAGCCACAGTTCGAGCGAGGTCCGCACGAACCCGCCCACCAGCCGAACGGCGTCGCGGCTGTTGAGTCGCTCTTTGATCTGTCCCTGGAACTGCGGATCGAGTACTTTTGTCGACAACACAAAGCTGGCGCGGGCAAACACATCTTCGGGCAGCAGCTTGACGCCTTTGGGCAAGAGACTGTGCATCTCGGCAAAAGCCTTGACTGCTGAAAAAAGCCCCTCGCGCAAGCCCGATTCGTGCGTGCCACCCGCTGGGGTGGGGATCAGGTTGACGTACGACTCGCGCACCACGGCGCCCTCGTCCGCCCACGCCACCACCCATTCAGCACCTTCTCCATCGGCGAAGGTCTCGTGTTCGGCAGTCGCGAACTGCTCACCCTCGAAGAGCGGCACGCGCAATTCGACGCCCGCCAGGGACTCGGAAAGGTAGCCCGCCAGGCCGTGCTGGTACTGCCAGGTGCGGGTGTCCCCGGTTTTTTCGTTGACAAAAGTCACGGTGACCCCCGCCATCAAGACGGCCTTACTGCGCAGCAAGTGCGTCAGCTCGGCCACCGGAATGACGGGTGAGTCGAAAAAGGACGTGTCCGGCCACAACCGGACCCGGGTGCCGGACTTTTTCCGAGCCAGCTCGGGTGCCGGGACAATGGCTTCGATGACTGCGCCGTCGGCAAAGACCATCCGGTGGGTACCGCCTTCGCGCCAAATGACGAGCTCAAGGCGCTTGGACAAGGCGTTGGTCACCGATACACCCACACCGTGCAAGCCGCCCGAGAACGCATAGGCGCCGCCGCCCTTTTTGTCGAACTTGCCCCCGGCATGCAGGCGGGTAAACACGAGTTCTGCGACGGGCGCCCCTTCTTCGGGGTGCATGCCGACCGGGATGCCACGACCGTCGTCCTCGACGGTGACACTGCCGTCAGCGTGCAACGTCACGCGTATTTGCTTGCCAAATCCGGCCAGTGCCTCATCGGCGGCGTTGTCGATGACCTCCTGGATGATATGCAAGGGATTTTCCGTGCGTGTGTACATACCAGGACGTTGACGCACAGGCTCCAGGCCTTTCAGAACCCGGATGGATGATTCGTTATAAGTCGACTTCGTGCTCAAGGGATCCCCAACTGCAATGAAAAAGGCAGGCCATTTTACGAAAAATGCCCGCACCAACCCGGAAAGCACCGGATCGACAGCAATATATACGCAACGACTGGACGACCAGAAAGTGTCCCGTCAAAAACGATGTTATGCTTTAATGCAACTAAGCGGTCCGAGGTCGCGTCGCCATAAGCTTCATGATCAAGGGGTTCGCTTCAGGATTCTGCTCCCGGGGGTGCGTTTGGGCACTCCATATAAAAAATTCTAGAGAACACCATGAGCGAACACATTAAAACCGTGAGCGATGTCAGCTTTGACGCCGATGTCCTGAACGCGTCGCAGCCTGTGCTGGTTGACTACTGGGCTGCCTGGTGCGGTCCTTGCAAGATGATCGCTCCGATGCTGGAAGAAGTCGCTGCTGAATATGCTGGCAAAGTGACAGTTGCCAAGCTAAATGTTGACGAAAACCAGGAAACGGCAGCAAAATTCGGTATTCGTGGCATTCCAACCCTGATGTTGTTCAAGGATGGGCAGGTTGCCGCAACTAAGGTCGGTGCGCTGTCAAAGTCGCAGCTGACCGCCTTTCTCGACGGCGCAATCTGATTTGTTTCCACGCGCGGGCCCGTCCGAGGCCCGCCACTGGCAAGCTTGGTTTGCTCCCGCCCCTCTCCCCCTATTCTTCGTGTCTGAAGTAACTTTTCCCCACTGACATCAATGCACCTTAATGAACTGAAGGCGCTGCACGTTTCGCAGCTGCTCGAGATGGCCGCAGGCCTCGAAATCGAAAACGCCAACCGCTTGCGCAAACAAGAACTCATGTTTGCCATCATGAAGCGACGCGCCAAGCTTGGCGAACAGATTTTTGGCGACGGTGTGCTGGAAGTGTTGCCCGACGGTTTCGGCTTTTTGCGCTCTCCCGAAACGTCTTACCTGGCAAGCACCGACGACATTTATATTTCGCCCTCGCAGATCCGGCGCTTTAACCTGCACACCGGTGACTCGATCGAAGGCGAGGTTCGCACACCCAAAGACGGCGAGCGCTATTTTGCGCTGGTCAAGGTGGACAAGGTCAACGACTTTCCACCCGAGGCGATCAAGCACCGGATCATGTTCGAGAATTTGACGCCGCTGCACCCGGACAAGGTCATGCCCCTTGAGCGTGACATCAAGAGCGAAGAAAATCTGACAGGCCGCATCCTGGATATTTTTGCCCCGATCGGCAAGGGTCAGCGCGGTCTGATCGTCGCCAGCCCAAAGTCGGGCAAGACGGTCATGATGCAGCACATCGCCCATGCGATCACGGCAAACTTTCCCGATGCCGTCATGATTGTCATGCTGGTAGACGAACGCCCTGAAGAAGTGACGGAAATGCAGCGCACCGTGCGTGGCGAAGTCGTGGCGTCAACGTTTGACGAACCCGCCACACGACACGTCCAGGTGGCCGAAATGGTGATCGAACGCGCCAAACGCCTGGTAGAAATGAAAAAGGATGTGGTCATCCTGCTGGACTCGATCACGCGCCTGGCGCGTGCCTACAACACGGTTGTGCCCGCCTCTGGCAAGGTGCTGACCGGTGGCGTCGACGCCAATGCACTGCAGCGCCCAAAGCGCTTCTTTGGTGCCGCGCGTAACCTGGAAGAAGGCGGTTCGCTGACCATTATCGGTACGGCACTGATCGAAACAGGCAGCCGCATGGATGAGGTCATCTATGAGGAATTCAAGGGTACGGGTAACTCTGAAATCCACCTTGAGCGTCGCCTGGCGGAAAAGCGGGTCTATCCTTCCATCAACCTGAACAAGTCGGGCACACGTCGCGAAGAACTGCTGATCAAGCCTGAACTGTTGCAGAAAGTCTGGGTATTGCGAAAATTCATCCATGACATGGATGAGGTGCAATCGATGGAATTCATTCTGGACAAGATGCGTGCGACAAAAAATAATGCTGACTTTTTCGACATGATGAAAAAGTAATAAACAAGACGCCCCGCAAGGGGCGTTTTGCTTGATAGCACTAAGCGCTTGGTGCTACCCCCCTGCGGGAACAGGTGCTGTCGGCGTGGGGACTGGGTCTTCAAGAGGCGTAAGCTGCGGGTCGTCCCAGGGTCCTTTCACCGCATATCTCGCCGTCAGGACATGTTCAATTGGCATACGCAGCAAAAATTGCGTGACAAGGGCACCAAGCCCGATCAGTGGGTTGACAGCAAACCCGGTTGCAATCGCAGCACCACTCATGTCCAAGATCGGCTTGACGTTTGCCTGCATGTCCCAGGTCTTTTTTGTCAGGTTGGAACTGCCGGCGAGTGTCACCTCTGTAATGGGGCTCGAAACCAGCAGATTCTTGGTCGCCACATCACCATTGTTGATGATAAATTTTCCTGAAATTTCATTCCAGGGAAAACCGTCCTGAAATTCATTTCCAGGTCGAAAGTCAAGCCGGAACAACCTCTGCAGGGACTGCAGTGATAACAGTTCAAGAAGCCGGGCGCTGCGTGAATTGACGTGCACGAACACGCCATTCCTGAAGTTGATCTCAGCCGTTCCGCCCATTGTGTCGTAACTGAACACCCAGGGAAAATTGCCCCAGTCGATTTGCGCCGTGATTGTGCCTTGCCCGCCATTCACCCGCTCAGGGTAGCCCATGAACGCAGACAGTTTCCCCAGGTCCGAAATTTCGATCTGGGTGTCCAGGCGTACACCACGTGCGGCACCCTTCAATCGCCAGAGACCTTTGCCTGAAAATGTTACAAAAGGATTTTTTATGTCGAGTTGCTCAATGGTCCAGCGTTCGCCGCGCTCGGCGTTGGATCCGCGTAGCCGCAGCTCTCCCAGCCTGCTGCCGTAGAGTGTGAAATCCTCGATGGTCAGGTCCACGGCTGGAATGTCTGCCCACTGATCCTCGTTGATACTTTTAACCTTGGGTGTCTCTTCCTCACTGGCGTTCGCGTCCCCGATCGTCAGCTTTGAAATGGTGGCGACCACCCGACCGGCGAGCGCGCCAGAAGCCTGATGCCACGATACCGATCCTGTGGTTTCTTTTGACGTGAGCTTGGCAACCCAGTGGTCTTTTTCAGGTTGCGTCGTCACGATGTCAACATTTGTCAGATTGATATCCGACCAGGCCAGGAACGGCGAACGCAAGCGGATGCGCTCGGTGCGAGGAAAGAGGATATCAACCCCCTTCGTAGAAGGATCGGGTGCCGCAGCCAGTTGATCAACGAAACCTTTCCAGTCGTCCCAAACCACTTTGTCCAGCGTGACGTCAACCGCCATTCCGGATTCTGGCAGCTCGGCAGTGGTTCCGATGCCGATTGCCGCACGGGAAAAGTACGGACCGGAACGGGCACTTGTAAACCGCTCGAACTTTCCGTTTGCTGCGTCTCCCAACTTGAAGGTTAGCTGATGCCTGAAGTCACTTCGACGGCGTGTGCTGGTCCACTGAACGGAAAGCGGAAGCTTTTGCTCGGCTGTTTTACCCAACGGGGCAGGCAAGGCAATCGCCATGCCGTCGAGCGTCGAGGTAATCAGAAGGTCAAGGCCGTCTTTGCCATTCTGACTCAGGCGCGCGCGGTAACGTGTGCGCCCGTCGAGCGCAGCCAGGGTTGGGGCATCTGAAAAGCTGCGCAACGCCGCAGAACTGATTATTCCGTCGAGCTGCATCCCCATCTTGGTATCGCTCAGGCTTCCCTGAACGGTGGCGTCTCCACCCAGGAACTTGGCGCGCAAGTCCGCAGTGCGAATATCTTTTTCGGTAAATTCAACCGTACCATCGATATTGTCAAACTTGAGTGGGTCCTGCCCCATGGACAAACTGCCGGCCGTGATTTTTACGCGCCCTTGTACCTTCATCAAGTCCGGCCGCGCAAGGTTGAGCGAGACGTCAACGGGAACCACCCAGTCGCCGGCCACCCGGATCGTGTCCAGCGGGACGCCAACCCGCTCAGCGGCCGGAGTGGCCTGGAGGACTGACAGGTAGGTCTGTGCCGCAGCCCGGGTCTCGAGCTCAATGGTTGTGTCCTGGTCCAGATCCATATCGCGAATCTTCACTTCCAGGCGTTGCAAAGGAATATGGTCGCCTTTGGCCCCCGACAGCATGCCACTGACCGCCAGGGCATTGAACCGCATTTTGTCAATCATGATCGAGCCCTCGGCCCCCATGATGGCTGGCCAACCCGCGACCGTATCGTGCGCCGGCGCATAGTCAACCGACAGGCCATGGAAATCACCCGCCATGCGAAATTCGCCCTGTGCACCCGGTTCATTAAACGGAAAATGCGTCAGGTCTCCATTCAGTTTGAGAGAAGCCTGCGCGACTTTCCCCTGAACCAGCGCATCGCGCAACCACAGACGCGCCTCGTCGGGAACGGTGGTGGGAAGATATCTGTACAGCGATGGAAGTGACAGTTGTGCCAGCGTGCCGGTCACGTCAGCGATGCCGGCGGCCGAATCCCCGCCGGCGTGCCAGGAGCCCTGCAGACTGGCCTGCAGGTCGGCACTCGTTACGACAAATCTTGAGAATGCGAGCGACAGTTGCTCGTCTTGGGTCCGGCTGAGATGTCCGGCTATATCCAGGCGACCCAACTGGACCTGAGATGGTTCGAAAAGAGGACTGTCAACGTGCACGCCCGACGCCTTGACTGTCATGTTCAGGCCGGCTGCGTCAGGGCTGCGAACGAGAAGTGGCGAATGCGTCAACGGCAAAATATCGGACAACCAACCCGTCACCCGCACCTGGGCATCGTCGGCAAAAAAATCTGGCGACTGATCAGCCACCAGTGCGACCCCGATACCTTTGCCCGCGAGATCTAGCACCGCCTGCCCGAGGCGCCCCTGTTGCACGTCAATCCAGGTGCGGGCGGCATACCGACCCGAGAGGACAGGGACATCAAGCCACGGCGCCCACGCCTGAGGATCGAGGTCATCGATCTCAATGTAGATTTCGGCGCTGCGGTCGGCGCTGCGGCCCAGTCGGCCCAGGACATGGTCCTCACGCATCACCAGTTCGACCGTTTTACCCATCGCCTGTGGTGGAGACGCCTTGACCATCAGTCGATGGCTGAACAGCCCGTTTGTCAAGGCAATATCGACCTGCGAAAACACCAGTTCGGGTGCCTGGCGCTGGTGGTCATGCCAGCGCAGGGTCGCGCCATTGACAACGATCATGCCCTGTTTCAAGAGCCAACTCACGGCGAGCACTTTACTGTTCAGTTCAAGGCGATCGGGCCCAAGGCTGTCAAACGCATGCCCAGCCAGCGTCAGTGTCCCATCCTCGCGCCGTGCCGCCACGAGGTTGATGCCATTAATCTCAAGCCGGGCCAACTGCAGGTCCATGGCCAGGATGCTGCGCCACGACACGAGGGCAAACGCGTTGGGCACGTTCAGCACAGGCAAGCCGTCGGCATCGTCGACCTTCAGGTTACTGATCGACAAGGTGGGGTTCAGACCCGACCAATCCGCGGTGATATCACCCAACGTCACCTGGACGTCAAGGGCCGAGGACAAATGCTGTTCGATCTGTGGTCGCCACGTATTGATACGGGGAAGCACCCCGTACCGAACTGTCAGCATGGCAAAAGCGGCCGCGATATAAACGACAAGTAAGCCGACGAGAAGCCAGCGCAGTGTTTTTTTGAAAAGTTGCAAAGCGTAACGATAAAAAAAGAAGGATATGCTGGGATATTGTTCGAACTTATACCCTAATCTGTTAAACGTGTCCTAGCAACATTGTCCAAATATGACTGACTTCCGTATATCGGTGGCTCTGGCCTGGTCCAGCGCGCTGCAGCGCCAGGTTCAGGGCAATCCTGACTTTGCCACCTGGCTGGCTGACGCCAGCGACACCCCGCTCACCAACGACCGCCTGATGGCCTGGTTCGAGGAACTGGCCGGGCAGCCCACCACGACAGCCAGATTGGACACGCAGGGATGCCGCAAGGTGTTGCGTCAGTTACGCAAACGCGTGTTTTACCTGGCGATGGTGCGCGACCTGGCCGGGCTTGCCAGCCTGGAGGAAGTCACGGGCGCGATGACGACGCTGGCTGACTTAAGTGTCGAGCAGGCGTACCGCAGCGTCATGGCTGACCTGGTTTCAGTCCACGGCGCGCCTAAAGATCCGGTCAACGGGCGTCCCCAGGAGATGATCATCATCGGAATGGGCAAGCTCGGCGGCTGCGAACTCAATGTGTCGTCTGACATCGACCTGATCATGCTCTACGGCGAGGAGGGCGAAACCGATGGCCCCAGGCCGCTCAGTCACCATGAGTTTTACGCAAGGCTGACCCAACGGATGATGCCGGTGATCTCGGAGGCGGATGCCCAAGGACAGGTATTTCGAACTGACCTGCGGCTGCGACCGGATGGAGACTCGGGACCACTTGCCTGGAGCCTGGATGCCTTTGAACAATACTTGTTCACACAGGGCCGAGAGTGGGAACGCTATGCCTGGCTAAAGGGTCGCGCCATCCCCGCGCGGGCCTTTGACGACAGTGACTCGACCCAGACGCTGCGCCACGTGGAAAGCATGCGACTGCCTTTCGTCTACCGGAAGTACTTCGATTTTGACGCACTCGCGGCGCTGCGATCTTTGCGCGAACGCATCCGGCAGGATTGGCAACGGCGCGCGCTTGCAAGACCCGGACTCGATTCGCATCACAATATCAAGCTTGGCGAAGGCGGCATACGCGAGATCGAGTTTGTCGTGCAGCTTTCGCAACTGATCAAGGGTGGACGCATGCCCACCCTGCAGCAACGCGGCCTGCTGCCCGCCCTGCTTGCGCAGGTTCGCGCGGGGATTATCCCGGAGTCCATCGCGACACGCCTGGCGCAAGCCTACCGTTTTCTGCGGAAAACCGAACACGCCCTGCAATACTACGACGACGCGCAAACCCATATGCTGCCACATGACCCAGCCAGGCTTGCCGCGCTGGCCCAGGCGATGGCACTGCCCGAACCTGAATTCAGCCAAGTCCTGGCCACGCACCGTGAGTTTGTGGCCGAAACGTTCCGCAATGCTTTTCGCATCGCCGGCATCAGCGAAGAGTCAGAGCAAACGCGTCTGTCCGCAGGGCTGGTTCCAGGCAAGCCTGCGTCGGGCCGGGAGGAGCAAGACCCCTGTCGCGAACTGGAAGCTGAAATCGCGAAATTTGCCGAACAATCGACTGAACTGACGACCCGCGTCGAGTCGTTTCTCGATAGTCACCGTATCCGCGGGTTGCCAACCAATAGCCGCAACCGAGTCGAAACACTGCTGCCGATCGCGCTGCGCGCCGCGCAAATGACACCCAGCCCCATGGTCGCGGCGCTGCGGTTGCTGGATCTGATCGAGGCTGTCGCCCAGCGTAGCGCCTACCTGGCGTTGTTGGCCGAATTCCCGGAAACAATGCTGCGCGTCGCCCGCATGATGGCGGCAAGCCCCTGGGCGGCGCAATATCTGATTCAGCATCCACTGGTGCTCGACAGCCTGATTGCCTGGCGCTCCCTGATGGAGCCGCTGGACTTCGACAAGCTTGCACAGGCGATGTCCACGGACTTGGACGCATGCCTGTTGCCCGACGGCACACCCGACATTGAGCGGCAAATGAATCTGATGCGCGACACCCAACGTCAAATCAGCTTTCAGTTGCTGGCGCAGGATCTTGAAGGGATGCTGTCGGTGGAACGCCTGGCGGATCAGCTCTCGGCGCTGGCAGACATGCAGCTGTCGGAAACCATCAGGCAGGTCTGGCCGCTTGTTGTCAGGCCGTCGGACGACCAGCGGCCCGCCGCCCCGCAATTCGCAGTCATTGCTTATGGACGACTGGGCGGCAAAGAACTCGGCTATTCGTCGGACCTGGATGTGGTCTACCTGTATGACGATGCACGCGATGAGGCCTCGGAGCAATATGCCAAGCTTGCACGGCGGATATCCTCCTGGTTATCAACCATGACCTCCTCCGGACGCCTGTACGAAATCGACCTGCGCCTGAGGCCTGACGGTGACGCAGGTCTGCTGGCCGTGTCGATCACGTCTTTTGAACAGTATCAACTCAACCACGCCTGGTCATGGGAACACCAGGCACTGTCCCGTGCACGCTTTGCCGCCGGCGACTTGCGCGTGGGTGCGCTGTTTGAACAAGTCCGCGAAAAAGTACTGGTGATGCCGCGAGACCCTGAAAAACTTCGCCAGGAGGTGTGCGCGATGCGTGAAAAAATGAGTGCCGGCCACCCGAACCACAGCGACGACTTCGACATCAAGCACGATCCGGGCGGCATGGTCGACCTGGAGTTCGTGACGCAGTATCTGGTGCTGCGCTACGCCGGCACGTATCCGACCCTGATCAGCAATCTTGGCAATATCGCGCTGTTGCGCCTGGCGGGCGAAAATGGACTGATCGACCCCGACCTGGCCAGGCACGCCGGCGACGCCTATCGAAACTTGAGGCGACGCCAGCACGAAGTGCGTCTGCAAGGCGCAGAGAAGGCCCGCGTGCCCGACGACGAGCTGCTGCATGAGCGCGAGGTCGTGCGACAACTCTGGGTCACGGTGCTGGGCTAGGAACCTGACGCCTGAAACGTTTAAAATGCGAGACCGTCCCGTTGCCCCGAGTGAGTTGCCACCTGCCATGAAAGACCCTTTGCGCCCCACGATGTCATTGCCTGAAGGCCGATCAAAGGTCCTGCTGCACTCGTGCTGCGCGCCCTGCTCGGGCGAGGTCATGGAAGCCATGCTCGCAGCTGGAATCGACTATGACATTTTTTTTTACAACCCCAATATCCACCCGATCGAAGAATACGAAATCCGCAAGAACGAGAACATCCGTTTTGCACAATCGCACGGGATCGGGTTTATCGACGCCGACTACGATGTCGACAACTGGTTTGAACGGGTCAAGGGTCAGGAAGATGCACCCGAGCGGGGCGAGCGCTGCACGACCTGCTTTGACATGCGGTTTGCGCGCACGGCGCTCTATGCGCACGAACACGGCTACGACACGATCACCAGCTCATTGGGCATCTCTCGCTGGAAGGACATGGCTCAGATCAACGGCAGCGGTGAACGCGCCGCGGCCCGTTACGACGCGCTGATTTACTGGACCTATAACTGGCGCAAGCATGGTGGGTCGGCACGCATGATCGAAATCAGCAAGCGCGAAGAGTTTTACCAGCAGGAGTATTGCGGCTGCGTATACTCGCTGCGCGACACGAATCGTCATCGCCGCTCACAAGGGCGTGACCGCATCGAGCGCGGCGTGAAGTTTTACGGGCGCGAGGAACTCGCGACCGAGATCACCGAGGCCAGGCGGGCCGCCCCGGGCAGCGCTCTACCCTCGAACCCGGCTTCATCCCCGGAGTGATCGTCTGGCACCACACGCGGCATGACGGTCTAAGGCTCAGCCAGCGTTGTCATTCTGGAGACCTTCAGATGATATGTTGCCAGCAGGGCGGCAAAGATTTCCCCTGAAAGCGTGCGGTACTCCTCAACGCGATCCGTGCCGAAGGCAACGCCCCGGGCAAACCGTTTGGCTGGATGGGTCATCAACAACATTCCCGGTGTAGCGTGTCGCAACCAGGCATCCAGCAGGACCGGATAAGGGGGATGAGAGCGCTCAAAGTCATAAACGCCCAGAAAGCCGCTGTTGAACTTGAAATGCGCCAGGCTGGCTAACTTGAACAGAGGTGCCGCACCAAGCGCGGCGATGACCCGTGGCTTGAAACGCTGCATGAAAGGCAATGCCGGATCAAGCGTTCCCGGCGTTGTGTTGCGCAGCCACGGCCGTGCCTTGGGGTATCGACGCACCAAGGCATCAACCAGAGCCTCGCGGATAACCGGAAGTTGATGCACATGGAGATGGCCATCGACAAAATCCGGTGCGCGACCCACGTGGCGCTCAAACCGATCCAGCTGTGAATCGATCTGCCGACGTACCCCGGCCACGTGCAGTCTGCGTGTGTACGCCAGCGCAACGAGCTTGCCATGCGGCAGAAACAGACCGGGCAGGCCCAGCGACTCTGTGAAGTTCAAATGCAACCCCAGGTCGATGGGCAAGTCCTTCAGGGTGGCCGCGCTCTGGGCAAATTCTGGTGCATCAACCAGACAACTTGTGGCGCTCAGCCGTCCGAGGCGCGAGAGTTCTACAATACCTTCGTCCACGCTAGGCTCCATCCCGAAATCATCCGCGCAGACGATGACCGGGACGACCTGTCCTGTGGCCTCAACCGGTTTCGTCGTTTCAGGAAGGTTTTGCATGCGTCGTGTTGTGCATCAGGTCAGTTGGTTTATCGTCGTGGGGTGCGCGGCATCGCTCACGCACTGGGTAGTTGCCGTCGGGCTGGTGTCCCTGGCGGGCGTGACGCCCTTGCTTGCCAACCTGGTCGGCTGGCTGATCGCCTTTCTTGTTTCGTTCAGTGGTCATTATCGCCTGACCTTTCGGCATCAGCAGGCCCGGCTGGTACCTGCCGCCGCACGTTTTTTCATGGTGTCGGCTCTGGGTTTCTGCATCAACGAAGCGTCCTACGCCTGGTTGCTGCGCACCACCACCATTCGTTACGACGTCCTGTTGTTGTTGATATTGGTTGCCATCGCGGTGCTGACTTTCGCACTCAGCAGACTCTGGGCCTTCAGGTCTGCTCCCTCCTGAGCCTGGCCGCCAGAATTGAACGACTGGCCCGACATCTGGCGCACGATGTACAAGGGACGCCCCTTGACTTCATCAAAGATGCGACCGATGTATTCCCCCACGATTCCCAGTGAAATCAGGTTGATTCCCGAGAAAAACAGCAGGATGGTCACAATCGTGGGCCAGCCACTGACCGGGTTGAGAAACATCAGGTACTCAATCACGATGTAGATGCCGTAGGCGAACGAGCACAGCGAGACCACGAACCCCGTGATGCTGACCGCGCGCAAGGGCCACGTGGTAAACGCGGTCAGCCCGGCAAGCGCCAGGCGCAACAGTTTCCAGTGGCTGAAGTGCGTTTCACCAAACTGGCGGTTATCGGGCGTGTAGGTAATAGGCTCGGAGGGAAAACCAACCCAGGCATAGAGCCCCTTCATGAAACGATTGCGCTCGGGCAACTGAAGCAGGGCATCTACGACCGCACGATCCATGAGTCGAAAGTCACCCGCATGCGGCGGAACCTGAACGCCATGGGAACCTGCCATCAGCGAATAGAACATCCGTGTGCCGAATCGCTTGCCCCATCCCTCGTCTTTCCGGTTTTCGCGAACGGCATAGACCATATCGACGCCTGCCTGCCAGCGTTCCAGCATGGCGGGCACGAGATCAGGAGGATGCTGCATGTCTGCATCAAGAATGATCACCACGTCACCCGTCGCCGCCTGCAGGCCAGCGGTAATCGCCGGCTCTTTGCCAAAGTTACGTGACAACTGGACGGTGCGAAACCCCGGATTACGGGTCCAGGCCGTCATCAGTGTAGAGGTGGCATCCCGGCTGCCGTCATCGACCACAATCACTTCCCAACTGGCCTGGGTACGGCCCAGCACGGCCTGCAGCGCAGGAAGCAGCACGCCAAGATTTTTGCACTCGTTGTAGGCCGGAACCACGCAACTGATCATCACGCGGGCAATATCACGCGGCGGATGGCCGGCGTGCCCGGCCTGACCCGCCGCAACCGCCGGGTGCGTGGCGTCTGGCGCGGGTTCGCGAACGGTGTCGAGGGCGGTGTCTTGAGCGGTGTCGGGTGACTTCATGCGCGATCAGTCCTGATGGTCATGGTCACATCATAACTTTCATCGCGGGTATGCATTTGGCCTTTTTTGGTCGACATGACCCCGGCATGTTGCTAGTTGGCGTTTTTGATGGCCAGACTGGCACTCAGGATCGCCCCGATCATGATGCACCCGCCTATCAATGTCCGCACGCCCGGGGTCTGCCCAAACAGCATCCACGCAAAGGCGATCGCGTACACCGGTTCAAGGGCGACCACCAGGCCTGCGGTGCGGGCGTGCAGTTGGCGCAGACTCGACACGAACAAAAGGTGGGCAAGGCCAGTGCAGATCACACCTAACACCAGTATCCAGAACCAACTGTTCAGGCTGACCGCGCCAACGCTGGGCAAGGCCCAGGGACAAAGCAGGAGGAACACCACCAGGTTTTGGACGCCGGCCACCTGCAAGGCGTCCACGCCAGCCAATGACCGGCGGTTGATCACGGCGAGCAGACCAAACGTGGCACCCGACACGAGCCCCCACAGCAAGCCTGTAGTCCCCGCGTTGTCGAGCGACAGGGACGGCGTCACCAGCACAAGCCCAACGGATACCAGCAACAGCCGCACCCATTCGGCCCGGGTGACCTGTTCGCGCAGAATGGCCCATTCGATAAAGGTGATGAAGGCTGGAAAGCTGGCAAACCCCAGCGTCGCCACGGCGATGCCGCCCACCTTGACGGAAACGAAAAAAGTCACCCAATGGACCGCCAGCATGGCCCCGGACAGCAACAACGCACGCCACCGATGACTGGCAGAGACTGGGTGTACGGGCCGGGTACCGAGGAATTTTCCGAACAACGTGAGCGCCACGACAGCAAACATTGCCCTCCCCCACGTGATGAAGGCCGCGTCGGCCTGGATCACCTCACCCAGAATTCCGCACACACCAAAACACAGGGCAACAAGGTGGATTGCAAGCAAGGACTGGGTTCTGGACATTAACAAAAGGTAAGAATTGTAAGTTTAGGGTTAACCCTAATAACTAAAAAGGTACAACCAGCCTAGTATTCGACAAATACTGAGCATCTGGAGCACCGCGTTGTCAACGAGCATATTACCCGTGCGGCGGTTACGTCCAGGCAAATGGATCCTGCGGGTCTTTGTCACGCTCGTCTATGCCCTGATGCTCTGTCCACTGGTTTTTGTTCTGTGGCTGAGCTTTTTCAAAGACGCGATCCTGTATTTCCCACCCTCGGGCTACACGCTGCACTGGTATCTGAACGCTTGGGAAAACCAGGCCTTCGTCAACGGGTTCATCTTCAGTATGCAAATAGCGGTCATTGCCGCACTGGCCGGCGTGGTGCTGGGGGTGACGGCGGCCCTGGGCATCATCCGTTATGCGTTCCCCGGCAACAAAATCATCAATACCCTGCTGCTATCGCCACTGCTCATGCCCGGAATCGTCACAGGCATCGCCATCTACCTGTTCTATCTCCAGACGGAAAATTTCCTGGATCGCGATCTGGTCGGTACGGCCGGCGGACTGGTGCTGGCGCATATCTGTCTCACCATCCCCTGGACCGTGCGTCTGGTGTCCGCCAGCATGCACGGCCTGGATCCTTCCATGGAAGAAGCCGCCCGCAACCTGGGGGCGAGCGGTCGCCTGGCGTTCTGGCGAATCACCCTCCCGCTGCTGCGCCCGGCGATCGTGGCGGCAGCTCTCTTCAGTTTCATCGTGTCCTTCGAGAACCTGGAACTGTCGCTATCGCTGGTCGGACCTGGCAACACCACGCTGCCCATCGCGATCATGCAGTACCTGGAATTCAATCTGGATCCCACTATCGCCGCGGTCTCTTCTGTGCAAATCCTGCTCCTGGGGATCATCATGCTGGTGACAGATCGCTTTGTAAAACTCAGTCAGGTGGTTTGATCATGGCACGTGTTTCCTTGCAAAACCTGAATAAGAAGTTTGGCACCTCGGTTGCGGTGGAAGACTTTTCCCTCGATATCGCCGACGGCGAACTGGTCGCATTCCTGGGGCCCAGTGGATGCGGAAAGACAACGACGCTGCGCATGATCGCGGGCTTCATCGATCCCACAGCCGGACGCATCCTGATTGGTGATACTGATGTCACCGACCTGCCGGTTCACAAGCGCAATACAGGCATGGTGTTCCAGCGTTACGCACTGTTCCCGCACATGACCGTGTCACAGAATGTGTCCTTCGGACTGGAAATGCACAAGGTTGCGCCGAATGATCGCGAAGCGCGCATTCGCGAGGCGCTGGACATGGTGCGCATGACCGCCCTGCGGGATCGCTATCCACGCCAATTGTCGGGCGGGCAGCAGCAGCGCGTGGCGATTGCGCGTGCACTGGCTATCGAGCCCAGGGTGTTCCTGCTCGACGAGCCCTTGTCGAACCTGGACGCCAAGCTGCGTCTTGAAGTGCGCGAAGAGATACGCGCATTGCAGCAACGCCTGGGGCTGACCACTATTTTTGTCACGCACGACCAGGAAGAGGCCCTTGCAATGTCCGATCGCATGGCAATCATGTACAACGGCTGCGTGCAACAAGTCGGAACACCTGATTCGCTCTACGAAAATCCAGCTAACCTGTTTGTCGCGGACTTCCTTGGAAAAATGAATTTCTTCGCAGGGCGGCTTCAAGGCCGCGGGGCATTCATGACCGAAGCGGGATGCGTTCTGTCCGTGGAGTCGACTCGGGGCGACGCGACCAGGCTGGGCGTGCGGCCTGAGCGCATCCTCATCTCACGCACCCCCGGCACGTGCAACACGATCGCGGTCACGATCGCGTCACTGACCTACCTGGGCGCGCACGTTGATATCAAGCTCGATGGGCCCGGCAACATGCGTCTCGCGTGCCAGCTTCCGAATACGACAGCCAGCAGGGACCTGTCCCTGGCACCGGGGCTGCAGGCCTTCGCGAGCTTTCAGCCGCAAGACTGCGTGCTGTTTACGGAATAAGGACGGCGCATGACCCAACATTTTGCTGAACAGGCACGGCGAGCCCGACTGGGCGGCACGCTGGCCTTCCCGGCTTCGCTGGTGGTGCTGGTCATCATCATGGTTCCGATCGTGCTGATGATGCGCTACAGCTTTAACCAGTTTGATCCTGTACAAATGATGAAAGAGGGCTTCACGCTTGAAAACTACGTGAAGTTCTTTAGCGACTCGTACTACAGAAACGTGTTTCTCAGCACGGTCGAAGTGGCTGCCATTTGCACACTGCTGGCACTGGGTTTGGGCTTTCCTGTTGCCTACTTCCTGGCCAAGACACAGACACGTCACAAGAGCCTGCTCATCATCCTGCTGGTATTCCCGCTCATGGTGGGCAACGTGGTGCGCGCCGCGGGGTGGATGGTCGTGCTGGGCAACGCCGGATTTGTGAATGCACTACTGGCATGGCTGGGCCTGATCGACCAACCGCTCAAGCTCCTTTACACCCCGATGGCCGTCGTGATCGGCACAACTGCGGTGGTGCTGCCCTACATGATCCTGACATTGCAAAGCGTGCTGGAAGGAATCGATTTTTCAGTCGAAGAAGCCGCACAGAATCTGGGCGCTGGCATGTTCACCACGTTCTGGCGGGTTGTTCTGCCGATTGTCGCGCCTGGCGTAGCTGCCGGAACGATGCTGGTGTTCATCCTGTGCATGAATGCCTACGCGACGCCTGTGCTGCTCGGCGGCAGCGGCATCACCATGATGGCACCCGCCGTGTACGGACAAATCGCCCGGGCATCGAACTGGCCGTTTGGCGCTGCGATGGCATTGATTCTGGTGGTGGCCACGTTGGCCATGGCACTCACGTCGAACTGGATCATTCACAGGCGCTACCTCAGGACGATGTCGTCCTGAAGCACCGGGCACGCAAGCTTACGGGAAGTAATCATTGATGGCTACCACCACGATAGGGGTCAAAGTCGACGAGTCACTGCGTGAACGTCTGCGCGTCGTCGCTGAACAAAACCACTGCACACCACACTGGTTGCACAAGCAGGCGCTGATTGCCCTGATCGAGAAAATTGAACGCGGCGAGGAAGTGCCAGAATTGAGACACCTGGCCGCGAACCGGGATGACGCACCGCCGCATGCAGCAGCAGAGGGATTTTCCGTCGCGCCTTTTTATGAATTCGGTCAAGATGTACAGCCGCAATCCGTCTTGCGCGCTGCAATTACCGCCGCCTATCGTCGTCCGGAAACAGACTGCCTGCCCATGCTGATTTCACAAGCCCAAGCAAGCGACCCGGGGGCGGTCAGGTTGCTCGCGACACGTCTGGTTGAGGCGCTGCGGGCCAAGCGCAAGAGTGGCGGCGTCGAGGCACTGATTCAGGAATTTTCGCTTTCGACACAGGAAGGTGTCGCACTCATGTGTCTGGCCGAGGCACTACTGCGCATTCCTGATCGCGCCACGCGCGATGCGCTGATACGCGACAAGATTGCCTATGGCGACTGGAAGTCGCACGTGGGCGCATCACCATCGATGTTCGTGAACGCCGCCACCTGGGGCCTGGTGCTGACCGGAAAGCTGGTCTCGCAGAACAGCGAGAAAAATCTGTCCAATGCAATCTCGCGACTGATCACCAAAGGGGGCGAACCGGTCATCCGGCAGGGCGTCAACATGGCGATGCGCCTGATGGGTGAACAATTTGTCACCGGCCAGGTGATCTCTGAAGCGCTGGCCAACAGCGCAAAAATGCAAGCCAAGGGTTTTCGCTATTCCTACGACATGCTGGGCGAGGCAGCCACCACACGGAAGGACGCCAAACGCTATTTCACGTTGTACGAGCAAGCGATCCACGCGATTGGCAAGGCCTCCGCGGCACGGGGAATCTATGAAGGTCCAGGCATTTCAATCAAACTTTCGGCGTTGCATCCGCGCTACTCGCGTGCACAACGTGAGCGCGTCATGGCCGAACTGTTGCCCGACGTCGTGGCGCTGTCTCGCCTGGCGCGTCAGTACGATATAGGCATCAATATCGACGCCGAGGAAGCCGACCGACTAGAGTTGTCGCTCGATATCCTTGAGGCACTCTGTTTTGATCCTGCGCTGGCAGGCTGGAACGGACTAGGCTTCGTGGTGCAGGCTTATCAAAAACGGGCGCCCTTCGTGCTCGACTACCTGATCGACCTGGGGCGTCGCAGCCATCATCGCCTGATGATCAGACTGGTCAAAGGTGCCTACTGGGACAGCGAAATCAAGCGCGCCCAGCAAGATGGCCTGGAAGGCTACCCCGTCTACACGCGAAAAATATACAGTGACGTTTCCTACTTGGCTTGTGCGCGCAAGCTGCTTTCTGTACCCGAAGTCATCTACCCGCAGTTCGCGACGCACAACGCCTACAGTGTGGCAGCCATTTATGAAATGGCCGGCCAGAACTACTACGCCGGGCAATATGAATTTCAATGCCTGCACGGCATGGGCGAGCCACTGTACGAAGAAGTGACAGGGCCCGTCGCGCAGGGCAGGCTGGGCCGTCCCTGCCGGATCTACGCACCAGTGGGTTCGCACGAAACATTGTTGGCTTACCTGGTGAGGCGCCTGCTTGAAAACGGCTCGAACTCGTCGTTCGTCAATCAGATCAACGATGACGCCATCGCGGTCGCTGACCTGGTCGCCGACCCGGTTGAGCAAGCCCGCAAGATCGTCCCCGCCGGCAGCCCGCATGACCGGATTCCCCTGCCCCGTGATTTGTTCGGGCCTGCGCACACGGGGGCACGCACTAACTCGGCGGGGCTTGACCTGAGCAATGAGCATCGCCTGGGTTCCCTGTCAGCCGCGCTGCTTCATCGTGCAAGCACACCATGGCGCGCGGGGCCAATCCTGGCACCGACCGACCCCGCGCACCAACGGGAGCTTGTTGATTCGTTGGCCGCACCGCAGGCGCGATCGGTGCTCAATCCGGCCAATCATCAGGATGTGGTCGGGCACGTCACCGATGCGCAACCGGAGAATGTTCGGCGAGCCTTCGCAAGCGCGGTGGCCGCCGCACCCATCTGGCAAGCGACACCACCGGCAGAACGGGGATGGTGCCTGCAACGCGCGGCCGATATGCTCGAGTCTGAAATGCAGACTCTGCTCGGCTTGTTGGTACGCGAAGCGGGGAAATCATTTTCCGCCGCGATCGCCGAAGTGCGCGAAGCGGTCGACTTCCTGCGCTATTACGCAGCACAGGCCTCTGGAACATTTTCAAATGATACGCACCGCGCCCTCGGACCGATCGTGTGCATCAGCCCATGGAATTTCCCTTTGGCGATTTTCACGGGGCAGATCGCAGCCGCGCTCGCAAGCGGCAACGTTGTCCTGGCCAAACCCGCCGAGCAAACCTGCCTGATCGCTGCGCAGGCCGTCAGGATCCTGCTTGCCTGCGGCGTGGCACCGGGCGCGCTTCAATTGTTGCCCGGAAACGGGGAGACGGTCGGCGCGCAACTGATCGCGTCACCCGATTTGCGGGGCGTCATGTTCACGGGTTCAACCGAGGTCGCCCGCCTGATCGCCGCACAGTTGTCAAACCGACTCGACGACCTCGGCCAACCGATCGTTCTGATCGCCGAAACCGGTGGCCAGAACGCGATGGTCGTGGACTCTTCAGCACTGGCCGAACAGGTGGTGGCCGACGTGCTCGCCTCGGCCTTCGATTCCGCCGGGCAGCGTTGTTCAGCCCTGCGTGTGCTTTGCCTGCAAGTCGACAGCGCAGATCATGTGCTGGGGATGTTGCGCGGTGCCATGCAGGAACTGGACGTGAACCCGCCCGATCGACTTTCCAGTGATGTCGGTCCGGTCATTGACGCGCAGGCGATGGACGTGATCGAACAACATATCGCTTCGATGAACCACGCAGGATATGCGATCACGCGGGTGCAGCTAGGATCGCACTGCAAGCGCGGCACCTTCGTGGCACCCACGCTGATCGAGATCGATTCCATCGACGTGTTGGGCAAGGAAGTATTCGGTCCGGTGCTGCACGTACTGCGGTATCGCCGCGAAGACATGGACGGGCTCATCGACCAGATCAATGCCACGGGCTATGGGCTGACCTTTGGCGTGCATAGCCGGATCGACGAGACCATCGACCGGCTGACCACGCGCATCCGTGCCGGGAACATTTATGTCAACCGCAATGTCGTTGGCGCAGTCGTCGGCGTGCAGCCTTTTGGCGGTCTGGGCTTGTCGGGCACCGGTCCCAAGGCGGGTGGCCCACTGTATATGGGGAGACTGCTGGCTACACGTCCGGGTGACCTGCCCGACTGGGCCAGCACCCTGGGTGGCTGGCCCCGCAAGAAGTTGCTCATGGGTCCGACCGGCGAGAGCAACGTCTACAGCCTGGCGCCGCGTGGCACCGTGCTGTGCGCGGCGCACAGTACGTCCGGCGTGGCCGAGCAATGGAACGTGGTGCACGCCACCGGCAATCGGGCCATATGGCTGGATCACCCCTGCGTGCGGGCCTGGATCGCCGAGAACCATCCCGCCCGCGCACAGGACGCCGTGATGGTGACGAACGATGAACTCGACGCACTTGAGTTCGATCTGGCGCTGTTCGAGGGTGACACCGACGCACTCCGGACCTTCAATCAACGCATGGCGCGGCGTGCAGGCCCGCTCGTGACGGTACTTGGGCTGAATACCGAATCGTTGGCACAGGGCCAGCACTACATGGCGGACCGCCTGTTGCACGAACAGTCGATCAGCGTCAACACCGCGGCGGCAGGTGGCAACGCCAGCCTGATGACGTTGAGTTAGGGTGCACAAAGATTGACCGACGCCTACAACCTGCCTACTCTTTGATGGTCCGATACTTCGATGACACAATTTTTGCGGAGCAAGCATGTCAGACACCCCACAGATTGAAAACTACGACGTCGGTGAAGAATCTCGACTGATCAATGAACCCAAGGGCTGGTTTCCAGCCATCGCCGCGACGACCCGCGACCGGGGCGTGGGTCCGTTCAACAGAATGGTCCTGCGTGGTGCCGCAATCATCGACGGCACGGGCGCCCCGCCCTGGGGACCGGTCGACATCGTGGTCGAACAGGGACGCATCACGGGCATTGTCAACGTGGGGACACCCCATAAGCCGATCAACCCTGCGCGCCGCCCCGCGCCGGGTGACCATGAAATCGACTGTCATGGAAAATTTGTCACGCCAGGCCTGATTGACTCGCATGCCCACGTTGGCACCCCGTATCACTCGATGAGTGGCGTCGTACCGCCCGCCGACTACATCTACAAACTGTGGCTGGCCCATGGCGTCACGACCGTACGAGAGATGGGCTCGATGAACGGCCTGGGCTATATGCTGCAACAACGCGACGCGGCTGAACGCAATGAAATCGCAGCACCTCGCTTGCTTGTGCACGCCTATTTTCCCGCCGTCAACGACCGAATCAAAACGATTCATACGCCAGAGCAGGCACGCGACTGGGTACGCAAGATCCAGGCGCGTGGCGCGGACGGGATCAAGTTTTTTGGCGCACCACCCGCGATCATGCAAGCAGCCCTGGATGAAGCGGCAACAGTCGGTCTGCGCAGTGGTTGCCACCACGCACAAATGGCCGTCACGCGGGTCAACGCACTCACCTCGGCAAAGTGGGGGCTCACGAGTTCTGAGCACTACTACGGAATCCCGGAAGCGTTATTCGAAAATCGCATCGTGCAGAATTTTCCGAATGACTACAACTACAGCGACGAGTACTTCCGGTTTTCAGTGTCGGGGCAGATGTTCATGCAGGGTGCCCAGCCGGGCAGTCAAAAATGGAACGAGGTGCTCGATCAGTTTCTTGAGGCCGGGCACACGTTCGTGCCAACCTTCAATATCTATGACGCCAACCGTGACCTGATGCGCGCGCGCCGTGCCGACTGGCACGATGCTTATACGTGGAAAGCCATCTGGAAATATTTCCAGCCGCAGCGTGGCGGGCACGGTGCATACTGGTACAAGTGGAGTACCACTAACGAAATTGAATGGAAGCAGAACTACCGGATCTGGATGCAGTTCATCAATGACTACAAGAATCGTGGTGGTCGAGTCTGCGCGGGCAGTGACTCCGGTTTTATTTTCCAGATTTTTGGTTTCGGCCTGATTCGCGAACTTGAACTCCTCCAAGAGGCGGGCTTTCATCCACTTGAAGTGTTGCGCGCGGCGACCTCGCAGGGGGCGGCACTACTGGGCATCGAGGACGACACGGGTTCAATCGACCTGGGCAAGCGTGCCGACCTGCTCGTGCACCACTGCAATCCACTGGAAGATTTCAAGCTTCTGTATGGAACGGGTGCGATGCGCCTGAACGACGATACAGGCGCTGTTGAATGGAAGCGGTCGTTGCAATACACCATACGCGCGGGCGTCGTGTATGACACGCAGGAATTGCTGGCCGATGTACGCACGATGGTCAATGACAGCTGGAGCGACGGTGATGATGAACGACCACCAGCCCGCTAAAGCGCACCGCCCCACACCGGTCGACCTGATCATCCTGTGCGGTTTCCTGGGCAGCGGGAAAACCACCCTGCTGGTCGATTTCCTCGGGCAGCAAGCAGGCATGCACGACACCGCCGTGATCGTCAATGAGGCGGGTGCCGTTGGCATTGACGGTGCGCTGGTGACCGAGGGCGGCGGCGACGTCCCGATGACGTTGCTTGCCAATGGCTGCGTCTGTTGTTCTCTTCGCAGTAGTCTGATCCACACCGTGTCGCGCCTGCTCGATGCGCCACGGCCGCCCACTGCACCCGCGCTCGCGCGAATTGTGATTGAAACCAGTGGACTGTCACGCCCGGGGCCCATCATTGCCTCATTAACTGACCCGGAGCTGGCGCGACGCGGGCTGCGTGTGTCAGTTGTCAGCACCTTTGACGCGGTGCTCGGCGGCCTGCGACTCCACCAGTTCGAAGAAGCCGCGGCGCAACTTGCCGCAGCGCAACGGATTGTGCTGACTAAACTTGACCTGATCGAGCCCGACGCCCTTGCCACGCTTATGGCTCAAGCCACATTGGTCAATCCGATGGCGCGCGTGCTTGGTCATGCGGACCGGCAGGCTCAAGTCCGCGAAGCGTTTTCCCACGAGGCGAACGAGACGACCGATCGCACCGCCGTGATGGCACTGATGCAACGTGCCGCCCCGCTGGCATCGGCACACCCTCGCTTGCATGTCATGCAAGGCACTGTCGCGCCCGGAACATGCTGGGATGAACTTTCCATATGGCTGGACAATCTGGCTGGCCTGTGCGGAGAGCGATTGCTGCGCGTCAAGGCGCTGGTGCACGTGACCGACTGCGAAGACCCGATCCTGATCCAGAGCGTGGGCACCACCTTCAGTATTCCTCGACGCATGACGCAGCGTCGGGGCGCACCAGATGTTATTGTGGTCATCACACGGGACATCACCCCGAAAAAGCTCAGTGAGGATATGCCCGGGGCATGCGTGCGTCTGGATCCTCTCATCGCAGCACCAACCCCCGATCTTCCCTCGGTCGGTTTGCCACTCTTCCACAAACGGAGTTCACATGCATTCCTCTAGCCTGAACCGACGCACTTTTCTGAAAACAGCTTCTGGGCTGCTCTTGGCGCCAGCCATGCCGATGATCGCGCGCGACGTGTCAGCGCAGGAGGCAAGCGTAGTGGTCGGCACCTGGGGTGGCGACTACCAGAACTTGCTGCAAAAAATCGTCAACCCACTGGCTGGCGGTGCCAATGTTGTGTTTGATACTGGCAACGCCGTCGCACGTGCCACGAAGGTGCGTGCCGAAAAAAATGCGCGTCGCGGCACCATGGATGTCGTGCTACTACAGGACGTCGACATGTACGATCTGTCGCGTGCCGAGGTGTTTGAAACCCTGACGGCCAAAGAAGTACCAAACATCGTCAATACGATCGAACTGTTCCGCACACCTTATTCGATCCCGCACATTTTTAGCGCCATGGTGTTGGTCTACAACACCGAGAAATTCAAGACGCCACCCGAATCCTTTACTGCTGCACTTGATCCGGCCTTGCGTGGCCGCACGGGTTTTTCAGACATTCTATTCGTTGCCAACACGCTTTTCGCAGGACTCGCGAATGGTGGAAACATGTCCAGTTTCGATCCTGGCATGAGGTTCCTGGGCGAGATCAAGAAAAATGATCCAAAGATTTTCCCCTCCAACGAAGCCGTCGCCGCTGCGCTCAAGTCGGGCGAAATCTGGATGACCTGCATGTGGAAAGCGCGTGCGCTGCAATGGCAGGACGCCGGACTGCCGCTTGGCTTCGTGGTCCCCCGGGAAGGTGCGGTGGCCGTCACGTTCGAAGGGGCCGTGCCACGCAACTCGCGCAATAAGTCGGGTGCGCAGAAATACCTTAACGCGATGCTTGACCCTAAAGGTCAGGTCGAATTTGCCCGCGCGATGGGCTACGCCCCCACGGTTCAGAACGCGGACATGCCAGCCGACCTGAAGGCCCGCGTAAGCTTTACTGAAGCGGAACTCCAACGCGTCAAGCCCTACGACTCGAAGTCGCTGGCGGACTTGAAGAACGGTTGCCTGGAATACTGGAACAAATCGTTCAAGGCTGGCGCCTGAGCCAGCCTGCAACGCCAATGCAGTGCGGTCAGTGACCCGTTCTGGTGCAGGTCACGGTCCGGATGACAGAATCACGCACCAGAACTGGGCTTGAACGCCAAGGGTGTTGGACCCGTGCCACACCCAGCTTTAAAACATGAAACTCGGTGTGGTGGCACAGTACTTGCTTACTCAATGTTGTTGGGCACGATGTGGGTTGAGCAAAGCCATCCCGCACTATCGCACTACTGCGCTACGAGAGATGGATTTAAATGCTGAGTTTTTTGTTGCGTCGCATTATTTATACGCTGCCAATCATGCTGGGGGTGGCGCTGGTCTGTTTCGCCCTGGTGCATCTGGCGCCCGGTGATCCGCTGGTCTCCATTTTGCCGCCCGACGCTTCGCAAGAACTGCAGGCCAAGCTCATGGAGCTTTACGGTTTCAACCGCAGTTATCCGGAACAATTCGCCAGCTGGGTCTGGCGCGCGCTGCATGGAGACCTGGGGACCTCCATCGCATCGGGGCGCCCCGTCACCACGGAAGTCTTGAGAGCGGTGGGCAACACGTTGCGCCTGGCGGTGTTCGGCACGCTGATCGGGTTTCTGTTTGGCTGTCTGTTCGGGTTCGTGGCGGGTTATTTCCAGAATTCATGGATCGACAAGGCAGCGTCTCTGACTTCCGTGCTGGGCGTCAGCGTGCCCCACTACTGGCTGGGCATGGTGTTGGTCATCATTTTCAGCTCGACGCTGATGTGGCTGCCTCCCAGCGGCGCCGGTCCAGGCGGGTCGGCGGACTGGCAATGGAACTGGGAGCACGTCAGATACCTGATCTTGCCGGCGGTGACCATGAGCGTGATTCCCATGGGCATCATCGCGCGCACCGTGCGCGCACTGGTGGCCGACATTCTCGCGCAGGAATTCATTGTCGGCCTGCGGGCCAAGGGCCTGACCGATGTCGGGATTTTTTTTCACGTCGTCAAGAACGCAGCACCGACTGCGCTGGCGGTGATGGGACTGCAACTTGGGTACCTGCTTGGCGGTTCAATCCTGATCGAAACCGTGTTTTCATGGCCAGGCACGGGGTTTTTGCTGAACTCAGCCATTTTTCAACGTGACCTGCCTTTGCTGCAAGGCACAATCCTGGTGCTGGCCATGTTCTTCGTGATCCTTAACCTCGTCGTTGACGTCATCCAGACGTTACTCGACCCGCGCATTGCGCGCAGCTGACGGACGGGGAACATTCATGCTTAATATTTCCGTTGATCCAGCCAAAGTACCCGCCCTGCCAATGGAAAAGTCCATTGGCTACTGGCAGAACGTCGGACGACGCCTGTGTCGTGATCGGCTCGCGATGTTCGCCGCGTTCGTCATACTGATCCTGCTGGTGATGGCCGTGTTCGGGCAGTCGATCACGCCCTACGATCCTTATGCGGCGTCCATCATGAAACGGCTCAAGCCGATTGGCTTTGCCGGGCACCTTCTGGGAACTGACGAGCTGGGTCGCGACATGCTGTCAAGGCTCATCGTCGGCACCAGGTTGTCACTATTCATGGGCATCACGCCGGTCGTGCTGGCCTTTGGCATCGGTTCGGTCATCGGCATCATCGCGGGCTACGCGGGCGGTATGACCAACACCTTGATCATGCGCACCATCGACGTGTTTTACGCGTTTCCTTCCGTGCTGCTGGCCATTGCCTTGTCAGGTGTGCTGGGTGCTGGCATTACCAATTCGCTGATCTCGCTCACGATCGTTTTCATTCCGCCGATCGCGCGCGTAGCCGAGAGTGTGACCACGCAGATTCGCGAACGGGATTTCGTGGAGGCTGCCCGCGCCTCGGGCGCGAACGCATTCACCATCGTTCGCGTACATGTGCTGGGCAACGTGCTCGGCCCCATCTTTGTCTACTCGACCAGCCTGATCGCCGTGTCGATGATCCTGGCTTCAGGACTGAGCTTTCTTGGGCTTGGCGTCAAACCTCCGGAGCCAGAGTGGGGCCTGATGCTCAACACGCTGCGCACGGCCATCTACGTTCAGCCCTGGATTGCCGCCCTACCCGGAGTGATGATCTTCGTGACCTCCATTGCGTTCAACCTGCTTTCAGACGGTCTGCGTACCGCCATGGAAATCAAGAATTGATATGAATACTCTGTCAAATATCAACCAGGATATCGGCGGGGCCGCACAGCCCCTGCTGATGGTGCAGAACCTGGTCAAGTACTTCGCACTAAAGAAAGACATGCTGGGCCGGGGCGGTGGTATGGTGCGCGCCGTGGATGGCATCGATTTTGCCGTGCGCAAGGGCGAAACACTGGGTGTGGTCGGCGAGTCCGGCTGCGGGAAATCCACGACGGCCAGACTGCTGATGAGCCTGATCCCGCCCGATCATGGTGAAATTATTTTTGACGGCCAGGCAGTCGGCGGGCGCGACCTGTCACTCAAGGAGTTTCGCCGCCAGGCGCAAATGGTGTTTCAGGATAGCTATGCGTCGCTTAACCCCAGGCTGACGATCGAAGACTCCATCGCCTTTGCCCCACAAGTGCATGGTGTCAGGAAGCAGGCTGCTATCGACCGGGCATGCGATCTGCTTGCTCGGGTCGGACTCGAGCCACGACGGTTCGCCGAGCGCTATCCCCACGAACTGTCCGGCGGTCAGCGCCAGCGCGTCAATATTGCGCGCGCACTGGCTTTGCAGCCGCGTCTGATCGTCCTGGACGAAGCGGTCTCCGCACTGGACAAGTCAGTCGAGGCGCAGGTGCTGAACCTGCTGCAGGATCTGAAAGACGATTTTGGCCTGACTTACGTATTCATCAGCCATGACCTGAACGTGGTGCGTTTTATTTCTAACCGCGTCATGGTGATGTATCTGGGGCAGGTGGTCGAAATTGGTGACAGCGAGACGTTGTTCAAGTCGCCCCTTCACCCCTACACGCGTGCGCTCCTGACCTCGATTCCCTCAATGGATCCTGACCGCCGCACCCAAGAGCCGCCTCTGTCGGGAGATCCGCCCAACCCCATTAACCCCCCCTCAGGTTGCCGCTTCCACACCCGTTGTGTGCACGCGCAACCGGTATGCGCGCGGGAAATGCCCAAACTGGTCGCCAATGTGCACGGTCATGCCGTGGCTTGCCTGATGCACGTGACTGGCAGTGGCCACACAGAAGCCCCGATCGCAAGCGAGGTGAGAGCATGCGCAGCACTGTGACAGACCACCCGGTGCGGGCCCAAACCCCGTCACTCGCCGACGTCGAAGTCCCTTTTGTGGATATCCGCAATCTCAATGTGACCTTCACCGGGGGGAAAAAGCCCGCTCGGGCTGTCGCCGACTTGAGCCTTCAGGTCAAACGCGGCGAAGTCGTCGCACTGATAGGTGAATCAGGCTCTGGCAAAAGCGTGACCCTCAGATCCGTGCTGCGTCTGCACCCACCGCGCAGATCCAGAGTCGAGGGGCAGATACTGGTGGACGGACAAGACGTGTTGCAACTATCCGCAGCCGATCTGTCTGCGTTTCGCGGTGGCGTGGCGTCGATGATTTTCCAGGAGCCTTTGCTGGCACTTGACCCCGTCTATACGGTGGGCGATCAGATCATTGAAGCCATTCTGCGTCACGAAAAGATAGGCAAAACAGCGGCACGCGCGCGGGCGCTCGAACTCTTTGAGCGTGTGCGCATTCCCAGCCCCGCACGCAGGCTTGACGCGTATCCGCATGAAATGTCCGGCGGCATGCGCCAGCGTGCAATGATTTCCCTGGCGTTGGCCAGTCGGCCCAAGTTGTTGCTGGCTGACGAGCCGACTACGGCATTGGATGCGACCGTGCAGATCCAGATTTTGCTGTTGTTACGTGAGTTGCAGCGAGAGCTAGGCTTGTCCGTCATCTTTGTGACGCACGACATCGGTGCGGCGGTCGAAGTGGCTGACCGCATCGCCGTCATGTATGCCGGCCGCATTGTCGAAGAGGGACCCGCCCGCACCTTGCTACGCTCGCCCCGTCACCCCTATACGCGCGCGTTGCTCAAGAGCCTGGCCCACGGCTCGGTGTCCAAGGGCAGTCGTCTGGAAACGATTGCTGGCTCGCCTCCCGACCTGACCGCATTGCCACCAGGCTGCGTGTTTGCGCCCCGTTGCAGCCTGGCGCTGGAGAGCTGCCGGGAGACATTGCCCGACATCACGAAACTGAGCATTGATCACAGTGCGCGATGCTTGAGGCTTGACCAGACGGTCACAGTTGGCACAGTATTTGCTTGAAAGCGTTCACCTCCTTGTCCCACTTACGCAAATCCGCTGGAGAAGTTATGAAAAAAATCGTGTTAATTCCCACTCGCCTTTCACGGCCACTCGGCCTGACCATGCTCGCCGCTGCGATGGCTGTCGCAGCCCTCCCCGCCACGGCTCAGGAAAAAGTGTTGCGTATCGGCATGACCGCCGCGGACATTCCGCGCACGCTCGGGCAGCCAGACCAGGGCTTTGAGGGAAACCGTTTTACCGGCATCCCGATGTACGACTCGCTGACGCAATGGGACCTGTCCAAGGCCGATGCCCCCAGCGTGGTGATCCCCGGTTTAGCCACCTCCTGGGCGGTCGACGCGAACGACAAGACCAAGTGGATTTTCAAGCTGCGCCCCGGCGTCAAGTTTCATGACGGCTCTGACCTGACCGCTGACTCGGTCGTCTGGAACGTGCAAAAAGTACTGGACAAAGACGCACCGCAATTCGATGCCAGCCAGGTTGGGGTCACCGCCTCACGTATGCCAACCCTGCGCAGCGCGCGCAAAATTGACGACCTGACGGTCGAACTGACCACCAGTGAGCCGGACGCTTTTTTACCGATCAACCTGACCAACCTGTTCATGGCCTCACCCAAGCATTGGGAAGCCAAGCTCAAGGCGGTACCCGCTACCGTGACCGATCCAGCTGAACGCTCCAAGCAAGCGTGGGCAGCGTTCGCCGCCGACGCCTCGGGCAGCGGCCCCTTCAAGATGGCGCGTTTCGTTCCGCGTGAACGCCTTGAACTGGTTGCCAACAAGGCATACTGGGATCCCAAACGCCTGACCAAGCTTGACCGCGTCGTGATGATCCCGATGCCCGAAGCCAACGCGCGCACTGCCGCACTGTTATCGGGTCAGGTTGACTGGATTGAAGCGCCCGCCCCCGACGCGATTCCTCAGATCACGCAACGTGGCTTCAAGACCTACAGCAACGTGCAGCCGCACGTCTGGCCCTGGCAGCTGTCTTTTGCGGAAGGCTCACCCTGGCTGGACAAGCGTGTGCGTCAGGCCGCCAACCTCTGCGTGGACCGAGAGGGTCTGAAAACCTTGCTCGGCGGCATGATGGCCGTGCCCAAGGGCACTGTCGGCCCCGGTCATCCCTGGTGGGGCAACCCCACGTTTGATATCAAATATGATCCTGCTGCCGCCAAAAAACTGATGGCCGAGGCTGGCTACTCCGCTGCAAAACCGATGAAGACCACGGTACAAATTTCAGCGTCAGGCTCGGGCCAGATGATGCCGTTGCCGATGAACGAGTTTGTGCAGCAGTCGCTTAAGGATTGCTTCTTCGATGTCCAGTTTGATGTCATCGAATGGAACACGTTGTTTACCAACTGGCGCAAGGGTGCGAAAGATCCTTCGGCCAACGGTGCACAGGCCACCAACGTCAGTTTCGCGGCCATGGATCCATTCTTTGCAATGGTCCGATTTACCAGCACCAAGGCCTTTCCGCCTACGTCCAACAACTGGGGCTATTTTGGCAATGATGAGTTTGACAAACTGATCGCGACCGCGCGCACCACGTTCGAGGACAAGGAACGCGACGCCGCCCTGGCCAAACTCCATGCACGGATTGTCGAGGAAGCGCCATTTGTGTGGATCGCCCACGACGTTGGCCCGCGCTCGATGAGCCCGAAAGTCAAGAACGTGGTGCAGCCGCAGAGCTGGTTCATCGACATTGCGCCAATGACGATCGAGTGACCGGACATCTCTTGTCAGCGCCTGAGTAACCGAAGGCGGGGGACGCTAAAAGCCGGCTGGTTCGTCTTCGAACCAGCCGGCTTTTTCCCGCTTACACCGTACTTGCCAGGCCACGTCTACTGTGCGGTCAGCACTTGACCCCAGGCCTTACTGCAACGTGCGCTCGAACACGAACTTGCCATCGCGCCAATCGACTGGCACGACATCCCTGGGCCCGAATTTTCCTTCGAGAATCATCTTCGCGATGGGATTTTCCAGCTGCTGCTGAATCGCACGTTTCAGTGGGCGCGCACCATAGACCGGATCAAAGCCACTGCGTGCGAGTTCCGCCAGCGCCGCGTCTGAGACTTCAAGTTGCATTTCCTGCTGCGCCATGCGTTTGGCAAGACGCTTGACCTGTATACCCGCTATTTTCTCGATGTGTTGCGCGCCGAGGGCGTGGAACACGACGATCTCATCAATACGATTCAGGAACTCAGGACGGAAATGCTGCTTGATCTCGTCGAGCACCACTTCCTTGACGGCTTCGTATGGCTTGCCGACCATCGCCTGGATGTGGTGCGACCCCAGATTGGAAGTCATCACCACTACCGTATTGCGAAAATCGACCGTGCGCCCATGACCATCCGTCAGGCGACCATCATCCAGCACCTGCAGCAAGATGTTGAACACATCCGGGTGCGCCTTCTCGACTTCGTCAAGCAGAATCACGCTATAGGGCTTGCGACGCACGGCCTCGGTAAGATAGCCACCCTCTTCGTAGCCGACGTAACCCGGTGGCGCACCGATCAGACGGGCCACGGAATGTTTCTCCATGAACTCGCTCATGTCGATGCGGATCAGGTGCTCGTCCGAGTCAAACAGGAAATCTGCCAGTGCACGGGTGAGCTCGGTCTTGCCAACGCCGGTTGGCCCCAGGAACAGGAATGAACCATAGGGTTTGGACGGATCCGACAAACCAGCCCGCGAACGGCGGATGGCATCAGCAACCAGACCGACGGCCTCATCCTGACCGATCACGCGACTATGCAGACGGTCTTCCATGCGCAACAGTTTGTCACGCTCGCCCGTCATCATCTTGGACACGGGAATGCCAGTGGCGCGCGACACCACTTCTGCGATTTCTTCGGCACCGACTTGCGTACGCAGCAAGCGTGGATGCTCGGTCGGGCTGTTGCCAGCCACTTCCGCGGACTTCAGGCGTGCTTCCAGTTCAGGCAATTTGCCGTACTGAATTTCGGCCAGCTTGTCGAACTGGCCTTTACGTTGCAGCTCAGCCATTTCGGCACGCGCACGCTCAATCTCTTCTTTGATGGACTGCGTGCCCTGGACAGCTGCCTTTTCGCTTTTCCAGATGACTTCAAAATCATTGAATTCACGTTGCAGTGTCTCGAGCTCTTCCTCGATGATCTGGAACCGGCGCATCGAGCCTTCGTCCGTTTCTTTCCTGACGGCCTCACGTTCGATCTTGAGCTGGATGATGCGTCGATCCAGTCGATCCATCACTTCAGGTTTGGAGTCGATTTCCATGCGGATGCGCGAGGCAGCCTCGTCGATCAAGTCGATTGCCTTGTCCGGCAGGAAACGGTCGGTGATATACCGATTGGACAACTCGGCGGCAGCCACGATGGCCGGATCGGTGATTTCTACACCATGGTGCAACTCATAGCGTTCCTTCAAACCACGCAGGATCGCAATGGTAGATTCGACATCGGGTTCGTTGACCAGCACTTTCTGGAACCGGCGTTCAAGTGCTGCGTCCTTCTCAATGTACTTGCGGTACTCATCAAGTGTCGTGGCACCAATGCAATGCAACTCACCACGCGCAAGCGCGGGCTTAAGCATGTTGCCGGCGTCCATGGCACCCTCGGCCTTGCCGGCGCCAACCATGGTGTGAATCTCGTCAATAAAGACAATGTTGTTGCCCTCGTCCTGCGAGAGTTCCTTGAGCACCGCTTTCAGGCGCTCTTCAAATTCGCCGCGAAACTTGGCACCTGCCAGCAAACTGGCCATATCAAGCGACAGCACGCGTTTGCCGCGCAGGGATTCAGGCACCTCATCGTTGACGATGCGCTGGGCCAAGCCTTCGACGATGGCGGTTTTACCCACGCCAGGCTCACCGATCAGGACGGGATTGTTCTTGGTGCGACGCTGGAGGATCTGGATCGCGCGACGAATTTCGTCATCACGGCCGATCACCGGGTCAAGTTTGCCCTGACGGGCGCGCTCAGTCAGGTCCATGGTGTATTTGGACAACGCTTCGCGGTTGGATTCGCCTTCCTGATCGTTGACGGACTCGCCGCCACGTACAGCGTCAATGGCAGACTCCAGTGCTTTGCGCTGCAGACCGGCCTCTTTCAGCAAACGACCGGCATCGCCTTTGTCATCAGCCAGGGACAGCAAAAACAGTTCGCTGGGGATATAGGTGTCGCCACGCTTGGCGGCTTCTTTATCGGTGCGGGTGAGTACGCCCAGCAAGTCGCGACCAACCTGGATGTTGCCGTCACTACCCTGCACCTGGGGCAGCGCTTTGATGGCGGTGTCCAGAGCCGGCAGCAGACGGTTGACCGCCACACCGGCACGCGACAACAGACTGCCTGCGCCACTTTCGGCATCTGCGAGGAGCGCGCTGAGTACGTGTACGGGCTCAATATATTGATTGTCATTGCGCGCGGCCAGACTCTGGGCGTCTGCCAGCGCTTGCTGGAATTTTGTCGTCAGTTTGTCGAAACGCATGATGGAATCCCTATAGAGATAAGCAAAAGCATGAAAGCCATTTTTCAATGAGCAATAGATGCGGCCGGAATACAAAATATCAATGGTCAACCCGGCAACTCGATTACAGATTAGTCTCAACGGGGTCAAGGCATCATAAAAACAGACTGAAACCATTTTTTTTATACTAGCGATTGATTTCAATCATTTTTTTGTATTCAGGCCACTAGAAATAAATTGAACTTTGTGACAGGACAATCCTGTGCCAACAGCGATACAATTGGAAATAGAGTGGTTTTGCGCACATAACGGCTGCGCGGCGAAAATCGGGTGAACAGAGCTATGCAAAAACGCGTTCCAGTTGGCAACGACTCTCCACATTGTGGATCTTGCATGATGGGTCACGTCTGCCTGCCCGTAGGTATGCCCGCTCAGGAAGTCGAACAACTCGACATGTTGGTCAAGGAACGGATCCGCGTCGAGAAAGGCGACTCGCTTTACCGACACGGCGAAAAATTGAATGCCCTGTTTGCCTTGCGACTGGGTTCCATCAAAACCCAACTTGAAGAACAAGGTGGTCAAGTCCAAATCACGGGATTTTTCCTGCCAGGTGACATCATTGGCCTGGACGGCATGATTGAGGGCGCGCACAGCTCAACTGCCGTGGCAATGGAAGACTCTGAGGTTTGTGTCGTCAGGCTCGACGAAATCGACGAAATCAGCCGATATGTGCCCACGTTGCAGCACCAGATCCGCCGTCTGATGAGCAAGGAGATTGGCAGGTCGCACCAAGTGCTGCTGGCCCTTGGCTCAATGCGATCCGAACAGCGTCTGGCAGCTTTCTTGTTAAATCTCTCGCAACGGCTATCGGCGCTGGGCTATTCGTCGACCGACTTCATCATGCGCATGAGCCGCGAGGAAATCGGCAACTATCTTGGGTTGACGCTCGAGACAGTCAGCAGGCTGTTTTCACGCTTTGCCCGCGAGGGACTGATCCGGGTCAGTCAGCGCGAAGTCCGTATCCTGGACCTCGTTGCGCTCAACGAGCTAGTTGGCAAGCCCTGCTAGTGAACATTCGGAAAATAGCACCGTCCGAATGAAGTCCACTGTGTTCAATTCCGATTTCAAAACATGTCGTCCCAGTATTTGCGCCCAGTAGGCCGGCCCCGCGCCGGCACGCACCCACTCATGCAGGCGCCGGGTATAAAGCTGTAAATCGTATTCATATGTCACGCCGATCGCACCATGCACAGCGTGCGCCACAGCCGCGATGCGGGCCACAGACTGAGAGGCCTGCAGCTTTGCGAGCGCCGCCAGTGCCGGTTGTGGCTGCCAGGTATCACTGCGGCAAGACATCTGTGACGCCATTCTCGCACCAAACACCTGCTCAGCCACCTCGCTGACTTGTTGCTGCAACGCCTGGAACTTGCCGATTGGTTTACCGAACTGCACACGCTGGCAAGCGTATTCGAGCGTCATTTCAAACGCACGATCGGCGGCACCGGCAATCAGGACTGCCAGTGACAGTGCCTGCAGGTCCTGGAACTGCGGGGCGTCCCATTCGCCCAGGAGGCAGTCTGCGGCAATCTCATTGGCCCAGAACAAATCTGCATCCAGCGAGCCGTGTGCACCCGATGGTTCGGACTCTGCAAACGCCACGGGCAGCAACCAGACGCGACTGCCGAGCTGTGCCAGCACCCAGGAGGCGACCTTGCCAAAACTGACCGCGTGCGCGCGCAGACCTTGGGACGTGTGCGAGACCTGAAAAGGTGCGAACGTGACCGGCCCCTCGGGACACACCTGCTGTGCCTGATTCAGCCAGGCACGCGCCAGCATGGTCTGGGCCAACGGCAACGGCACGGCATGGCGACCCATACAAAACAAGATGGGCCACACGTCTGAGAGGGTGAGGCCGGCGCCTGCTGCGCTTTCGGGTAACAACGCGTCACCAAAACCAGACGATTCGAGCATCGCCCACAAGGCAGTGGTGTCTGCGCCCTGCTCGATCTGGCGAATGATCGCGGGCGTGCACTCTTGGGCAAACAGGCGGTCTGCCGAATCAAAAAAAGAATTGTCCATCGTGGTTTACCTCAGTCCCAGGCCGCGGGCAATGATGCCACGCAAAATTTCACGCGTACCACCGCGCAACGAGAACGTCACGTCCATTTGCTCAAGATAGCCGAGCGTGCGCAGCATGTCGGATGACACCACGAAATCAGGATGTGCCCCGAGCCATTCGCCGATCCGGCGCACCAGGCGCTGTTCGAAATCAGTTCCATAATCCTTGACCACCGAGGCCTCGATTGCCGGACTGTGTCCATCGACCAGCTTTTGGGTGACTGCCAGCGACAGCGCACGCAGAACAGCCATTTCGCCCACCAGTGCCCCAAGTGTGGCGCAGGTTTCAGGGTCCTCGACTTGCTGGGCGCGCAACGCGAGTATCCAGCAGTCGAGCAAGGCGATGCTGGAGTAAATCCGTTCCGGTCCACTGCGCTCAAACGCGAGTTCAGCGTTCACCTGTTCCCAGCCCTGACCCTCGGCCCCGATCAAGGCGTCGTCCGCCAGCTGGACGTTGTCAAAAAACACTTCTGAAAAATGTGCATCCCCAGCCATATCGACGATGGGACGCACGGTGACGCCAGGTAAACCAAGATCGATAATGACCTGAGACAAGCCTTTCTGGCGGTCCAAGGCCTCGCCCGAGGTGCGCACCAGTGCGATCATGTACTGACAGTGTTGGGCATTGGTGGTCCAGATCTTGCTGCCATTAAGCGACCACCCCCGGGCGTTGCGCTCGGCGCGCGTGCGGATGCTGGCCAGGTCTGAACCCGAATTTGGTTCGCTCATGCCGATACAGAAAAAGGCCTCTGCCCGGCAGATGCGGGGGATATAAAAGTGACGCTGTGCGTCGGTGCCAAAACGCAGAATCAGGGGTGCGCTCTGGCGGTCGGCGATCCAGTGACTTGCCACGGGTGCGCCAGCCGCCAACAATTCTTCAGACAACACGAAGCGCGACAAAAAACCTTTTCCAGAACCGCCATACTGCACCGGAATCGTCAGCCCCAACCATCCTTTACGAGCCAGCGCCCGGCTGAAACCGGCGTCTGATCCCATCCAGGAACGCGCACGCAAATGGAAAGGATAGTCGGGCAATGCTTCATTTAAAAACGCACGAATCTCGGCGCGAAACGATTGCTCGTCCGCCGGGACTTGCGTGAACTCAAGTGCAGTCAACATGGATAACGGTGTCCCCGGGGTCACAGCGTTGCAGCCGGGCCGCAACATGGTAATGTCGCAACATGCCTGTCTGCACATGACGCGTCTAACATTCTTTGCAAATTTGTCGATACCCAAAAGATATCACTTAACAACCACCGCGGTCACCCGACCAAGGTACTTACCTGCCTTTGATGAACAACTCTGATACCGACCAGTCAAGCGCCCCCTCCACGACCGCCTTGGGCGGAATCAAGGTACTGGACCTGACGTCCGTTGTATTCGGGCCCTATGCCAGCCAGATTCTTGCCGACTATGGCGCCGAGGTCCTCAAGATTGAATCACCGGAGGGCGATTCGACCCGACATACGGGTCCACGACTTGAAGAGGGGTTGTCGGCCATTTTCCTGGGCGTCAATCGAAACAAGAAAAGTGTTTGCCTGAATCTGAAAGTGGCCGATGCGCGCCTTGCACTGTTAAAACTGGTAGATACGGCCGATGTGTTCATGCACAGTGTACGCCCGCAGAAAATGGCGGCACTCGGCCTGGACCCTGAGACCCTGCGTGCCCGCAATCCGCGACTGATTTATGCCGGCCTGCATGGCTTTGGCAATGGGGGTGCCTATGCAGGGCGCCCGGCATACGACGATATCATCCAGGGGCTGAGCGGCATCGCAGACATCATGACCATCCAATCAGGCACGCCGCGCTATCTGCCGACAATTGCCGCTGACAAGACTTGCGGGGTGGCTGCCGCCCACGCAATCCTTGCTGCACTTTTTCAGCGTGAAAGGACTGGTGTGGGTCAGTTCATCGAAATCCCGATGTACGAAACGATGACGTCGTTTGTGCTGGTCGAACATCTTTACGGTCACCACCTGCCAGGCAAGTCGGATGAAATTGGGTACCCAAGGGTGCTGACAGAATGGCGCAAACCCTATCAGACATCCGACGGGCATGTCTGCATGATGCCTTACACGGACAAGCACTGGTGGACATTTTTCAGTGAAACCGGTCACCCGGAACTGGCAATCGACCCGCGCTTTACGTCGATCAGCTTGCGCACGCGCCACATCGCGACACTGTACGAACTGGCAGGAAAAATTGTCGCCAATCAGCCGACCCGTTTCTGGCTGGACTTTTGCGATACCCATCAGATTCCGGCGGCGGCTGCCAACAGGCTGGAGGATCTTGAGAGTGATCCACACTTGACGAGCGTGGGCTTCTTTAACGACATCGAGGATGACACGGGCAACACGTATCGCTTTACGCGTAACCCGATCCGGATGGAAAACTCACAGGTGCCACCCACGATGCCGCCACGACTGGGTGAACATACGCGTGACGAACTGCTCAAGGCAGGTTTATCGGCTGAATCCATCGAGGCACTACTATCGACCGGCGCCGCACAACAGCATCGTTCCAGAAGCTGACCCACAACAATCACTCAAGCAAGGGGATTCGTATGAACAAACCAACAAGCAAGGCAGCCATCGCCTTGCTGCTCGTAGCTGGGGTACTTGCCAGTGCGTCAGCACAGACAACGGACTGGCCGACCAGAGCTGTCACGATGGTCGTGCCGTTCCCACCTGGTGGGCCGACGGACCTGATCGCGCGGGTGCTGGCCAAACAGTTGACCGACCAACTGGGCCAGACGTTTGTGATCGACAACAAGGGTGGTGCCAATGGCAACATCGGTGGGCAAGCGGTGGCGTCAGCCAAACCTGACGGGTACACGGCGCTCTACAACACGTCTTCTCTTGCGCTGAGCCCGAGTTTGTATAAGGATTTGTCTTACAACCCGCAAAAGGACTTGGTGGCGGTCACGACGACGGCGGTCGTGCCGCTGGTGCTGGTGGTGAATAACAAGCTGCCGGTCAATACCATCCAGGAATTCATTGCCTACGCCAAGAAAAATCCCGGAAAGCTCGCCTATGGTTCGTCTGGGAATGGCAACATCACCCATCTTGGGGCCTTTTTACTGAACCAGGCGACGGGCATCGACGCGGTGCATGTGCCGTATCGCGGAAGTTCACCAGCGATGACGGACTTGGTGGGCGGTCAGATTCAATATGACACCAATACGCTGAACGACACGGTGCCGTTTATTCGTGACAAGCGGGTCAAGGCGCTGGCGGTAACGAGTGCGGCGCGCAGTCCTGTATTGCCCGACGTGCCTACGGTTTCCGAGACGGTATTGCCCGGGTTTGAGATGGGAGCCTGGCAGGGGATTGTGATGCCTGTGGGGACAGATGCTGCGATTGTGAAAAAATTCAATGCCGAGGTGCTCAAGGCACTGAAGACGCCTTCTGTGCTTAAGCAACTGGAAGATCAGGGGGCGCAGGCACTGGGGTCTACGCCTGAAGAGTATCGGGACTACCTGGCTAGTGAGGTCAAGCGGTTTGCCAAGATTGTGAAGGACGCCGGGGTGACGTTGAACTGAGTCAGGTCGCCTAAAAACCTATGTCGTGACCGTTGTTGTCGTTGTCTCTGGGGTACATATAAAGAGACAGGACGCTCGATAGCGAAGCAATGGCCCAGAAGAGGAAAAATCCCCCGGCATAGAGTATTTCGCGATCGGGACGGATGTAGCCGAAAATGGCGACGTCAAGGGGATCGATCAGCGCGAAGACCACCGCGCTGCCTACACCGGCCATCAGGAATGCTGGCCATAAAATACACATCAATGAACGCCATTTCATGGTCACCCCCGTGATCAACGTGATTCAGAAACCTGCGCGTTGACAGGTGCTTTTTCAACCACCAGACCACGCTTGACACCACCGTCGAGTATGGGTTGATCCGAGAAGTTCTTGAACGCCAGCGTCATGGTGATCGCGCAGCCAATAATTGCGACCGCAGGACCCGCCATCAATATCCAGGGCCAGGGTTGACGCCACCAGGGGCCAGCGTAGGTGTTGTTGTTGGTCATGATGTCTTCCTCATTTCGGGAATATAAAGCTGGAGGCTTCACGCACCTCGGTTGCGACAGTGCCGTCCGGACGCGTGGACTTGGTCACAAATGTAATCGGATATGAGCCTGGCTTGGTGGACTCGGCCGGTACGCGTACGACGATGGGTACCATACGGTTGGTGGCCGGCGGTATATCGAGGTGCGAGGAAGACTGCGCAGTTTCACCCGTTTTGACGCGGGTGTCCGGTGCGTCGGCCACCAGGACCTTCATGCCTTCAAGCCCTTGGCCGGTAATAGAAAGTACGAGCGGCTGTTCAGAGGCATTGATGATCTGCAGGCGGTAGACGTTTTCGATCATTCCTCCGGCGACTTCACGGCCCAGCATGCCGCGATCGCGAATCACATCGACGCGCAGGGTGGTGCGTGTTGCCAGTGTGGCGATGAAGACCGAGATGATGATCAGCATCAGGGTTGAATAAATCAGTACACGCGGTCGGATCAGGTGATGCCGGATCTCGGACACCGACAGGTTTTCAACCATGGCGCGTTCGGAGGTGTATCGGATCAGGTCTGGCGGGTAACGAAGTTTTTCCATGACCTGGTTGCAGGAATCGACGCACGCCCCGCAACCAATGCACATGTACTGCAAGCCATTGCGAATATCGATGCCAGTCGGGCATACCTGCACGCAAATGTCGCAGTCGACACATTCGCCCAAGCCTGCGGCCTTGTAGTCGATTTTGCGTGAACGTGAACCGCGTGGTTCGCCACGCGTCTTGTCATAGGTAACGACGAGCGTGTCACGGTCAATCATGACGCTTTGAAAGCGCGCATAAGGACACATGTATTTGCATACTTGTTCACGCAGGAAGCCTGCGTTGCCCCAGGTTGCAAAGCTGTAGAACAAGAGCCAGAACCACTGCCAGGGGCCCAGGGCAAAGGCCATCAAGTCGTGACCCAGGCCACGAACGGGAGCAAAGAAACCGATGAAGGAAAAGCCAGTCCACAGTGCAACCAGTATCCACAACAATTGCTTGGTCGCCTTCAGGCGTACTTTGCGAACCGACCAGGGCGATTCATCCAGGCGAATGCGGGCAACGCGATCACCTTCGATCTTGCGCTCGATCCACATGAAAATTTCGGTATAGACGGTTTGCGGGCATGCATAGCCGCAAAACAGGCGTCCGGCGATGGCGGTAAACAGGAACAAGCCCAGGGCGGAGATGATCAGCAACAGCGTCAGGTAGATGACGTCCTGTGGCCACAACACCATGCCAAAGATATAAAATTTACGCGCGCCAAGATCAAACAGAACAGCTTGGCGACCGTTCCAGTTGAGCCACGGCAAACCATAGAAAATGGCTTGTGTCAGTGCAACAAGAATCCATCGCCACCGGGCGAAGACACCCTTGACAGAGCGCGAGTAGATTTTCGCCCTGACATCGTTAATGGTTTCTTCTAAAGTCTCGCTGCCTGCCGGCCGCTCCCTCGCCCCTGCCGGTCGCCATGGTGGCGGCTGATCATTTGTGTTGGCAGGGGTCGGTGGAAGCGTTTCAACAGGCATGCATTACTCTCATTTTGCCGCCACTGGCGCCGAGGCGGATGCCGTGACGTCGTGCCCACCAGACAATCCCCACACGAAGGCAGTCAGCAAACGAATCTGCTCGGTGGTCAGGTTGGCTTCTTGAGCGGGCATGCGGTTGTTACGACCGTTCAGGATGCCGTTGACAATGGTGGCCTCTGAACTGCCGTACAACCAGACATCATCGGTCAGATTGGGGGCACCCAGCGCTTTGTTGCCTTTCCCGTCAGGACCATGACAGGCGACGCAACTGTTCATGAACTCACGCTTGCCACGCACAATACGGATCTGATCAGCAGCGAGGCCAGACAGCGAGCGCACGTACTGGGCAATGTCACCAGCCGTGGCGGGATCAATGGAGTCTTTGAACGCAGGCATGATGCCATTGCGACCCAGCGTAATGGTCGCCTGAATCGCTTCGGGCGTGCGACCGTACAGTGAATCACCGTCAACCAGGTTGGGAAAGCTTGGCGCACCCTTGGCGTCAGAGCCGTGGCACTGCGCGCAATTGTTCAGAAACAGGCGCTGACCAATCACACGCGCTTCAGGATCCTTGGCGATGGCGGGAATGTCCATCTTGGCAAAGCGCGCGTAGATAGGCGCGACCGAAGCGTCAAGTTGCGCCTGATCTTGCTTGACCTCTTGTGCCGTGGTGAACCCAAGCGTGCCCTTGTAGGCACCCAGCCCCGGATACAGAACCAGGTAACCCAGTCCAAAGAAACACATGCCTACGTACATGATGGTCCACCAGCGTGGAACCGGATTGTTCATCTCACGCAGGTTGCCATCCCAGACGTGTCCGGTGTCTTCTACCTTGACGGTACTGACGCCCAGCCATTTACGTTGTGAGAATATCAGCCACAAGCACCAGAAAATGCCCAACAAGGCGATGCCGCCGACGTAATAGCCCCAAAAGCCGTTTACAAAATCGCTCATGGCCGATTTACCTCTTTTTGTTGCGGTTGTGCTTCGTCAGGCAGTGCGAACGGCAACATCGCCGCGTCGTGATTAGCCTTTCGGCGACCTTTGGAAAAGGCCCACCAGACGATGCCAAAAAATGTGATCATTGCCAGAACGGTTGAAAGTGCGTTCAGGTAAGCCATGATCATTTACCTCCGGCAGACTTCTGCTGGGCAGCGCGCACGCCAGTTCCGAGACCTTGCAGGAATGCAACCAGCGCATCTTCCTCAGACTTGCCAACAAGAGCTGCGGGTGCCGCCGCAATTTGCGCGTCAGTGTAAGGAACACCCACGATACGCAAGGCACGCATGCGATCACCAATGTTGGCGCCTTCCACGGTACCCTTGGCAAGCCATGGATAACCGGGCATGTTGGACTCGGGCACGACCGCGCGCGGGTTGTTCAGGTGGATGCGGTGCCAGTCGTCAGAGTAGCGGGCGCCCACGCGCGCAAGGTCAGGACCCGTGCGCTTGGAACCCCACAGGAACGGGTGATCGAAGACTGATTCACCTGCGACCGAGTACGGGCCATAGCGCTGGACTTCGGCGCGCAGCATACGGACCTGCTGTGAGTGACAGCCAACGCAGCCTTCGCGTATGTAGATGTCACGTCCCATCAGGCGCAGTGGATCATACGGCTCGACCCCGGGTGCCGCTTCGGTGGTGGAATGCTGGAAGAACAGCGGCACAATTTGCACCAGTCCGGCAAACAGCACCACAACAATGCTGGCAATGATCATCAGGCCGATATTTTTTTCCAGCGTCTGATGTGAAAAGAAACCATGTTTTTCGTTTGCCATGATGTCCTCTCAGGCTTTTGCCGCGGCGGCGGTTGTTGAATGGGCGTTGTTCGGGATCGCAGGATTCACTGCGGTTTGCCCGACAACCGTTTTGAACACGTTGTACGCCATGATCAGCATGCCGACCAGGTACAACGCACCACCACTCAGACGAATCGCGTAGAACGGCAGCGTGGACTTGACTGATTCGACGAAGCTGTAGGTCAGCGAACCGTCTGGCTCGGTAGCACGCCACATCAGGCCCTGCATCACACCGGCAATCCACATCGAGGCGATGTAGAGCACCACACCGATCGTGGCAACCCAGAAGTGCACTTCGATCAGGCGCACGCTGTACATTTTTTCACGGCCCCAGAGGCGCGGGATGATGTAATAGAGCATACCGAAAGTGATCATGGCGACCCAGCCCAGCGCACCGGAGTGCACATGGCCAATGGTCCAGTCGGTGTAGTGCGACAGCGCGTTGACGGTGCGGATCGACATCATCGAGCCTTCGAAGGTCGACATACCGTAGAACGACAGCGACACCACCATGAACTTCAGGATCGGGTCAGTACGCAGCTTGTTCCAGGCACCGGACAGTGTCATCACGCCGTTAATCATGCCGCCCCATGAAGGTGCGAGCAGTATCAGCGAGAACACCATGCCCAAGGACTGCGTCCAGTCAGGCAGTGAGGTGTAGAGCAAGTGATGAGGACCTGCCCACATGTACGTAAAGGCCAGTGCCCAAAAGTGAACAATCGACAGGCGATACGAGTAAATGGGGCGCTCGGCTTGCTTGGGGATGAAGTAGTACATCATGCCCAGGAAGCTGGTGGTCAGGAAAAAGCCCACGGCGTTATGACCGTACCACCACTGCACCATGGCGTCCTGGACACCGGCGTAGGCCGAGTAGGACTTGAACAGCGAAACCGGGATTTCGATGTTGTTGACAATGTGCAGAATGGCAATGGTCAGGATGTACGAGCCAAAGAACCAGTTGGCCACGTAGATGTGCGCGGTTTTGCGCTTGACGATCGTGCCGAAGAACACAATCGCGTAGGCGACCCAGACCAGCGTGATCAGGATGTCGATCGGCCATTCGAGTTCTGCGTATTCTTTGCTGGTGGTGATCCCCAGGGGCAGCGTGATGGCTGCACTCAGGATCACGAGCTGCCAGCCCCAGAAAGTGAAGGACGCCAGCCATCCGGCGAACAGGCGAGCCTGACAAGTTCGCTGCACAACGTAATAAGACGCGGCGAAGAGCGCACTGCCACCAAATGCGAAAATAACGGCATTGGTGTGCAGCGGCCGGAGCCGTCCGTACGTCAGGAAAGGGATGTCCAGATTGAGCTGGGGCCACAGCAACTGCGCTGCGATCACAACCCCAACCAGCATGCCGACGATGCCCCAAACCACAGTCATGATGGCAAATTGCCTGACGACTTTGTAGTTGAAGGTATCGGCTGTTGCGATGGGCGAACTAGCCATGATTTGCGTTCCTCTCTGAAAATCGGTTCTACATGCAAACATGATCAACTGAGACGTGTCAATCACATTTGATCTAGATCAACTTCATTGTTGAAGTCTTGAAACTTTTTGACAACTATTGCGCGTTGCAGCATACGCGCAACAACGAGGGTAAAAGTGCCGGCCTGCAAGGCGACGACCATGCCTGGCGACTACTGTCCCGGAGTGGGACGATCGTCGTCGTTCAGGATCGCCTGACTGGCAGCGTCGGGGTCGTCGTATTGACCAGAAAACACTGCCCACCACAGTACGCCACCAATCAGGGCGATGATCGCCAGGGACAGGGGCAACAGCAGGTAAAGTATTTCCATCTATCGTCCGCGTCAGGCTGCGCCGGGCTGCGCCGGGTGTGACTGAGCGATGGGCACCAAGGCGGGCGCTGGAATGCGGTACAGACGCCAGGCGTTGAGCACAACGGCGGTCGAGGACATGAGCATCGCGAGCGCAGCGACCCAGGGTGTCACCAGCCCGATGGCGGCAAGCGGCATGGTCAGGAGGTGCCAGGCAAGGGAGCCATAGAGGTTTTGCCGGGTGATGCGCCGTGACCTGGCAAACAGCGCGTCTTGTTGGGAGGCAGTCATCTGGGGGTAAGCGGCCAGGGTGGCATGGGTGGCGGCCAAGGAGGCAGGAGCCGCAAGTGACAATGCACAGGGGCAACTCATGACCAGTAGCGACACCATGACGGGCATGGCATGTTCGGGGTTGGTCGCCCACCAGAAGGCCGCGACAATGAGTGCGAGGGTCAACTGTGTCAGGACAAACAGGGTCGCCACACGATCGGATTGTCGGATGAGCGGGTCGCACAGGGCAACCAGCGCCTGGTTGGGTTCTGACTGGTCGACTGACTGACGCGCACGCATCTCAAAGTACCGGGCAGTGAGCAAAAAGGCGACGAACATGGTGACGGAGTCGAAATAGACCTCGCCCCGGCCCAGGATGGTCGAGATGGCGCTGGGGACAAAGGCGGCGATGATGCTGATTGCCACGGGAATGTCCATGGTGATGCGCCGTTGGGTCCAGGCGCGGACCACGCCACCCCAGACTGGCCAGGCTGAATACAGGATGACCGGGACGGTGAGTGCGAAGCTTGCCCAGTTCATCAGGAAGATCGCCCATTCGAGGACGGCGAGGCTGTCATTGGGGCCGGCTTCTATGCGAAGGTATCCGGGTAACGCAAACATCATGACCTGCATCATGGCCAGCCAGGCGAGCCCCAGACGCACAAGGGTGCGGCGTCGGTCAGCCATTTCGGCGGGCGACAGCGGCCGGTTCAGGGCGAAGATAGATTTGGCCATGGTGCGTAATGTTAGCGCGTTGGCGAGGAGGCAAGGTTGATATATGTCAAGATGGATAGGGCCAGTTTAGAGGTGAGTGGGCCTTGTTGGCCCGCTTTGACGACTCATCCTTTCTGAATCAATGCAAAAAGCGGCTTTTTGAGCCGCTTTTTGATACTTTTTGGAGCTTTATTGGCTATTTAAGTCAATATCTGATAATTTTTGATAATCAAATATTGTTTAAAAAATGCGCTTTTTAGGCATGTACTGCTTCTTCCTGGTCTTCGAACTGGGCCTCTTCGGTTGAACCGTGCAAGGCCGTGGTCGATGATTTGCCGCCTTCGATAGTCTGGGTCACAGCATCGAAGTAGCCTGTGCCGACTTCGCGCTGGTGTTTGACTGCGGTGAAGCCTTTGTCGGCAGCGGCGAATTCTTTTTGCTGCAGTTCGACGAAAGCACTCATGTTGTTGCGTGCATAGCCGTGTGCCAGTTCGAACATGCCGTAGTTCAGGGCATGGAAACCAGCCAGGGTGATGAACTGGAACTTGTAACCCATGGCACCCAGTTCGCGCTGAAACTTGGCGATGGTGGCATCGTCCAGGTTCTTTTTCCAGTTAAAGGAAGGCGAGCAGTTGTAGGCCAACAGCTTGCCGGGGAACTGACGGTGAATCGCTTCAGCGAACTTGCGGGCGTATTCCAGGCTCGGGGTACCGGTTTCACACCAGATCAGGTCTGCATAAGGTGCATAGGCCAAGCCACGCGAGATGCCCTGGTCGATGCCGGCACGTGCGCGGAAAAAGCCCTCGACGGTGCGCTCGCCAGTCAGGAACGGGCGATCGTTTTCGTCCACATCGCTGGTCACCAGGTCAGCTGCGTCGGCATCGGTGCGAGCCAGCAGGATGGTGGGGGTGCCCATGACATCGGCGGCGAGGCGCGCTGCGTTGAGCTTGCTGACGGCTTCGCGGGTCGGGACCAGCACTTTGCCGCCCATGTGACCGCATTTCTTGACAGAAGCCAGTTGGTCTTCAAAGTGCACACCAGCGGCGCCGTTGTCGATCATGGACTTCATCAGTTCGAAGGCGTTCAGCACGCCGCCAAAGCCAGCTTCTGCGTCGGCGATGATCGGGGCGAAGTAATCAATGTAGTCTGAATCGGTCGGGTCCTTGCCTTCCATCCACTGGATCTGGTCACACCGTGTCAGCGCGTTATTGATGCGGCGCACTACCTGGGGCACGGAGTTGACGGGGTACAGTGATTGGTCAGGATACATTTCGCCAGCTACGTTGGCGTCGCCTGCGACCTGCCAGCCCGAAAGGTAGATGGCCTTGAGACCGGCCTTGACCTGTTGCATGGCCTGGTTGCCGGTCATGGCACCGAGCGTGTTGACGAACGGTTCGCTGTGCAGCAGGCTCCAGAGTTTTTCTGAACCGCGGCGTGCCAGGGTGTGCTCAATGGGAAGCGAGCCGCGCAGACGGACGACTTCTTCGGCGGTGTAGTCACGCTTGATACCCTTCCAACGAGGATTTTCGGCCCAGTCTTTCTGCAAAGCACGCACTGCATTTTCACGTGTAGTCATCTCAAAACTCCTTATCGGGGGGAATTAGTGGCACAACAAACTGTGTTGCCATGTGAAACAGTCTAAAGATATGTCGCACCGCAATACAACTGAACGCCAAGAGAATTCAAAAAATATTATCTAACATAATCAAATAGTTACAGTGGTCGTTTCGTATTGTGAAAAAGAATTTGCACCTGTGAAACGCACAGTTGTGGCGGTGCAGCAATATTTTTCATCAGACGAGATTCATTTTTCACATTGCGAAAAATGGCGCGCATTTCGTTAAAATACGGGCACCCTTTTGATCTCACTCATTTGAAAAGCAGCGAATGAACCACGTTCCTGACGATGCGCCTCTTGGCAAAGCAGTCACCTACCCGACCGGCTATGACGCCAGCCTGCTGTTTCCGATTGCGCGTGCCTCTGCGCGCGCCGATATCGGTATTGACGCAAGCGCCCTGCCCTTTATCGGTGGGGATTTATGGAACGCCTATGAGATGTCATGGCTCAATCAACGTGGGCTACCACGCGTAGTCCTTTTGCGCGTGCAGGTGCCCGGTCACAGCCCGAACATCATCGAATCCAAATCGTTCAAGCTTTACTTGAATGGCTTTAACCAGACGTGTTTTGCCACAAGCGCGGATGTCATTGTCCGTTTGACAACCGATTTATCGGCTGCTGCCGGGGCAGCCGTGTCTGTCCACCTGATTGAAGCCAGTGCGTTTGCACAGGAACGCATTGAAGAACTCGATGGAACAGACCTGGACGTGCAGGAGGTCGCGATTGACAGGTACGAACCAGAGCCAGCGTACCTGCAAAGTGCAGCCGGACAACCCGTTGTCAGTGAAAAAATGTTTTCCCGCTTGCTGAAATCAAACTGTCCCGTCACCGGACAGCCGGACTGGGCCTGTGTGCAAATCGCCTACACCGGTCATCCAATTGATCACGTGGGTCTGCTGAAATACATTGTTTCGTTTCGCATGCACAGCGGTTTTCATGAGCATTGTGTCGAACGGATGTTTACCGACATCATGCGGCGGTGCCGACCACAGTCGCTGTCGGTTTATGCGCGCTACACCCGCCGAGGTGGCATGGATATCAACCCCTGGAGGGCCACGCACGATATGCCCGCGCCAACCTACGCCCGCAGCGCCAGGCAATAGGGCAAGCAATAGGCCAAGCAATTTGCCAGACACCATTGCGCTGGGCTTTCCAGACCGGTGCGGCCGGGAAAACTGGGCAAGCAAAGATTTTAGTTGGCTTTTTCGCGGATGACCGGCCAGGCCTTGCGCAGGTAATACAGCATCGACCATACCGTCAGGATGGCTGCGATGACCACCAGCACCTGCCCGAGCAACGCGACGGGGAGCCCCCAGGCGTCACGATGGTAGAGCAGGCAGGGAATGGCAATCATCTGGGCTGCAGTTTTGAACTTGCCCAGCCAGTGCACCGCCACGCTGGCACTGGCGCCAATCTGGGCCATCCATTCGCGCAGGGCTGAAATCGTGATTTCGCGACCGATGATGACCAGCGCAATCATGACGTCGACACGGCCAAGTTGCAACAACACGAGCAAGGCCGCTGACACCATGAGTTTGTCAGCGACGGGATCAAGGAATGCGCCAAACGACGAAGTCTGGTTCCAGCGCCTGGCCAGCCAGCCGTCAAACCAGTCCGTCAGTGCGGCGACGACAAACGCCCAGGCGGCCCAGGTGTCACGCACGGGCGCGGACACCCAGCTATCGGGTAGATAGAACATACCCACGACGAGCGGAATCATGGCTATGCGAAGCCACGTGAGGATAATGGGAAGATTGACTGGCATACGCCGTATGCTAACTCAGATATCGATTTCGCTCATTGCGCAAAGGGCGCGGTTCCACTTGCGCTGAACCGCGATTTGATGACGTGCCTGGGCATCCGGACAGCATGCAAGATCAGCGCAGCGCGAAATAGATTTTCTCAGCCAGGGCGGGCGATATGCCCTCGACCGACGTCAGGTCTTCAATGCTCGCGTTGGCGACGCCGGAAAACCCGCCGAACCGGGCCAGCATACGCTGTCGCCGCTTTGCGCCCACGCCTTCGATGTCCTCAAGACGGGAGACATTGCGGGTCTTGGCACGGCGGGCTCGCATGCCTGTGATGGCGAACCGGTGGGCTTCGTCGCGGATCTGGGCAATCAGCATGAGTGCGGCCGATTCGCCGCCCAAGGCAAGCGGGGCACGGTCATCGGCGAACACCAGCGTTTCCAACCCGACCTTGCGCCCTTCCCCTTTGGCAACGCCGACAATCACCTCGATGTCGAGCCCGAGTTCAACAAAGACCTGCCGCGCAATTTCAACCTGGCCACGACCACCATCAATCAGGACCAGTCCGGGCATCAGGGCATCGCCGTCGGCGACCTTGCCAAAACGGCGTGTCAATACCTGGCGCATGGCTGCGTAATCATCACCCGGGGTGATGCCCGCAATGTTATAGCGCCGGTACAAGGAGGGTTGCATGGCGTGGTGGGCGTACACCACGCAGGAGGCCTGGGTCGCCTCACCAGCCGTATGACTGATGTCGAAACACTCTATGTGCAGGGCTTCGAGTATTGCAGGATCGGTATCGAGCTCCAGCACTTCGGCGAGCGCCAGCGTACGGGCACTGCGGGCACCAGATTCCGACAAGGCGTTGGTCAGTGCCATTTCGGCGTTGCGCGTGGCCTGTTCAAGCCAGGCACGACGCACGCCCTGTGGGCGACTAATAAAGCGCGCCTTGGTGTGACGGGCATCGGCAAGCAAGTCGATGAGTTCTGCGTCTGGCAACGGGTGTGACCCAACGACCACCGCTGGCAGGGGATTATCGATGTAATGCTGTGCGATAAAGACCTCAAGCACTTCAGCGGACGAATCTCCATCCGTGTGGGTAGGAAAAAACGCGCGATCGCCCAGATGCCTTCCACCACGCACCATCGCAAGGTTCACGCAGACACGGCCGCCCGCCGAGGTGACGGCGATGATATCGATGTCGGTGCTACCGGTGTCTTCCATCGTCTGCTGATGCAGCACTTTGGCCAGTGCACCCATCTGGTCGCGAAGCAAGGCGGCCTGTTCAAATTCCAGTAACTGCGACGCGGCCAGCATGCGTTGCTCAAGGTCGCCCATGATTTCCTGGGTCTCGCCATTTAGGAATCGCGCCGCGCGATTCACGTCGCTCGCGTAGTCCTCGACTAAAATTTCACCGACGCAAGGCGCCGAGCAGCGCCCGATCTGGTAGAGCAAGCAGGGTCGGGAACGGTTGGCAAAGACCGTGTCTTCACATGTACGCAGTCGAAACACTTTTTGCAGGATCTGCATGGTTTCGCGCACGGCCCAGGCACTGGGGTACGGGCCAAAGAACTGCCCCTTTTTTTGAGTGGATCCGCGGTAATACGCAACGCGCGGCGCGGCATGCGCGCTGATCATCAGGTAGGGGTAAGACTTGTCGTCACGGAACAGAATGTTGTAGCGTGGCCGAAGGCTCTTGATCAGATTGTTTTCAAGGATCAGCGCTTCGGCCTCGGAGCGCGTGACCGTGATTTCGATGTTGGTCACACGTGCGACCATGTGCCCGATGCGCGGGCTCGACGGGGTCTTTTGAAAGTAGGATGACACGCGCTTTTTAAGGTCGCGTGCCTTGCCTACATACAGCACCTCGCCGGAAGCATCGATGTGACGATACACACCCGGCAGATGCGGCAGCCGGGATAAAAATGCCTTGACGTCAAAGGCACCGGATTCAGCTTCGCTCATTGAGTACGCGCACAGCTTCAAGAGCACGACGATACGCGGCAATACCCTGCAACGTTTTCCAGTCAGGCGCGTCAGAGACAGGCATCAGGCGCTTAATACGCGACTGCGCCACGGGGTTGTGGTCAACGGTCAGGCGATCAAGCAAATCATCGGCCATATCCGGACGATTGCAGACCAGCGCCATGTCGCACCCTGCGCCCAGGGCGGCTTGCGCGCGGGCAAGGATATCGCCCGCGACGGCGGCTCCCTGCATGGTGAGGTCATCAGAGAAAACCACGCCGTCGTAGCCTAGTTTGGCACGAAGGATTTCCTGAATCCAGCGGCGTGAAAAGCCCGCGGGCTGGTCGTCGACCGTGGGATAAATCACGTGGGCTGGCATGACGGCGCCGATGACCTGGTCGCCCAGCCATTGATAGGGCGCGGCGTCTTCCTGAAGGATGCGGGCCAGTGAACGCGGATCGCTCGGAATTTCATGATGAGAATCAGCCGCGACGGCACCATGACCGGGAAAATGTTTGCCGCAAGCGGACATGCCCGCGAGCGACAGGCCTTGCGCCAAGGCCCGTGCCAGCATCGCGACCACACGCGGATCGCGATGAAAGGCGCGATCACCAATTACCTTACTCACGCCATAATCCAGGTCCAGCACGGGTGTGAAACTCAGATCGACACCGCAGGCTCGCAATTCCGCGCCCAATACGTAGCCCACATCGGTCGCCATGTGCATCGCAACCAGTGGGTCGTCCATCCAGAAATCACCCAACTGTCGCATGGACGGCAGTACCGTAAACCCGTCGGTACGAAAACGCTGCACGCGTCCGCCCTCGTGATCGACGGCGATCAGCAGGCGCGGTGAACGCAGTTTGTGAATTTTGCGTGTCAGGTCGACCAGTTGCTTGCGATTTTCAAAGTTGCGTGAAAACAGAATGACACCACCCACCAGAGGATGCGACAACCGCTTTTTCTCGTCCTGTGTCAACCCGAAACCGGCCACATCAACCATGAGGGGGCCACGGGGCAGGGATACATATTTTTTATTGCGTGACATATTGAATAACCTCTAGGCGTATCGTTTGATGACCGGATGCGCGCACGCCGCGTCACGAGTTCCGAAGGGATTCCACCACGACATAGGCGGCACCATATTCAGACTCGTCAGTCAGTGACACATGCGCAGCACCAAAGCGGGCTTCATACCACTCACGCAGCGGCGACGACAGCACCACGCAAGGGCGCCCGCCCGGTGCATTAAGCGTCTGCATCCGCGTCCACCACATTGGCGCGCGCATGCCCAGCCCCACGGCTTTTGAAAAAGCTTCCTTGGCGGCGAACCTTGTGGCCAGGTAGCGCACCCCCCGGACCCGGTCACGCGCGGCGCGGGCATGAAATATCTTGAGTTCGTCCGCACCCAGGATTTTTTCTGGGAAGCGTTCAGGATGACGCAGCCACGCGCGGTCAACGCGATCCATCTTGATCAGATCCGTACCGATACCGGCAATCGCATTCAAGGCGGCCTCTCCCTAGTCCTTGCGTGCCTGGAGCAGACTGCCGCGGCGAGCGGCGAGGCAAGCCTGAATCATGCAGGCTTTCATGTCACGCACGGCCTTTTCCCATCCATCAAAAATGGCCTGTGAGACGATCGCATGACCGATATTCAGTTCGGCAATGCCTTCCATCGCCGCGATTGGCGCCACATTGCCAAGGTGCAAACCATGCCCGGCGTTCACACGCAACCCCAGGCCCGCCGCCACGCGGATCCCCGCGCGCAAACGCCCAATTTCAATCGCCAGTTGTTCGGCTGACGAAGCCTCGGCGTAGGCCCCGGTGTGCAACTCGATGACTCTCGCACCGGCTTGCGCGGCAGCGCGTATCTGGGCGGTGTCAGGATCGATAAACAGTGAAACGCGTATGCCAGCGGCGTGCAACTGGTCAACGGCGGCACTGACGCTGGAATACCCCCCCACCACGTCAAGGCCACCTTCTGTCGTGAGCTCGGTCCGCTTTTCAGGAACCAGGCAGACGTCCTGGGGCAACACCTGGCAGGCGATATCGAGCATTTCAGCTGTCACGGCGCACTCCAGGTTCATTCGGGTACGCAACAACGGACGCATCCGGAACACGTCGGCGTCCTGGATATGGCGGCGGTCCTCGCGCAGGTGCAGTGTAATGAGATCAGCACCCGCGTCTTCAGCCCGCAGGGCCGCCTCGATGGGGTCCGGGTACGGAGTGTGACGCTGCTGGCGCAAGGTTGCAACGTGGTCGATGTTGACACCGAGATCGATCATGCTCTTTGACTGCCTTGTAAAACGAAATTGATCAGCGTGCGGGTGGCTTGGGGCCACCTGCTGGATTGCCATTGCCACCTGAACCCGGACCCGTGATGGATGGCACCGCGAACGGATACCTGGCAAAGATCTGGCTCACGATCGTGTTGATGGCTACGTCTGACTGCGCTTGCTGCAAATCGTCCACAATCGAAGTACTGACGCCTTCCCACACCATCTGCCTGCGACGGGCGTCAATCAGGTCGATGTTGAGCACACCCTGTGTGTACTGGACCACATCGGGTGCCATGGCGTAATCAGGCCAATAGCTGTAATACCCCATACGGTAACCGTAATAATTGGCGCCCCAGGGCATGGGCGGCGGGGGCACATACTCGGTTTTTTGCTGAGCCTGGGCCTGGAAATTGACCAGCAGATCAGGGGCACGCTCATCGTAGACATAGCCACGCGACTCCATTTGCAGGCGCGTCGCGTTCTTGAGTCGCTCAGTCAGCAGTGTCGCGTAGCCAGCCTGGCTGGTGCCAAGTGGCTGCATGAATGCAAAGGTCCGGTAGGACGCGAAATCGGCATTGTGGTCATAATCGGTCCGTATATCGGGCCCACTGGCGCACGCAGACAACAGCGCAATGATGCAAAGCGAAACCAGCGAACGCCAGACTGACATGATGTATTCCCAGAATGCTATCGGAATGACTGTATCACGCGCAAACGTGATCGACCCACCGCAAACCTGACCGTCACCTACCTCTGGACCCGTTCGGCACCCTTGATGACTGCGTCGGAGAACGTCACGCCCTGCTTTTGGGCGGCAGGCAAGTTCAGGTGAATCTGTGGACGCGTGACGACCTCGGGCGCAACCGAGCCCAACCTGGCACCGCGCAGAAATTTGACGACCATGCGACCGGCCTGCAGCCCAACGTCACGGTCACTCACGAAAATCGCCGCCATGGCACCACGCTTGAAGCCGTCCAGATCGGTCGCCACGAGCGGGATTCTGGCATCGTTGGCCACTTTGACCAGGGCCTCGTAGGCTTTCGAGACGTTCACATCGGCCACGGTATAAATCACGTCGACCTTGCCGATCAGGCTGCGCGCCGCCGACCCGACATCAACTGGACGCGGGGCCAGCACTTCGACCAGCACAACGCCTGACCGCGATCCGGCGTCCTGCAATTGTTTGAGCAACTGAACCGTCGCGGCTTGCGCCGGGGTATAAACCACGCCAACACGGCGCGCACCCGGTACCAAGGACTTGAGCAGGTCAAGTTGCCGCAGGGGTGCGACGACACCCGACACGCCGGTCACGTTGCCCCCGCCGCTGCTCCCGGCGGTGCCGGGCGTCGCAGTCAGACCGGACTCGGCGGGGTCGTCGACCCCCGTGTAGACAACCGGAATCAACCGCGTCGCAGCCATTGCGGCGGCGGCCGCCGGGGCGGAAATCGTCACGATCACATCGGAACGGTCGGCGACCGCTTTTTTGACGATGCGTGTGAGACGGTCGTCGTCGCCCTCTGCGCTCTGGTCAACCAAGCGCAGTGCCTTGCCTTGCGCAAAGCCGCCGGCTTTCAAGGCATCACGAATCCCGTCACGCATGGCTTCGGTGCCAGGTTGATTGTCGAACGCAAGCACTGACACTGTTTTTTGCTGAGCTTGCGCAGGAGCGACACCAGCCGCGCCCAGCAAAAACAAACAGGCCAACCCGGAGAAAAATTTCAGAACCATCCCGTTCTCTTCACACCAAAAAAATAGGACACCAGTCAAAAACGATGTCAGCCAGCAAAACGCGCCGAATCGTCGCCGCGTGGTCTGCAGTCAAAGCGTGATTGTCTCAAACGCTAAGAATGCCGTCCTGCGACCGGCCAATCAGGGCGCGTGCCCAGCGCCGCGCCGGCAGGCGGTATAGCGACTCGACTTCCTCAGCGCGGGTGAGTAACTGGTCGACCGGCACATTGATCGGTGGCCCCTTGAAAGCCAGCACGACCTGGTTGCCCGCGTCGATCTGAGGCAGAGTCAGGATGCGCCCTCCGAAGGCCTTGCTCAGGTTGCGAATGTTGCGGGCGTAGCTTTCATGCGCGCCAAACAGGTTCACCGTGAGCACACCCACGTCGGTCAGGACCCGGTGGCAATGCTGGTAAAACTCGAGCGAATCCCGCACGGGTCCTCGCGCATCCGCGTCATAGAGATCCAGCATCAGTACAGCCATCTGCCCGATGTGCCTGGGATCGGCCACCCAAAGGCCGGCATCCTGGTGATCAATGTGCAGCCGCGCGGGCTGAGGCAGCTTGAAGTACATCCGGCAGGCCTGCGTGACGAGGGGACTCCATTCGACGACATGGACTGGATTGGCGAGATGTTTGAGGCAGAAACGCACCAGGGAACCGGCCCCAAGGCCAAGTGTGCCGACCGACTGTGCCCGTGGGGGAGCCAAAAAAAGCAGCCAGGCCATCATCTGGGCCGTGTATTCCAGCACCAACTCGACTGGGTCGGCGACCCACATTGCCCCTTGCACCCATTCAGTGCCAAAGTGCAGGTACCGCACACCCGCTGACTCGGAAATCGTGGGCATATCGTGGCTGACACTGTGTTTTGACAACATTTTCTCCCTGAAGGCGCCATGCAGAATAACATCCTGATTGCGGCAAATCGCCGGTCAAGGTAGAATGACGGGTTGATTTCTGGATACGTTGCCGAGAACCGTTCACTTGGCTGGCGACCCGTAATTTTTTAAGGATAAATGATGAAAGATGGCATTCACCCCGAATACCGCGAAGTCGTGTTCGCTGACCTGCAGACAGGTAACAAATTTGTCACGCGTTCAACCCTGAACAGCCGTGAAAACATCGAAATCGATGGCAAGACCTATCCACTGTTCAAATGTGACGTGACCTCAGAATCGCATCCCTTCTACACCGGCGCGCAAACCCGCCTGGTGGAAACTGGTCGCGTCGAGAAATTCCGTGCACGTTTTGCACGCACTTCCGGTGCCAAAAAGGCTTCCGCCTGATTGTTCCCTTCGAGGGCACAGCCGGCGTAATCCGGGGCAGCCGCTGGCTGCCTTTTTTATGTCCGCCAGTTTGATCTTGATCATTCAGTACCAGCCGCTCCGGCGATCACTAAAGGTTACAGTCAAGCGTGCATCAACATAACCAGTCCACCCCCGCCAGACTGACAGCCACTGCCACGGTAAAACTACCGCGGCTGGTACTGTTTGCGCTGGCCCTGGTGTACATCGTGGCCGGACTGTTTGGTCGCGACCCATGGAAAACCGATGATGTCGTTGGCCTGGCTGCGATGCTGTCGGCGCTGGATGCCGGCGGGCAAGCGTGGCTACTGCCCCACGTGGGGCCCATGGCATTGTCCCAGGACGGCCCCATGGTCATGTGGATGGGTGCAGGCCTGATTCATCTGCTTGGGCATTGGCTGGGTGATATCACCGCGTCGCGCATTGGCAACCTGCTCTGGTTCGCCATGACAATGTGGGCCATGTGGTACGGCACCTACCTGCTGGGTCGTCGGGCTGAAGCCCAACCCCTGGCGTTGCCCTTCGGCGGCGAACCAACGATCAAGGATTATGGTCGCATGCTCGCGGACGCCGCAGTGCTGTTGCTGCTGGCCACGGTCGGGATTCTGGTGCGCATGCACGAAACCTCGATCGTGCCCGCCATCATTGCCTGGCAGGCACTTGCCTTCTACGCGCTGGCTCGCATGCTCGACAAGCCGGTACTGGGGTCCACCGTGCTTGGCATTGCGCTGGCCGGCGCCTTCCTCACGCGGGCCTGGCCCGGCACGGTGCCTATTTTGCTGGCCGTCCCGATTGTCTTCGTTCCGCGCAGCGCCCTCTGGTCTGCCCGGCGCTGGGTGCTCTGGGCCTTGCTGCTGGCCATGACACTGGTGCTGGCCTGGTGGGAACCCGCCCGTCGGGCTGACCCGGCATGGATGCAAGCCTGGGCCAACTGGAACGAATCGTTTTTCGGGCTTCCCGACTACGAGGTCGCCCTGCGCCCCCTGCGCGATCTGCCCTGGTTCCTCTGGCCAATCTGGCCGCTGGCCTTGCTGTCGGTCTGGCAATGGCGTCACTGGATTACGGCACCCCACATCTGGATTCCCCTGGCCTTCGTGTTGGGCGTGCTGCTGACCTTGCCGGTCATGACCGAGCACTCCGAACCCGATTATATTTTGTTGACGTTGCCGCTCGCCGTGCTCGCCGCGTTCGCCCTGCCGACCATGCGACGTGGTGTGATCAATACACTGGACTGGTTCGCACTGATGTGCTTTTCCGTCACGATCGTATGCGTATGGCTGGGCTGGTTTGCTCTGCATTTCGAAATACCCAAGCAGATTTCAATCAACATCGGCCGCCAGACGGTAGGCTTCGAACCTCATATTTCCTGGTGGGCCGTCATCGTGGCGGTGCTGGTCACACTTGGCTGGGTGGCCATGGTTCTCTGGCGCGTGCGATATCATCCCAGCATGCTGTGGCGCGGGGCGGTGCTCTGCGCCGCAGGCATCACCGCAACGTGGGCATTGCTGGTGCTGCTCTGGATGCCGGCGGTGGATTATGTGCGTAGCTATCGCCCCATGTCGGCGCAGGTCAGGCACGTCCTGACCGAACTCAGTGAGCAAGGCGGCAAGCCTGCATGCCTGCGAGAGCAAGGTCTGTCCCTGGGGCCGCGTGCGTCGCTCTATGTCTTTGACAAGATCGTGTTCTCGTACGATTCGTCCTGCCCGTTCGTGCTGCAACAAACGACCTTAAAGCAACTGCAGGATGGCACAGCTGGCTACAGCGATGGCGCCAAGGTGCTATGGCTGGGGTCACGCGGCGCCGACCGGTTTGACCGCTACCGGCTGCTGCAAGTGCAGACAAAATGACGGCTGTCGATACCGGCCCGCAGTCATTTGCAGCAACGCTGCATGCCATTCTCAAACAATCCTGGCCCATCCTTGTCAGTTCCTGGGCCAGCATGGCGTTTGGCGTACTGGACACCTCCATGACGGGCCACTCGAGTCCGACTGACCTGGCTGCCATGGCACTGGCGATCTCGGTCTACATCACAGTATTTGTCGGTCTCATGGGTGTCATGCACGCCCTGATCCCGATCCAGGCCCAATATGTCGGCGCCGGCGATCTGGAACGGGTCGGACACGCCTGGGGTCAGGGTATCTGGCTGTCGCTGGCACTGTCAGTGCTGGGCGGCGCGGTCATGCTGTTCCCGGATATCTGGCTGAGTTTCTCGGGTGAGGTCGCAGCCGATGTCCGCTCGCGCATGGCCGACTACCTGCTGGCACTGACCTTCGCACTCCCTGCGGCCCTGATGTTTCGTACCGTGTACGCGCTGGCCAATGCCGTGTCGCGCCCCAAGCTCATCATGATGATCAACCTGGGCGGGATCGCGCTTAAGGTGTTTCTCAACTGGCTGCTGATTTTTGGCAACTGGGGCCTGCCCGCACTGGGCGCGCCGGGCGCGGGCATGGCCTCAGCCATCGTGTTCTGGATCAGTCTGGGAGTAGGCTTGTGGGTCGTCATGCGCACCCCTTTTTACCGACAGTTCCATCTGCGCATCGGTCGGCCCGACATCGCAGCCCTTTGGAATATTCTCAAACTTGGACTGCCAATGGGTGGCTCGTACCTCGTCGAGGTCTGCGCCTTCACCTTCATGTCGCTGCTGGTCGCACAAGAAGGCACGGCCGTCATCGGCGGGCACCAGATCACCGCCAACCTTGCTGCGCTCGCCTACATGACGCCCATGGCAATCGGGGTGGCGACCTCAGCCCTGACCGCGCGGGCAATTGGTGCACGCCAGCTCGAGCAGGCGCATCGCACGGGCATGATGGGGCTGGTGGTCGGCCTGTGTGCCGCAGTGATCACGGCCTCCTGCCTGTTTGCCGGACGTGAGTTGATCGTGTCGCTCTACACCAACAACCCAAAGGTCGCGGCCGTCGCACTATCGTTGCTGGTGTTGTTGCCCTGGTTCCACATCGTCGACTCCATGCAGTGCATCAACAGCTATCTGTTGCGTGCACACAAAATTGCAACAGTACCGATGCTGTTACAGACCTTCGCACTGATGATCATTGGCTTGTTGGGTGGCTGGTGGTTCGGGTTTGGACCCGGGCTGGGTTTCATGGACCCATTGCGCAACGTGCTTCTGGCGGGTTCGCCCATTGGTGCCGGAACCATGTGGCTGATGGCCACCCTTGGACTGTCGGTCTCGACCCTGCTCCTGCATAGCTGGTATCGCTACATCGTCAGGCGCGAAGCCTAGCCACGCGCCTGCCTGTGCAGCCGGGTGAGCCCCTGCACGGGACGCACCGGTGCCAATCAAACTTTCAGAAACACGTCCCGATAGTATTTGAGCTCGTCGATCGACTCGTAAATATCGGCAAGCGCCTCGTGCTTGCTGCGCTTCTCAAACCCCTTAAGCAGTTCGGGCTTCCAGCGACGGGCCAGTTCCTTGAGCGTACTGACATCAATGGTGCGGTAGTGGCAGAACTGCTCAAGCTTGGGCATGTACTTGAACATGAAACGTCGGTCCTGACTGACGGTGTTGCCGCACAGGGGTGACTTGCCTGGCGGCACATGCTTGGCCAGGAACTCGAGCAACTGCGCCTCGGCCTGCGACTCGTCGATCAGCGACGCCTTGACCTTGTCGGTCAGTCCGCTCTTGCCGTGTGTGGCACGATTCCAGCTATCCATCGCGTCAAGCAGGCTATCGGGCTGGTGAATCACCAGCACCGGGCCCTGCGCCACGATTGTCAGGTCCGGCTCGGTAATCACGATGGCGACTTCAATGATCCGTTCTGTTTCAGGGTCAAGACCGGTCATTTCCATGTCGAGCCAGATCAGCCGGAACTCATTGAGCGGCGGGGCGGCCACGCGTTTGGACACGTTGGCAGGCGTGGTGGTCAAGGCAGTGACCGGGGCGACGATCAGGCTGGTGGCCGAATCGCCCGCGGAACTGCCCGCCGAAATCGTGTCAGGTACTGAGGGAGGGTTGGTCGCCATATAATCATTCATCCGTTTAAACCTTGGGCTGGCCTGAGACATTCATACAGGCTCGACCCCAATTTTCTCACACCACAAGTCACAGGGCTGACAAGGTCGCATGCTCACCATTCTTTTTGTTGCCTTCCTGCTTATCACCGTCGTCCTGCGCTTGTGGCTGGCCAGCAGGCAAATCCGGCATGTCGCAGCGAACCGCGGCACCGTACCTGCCGAGTTTGCATCCCGAATCGGACTGATCAGCCACCAGCGTGCCGCAGACTACACCGTCGCACGCGTGCGTCTCAGTATGCTCGAAGGGATATTCGACGCAGCCGTGCTGATCGGCCTGACGCTGCTCGGTGGCCTGCAGGCAATCGACACACAGGTCAGTGCCCTGACACAGCACGCACTCTGGCACCAGGTGTTACTGGTCGTGGTGGTGGGGCTGTTCCTGGGCCTGCTGGGCCTGCCTTTTTCCATCTATCACCAGTTCGGGCTCGAATCAAAATTCGGCTTCAACCGGATGACACCGGGACTGTTCGTCAAGGACATGCTGACAGGCTTGCTGGTGGGTGCCATCCTGGGTGTACCCCTGGTCGTGGCGGTGCTGTGGCTGATGGCCAGCAGCGGCACGTACTGGTGGCTGTGGGCCTGGGGACTGTGGGTCGCTTACATGCTGCTGATCATGCTGATCGCCCCGGTGTGGATCATGCCCCTGTTCAACAAGTTCACTCCGCTGGCCGATCCTGCGCTTGCCGACAACATTCACGCACTTGCACGTCGCTGCGGTTTTTCCTTGAGTGGCCTGTTCGTCATGGATGGGTCCAAACGATCGGCGCATGGCAACGCTTTCTTTACCGGCTTTGGGAAATCACGCAGGATCGTGTTTTTCGACACACTGATGTCGCGCCTGACACCAGACGAAATTATCGCTGTCCTGGCGCACGAACTGGGGCATTTCGCGCACAAGCATATTATCAAGCGCCTGGCCATGAGCTTTACCGGCGCACTGATATTCTTTGCCCTGCTGGGATGGCTGGCCAGGCAAACCTGGTTCTATACCGACCTGGGCGTCATGCCGCAACTGGGCATGCGCAACGACGGGATGGCGCTGATCCTGTTCTTTCTGGTCGTCCCTGTCTTTACGTTCGTGCTGACACCCGTGTTCAGCTGGTTTTCACGCAAGGATGAATTCCAGGCAGATCACTATGCCAGCACGCAAAGCGCCTCCGATCAACTCGTGTCGGCACTGGTCAAACTGGTGGATGACAATGCCTCAACCCTGACCCCCGATCCCGTTCATTCGGCGTTCTACGACAGCCATCCTCCTGTAGCCATTCGTATCCGCAAGTTGCTTGCGTCATGAGCGGGCGCACACAGGGACGCGTGATTGCGGCACACGGCCGGCACTACACCGTAGAGCTTGTCGACGGCACACTGATCAAATGTTTCCCGCGTGGCAAAAAAAATGATGCAACAGTCGGCGATAACGTCGAGATCACGCTACAGGGGCACAATGAGGGCGCACTGGAAACCATCTTGCCGCGCAAGAATCTGCTGTATCGGTCCGATGAATCGCGCAGCAAACAATTTGCGGCCAACGTCGATCAACTTCTGTTTGTGATCGCCGTCGAACCCCAGTTTTCCGATGACCTGCTGGGTCGCGCGCTGGCTGGCGCCTGGTCGGCCGACATCACTCCGGTCATCCTGCTCAACAAGATCGACCTGGTGGATGGCCTTGAGGCCGCCCGCGTCAAACTTGCGCCGTTTCGCCAGTTGGGTGTGCAAATCATCGATGTCTGTGCGCATGACCCGGAGCAGTTAAACACCAACCTGTTGCCCTTGCTCGCAGGCAAGACCTCGTTGCTGCTGGGTCAAAGTGCCATGGGCAAGTCGACCTTGCTCAATACACTCATCCCGAAGGCACAGGCCGCGACCCAAATGCACTCCGTAGCGCTCGGTGCGGGCAAGCACACCACCACCAGCACACGGCTCTACCACTTGCCCGACGCAGGGGGTGACCTGATCGATTCGCCGGGTTTCCAGGGTTTTGGGTTACTGCACCTGACGCACAAGGATATCGAACGCGGTTTTCCTGAGTTCACTACGCACACACCTTCTTGCCGCTTCTATAACTGCACCCACCAGCACGAACCCGGCTGTGGTGTGCTCGCCGCACTGGCGCGCCACGAAATCGATGCCGCGCGACATGCCCTGTATATTCGATTGATACTCGCCAAGTCGGCGCATGAGAGTCACTACAGCTAACACGGCAACCCGCACGGACATCGGCTAAGTTGCCGACTCAGACAAGATCTGACACAGTCCACGCAACATCGCTGCCGTGGCGCCCCAGATGAAGTAGTGCTCCCAGGGGGCTGAGTAGTACTGGCGCGTCGTGCCGTCAGCCAGGGTGGCACGGTGTAGCCGGTAGTGCGCCGGGTTTGTCAGGTACGACAACGGCACCTCGAAGATCTCAGCCACCTCAAAGGTATCGGGCGTCAAAGCAAAACCCGTCCGAACCAGTGCGGTGATCGGCGTGATGGCGAAACCTGACGACGTCAGGTAGCGAGGCAACCCGCCCAGCACTTCGACGAAATCCCTCGACAAACCTGTTTCCTCTTCAGTCTCGCGCAATGCGGCGGCAGTCGGACTGGCGTCGAGCGTTTCGATGCGACCACCGGGAAAGGCAATCTGACCAGCGTGATCGTTGAGGTGCGCAGTCCGCTGGGTCAACAGAACCGTCACGCCAGTCGGTCGCATCACCAGGGGCACCAGAACTGCGGCTTCGACAGGCGTGCCCTCGCGTCCAGGATAGCGCTTGGCGGACTCGTCAGGAATATCAAGCAAGCGCTCATGCTGGGCCGACAGCACGGCACGCAACGCGTCCGGCGTCAGGCAGTCGGGCGAGACAGCGGCAAACGTCGATGTTGACGCGACCCACGGCTGGCTCTGAGGGTCGAATGCGGTCCGCATGGGTGGACGGCGAGTGCGTGGCGGCGGATTGGGAGACGACATGGATAAAACTGATCAAGACTGATAGAAAAACATACAGACTCCTTTTTAACCGAATCTGGCCCACATTATGGAATAATGAATTTCAAATTTTGTTTAACACAGAGATACTATGACAGTCATGTTGATTCAGGGCGGGAATGTCCTTGATATTGAAACCCTGACCCTCCAGGCAGCCTGCGTGCTGCTTCAGGATGGCCTGATCGTAGCGGTCGGCCCAAATCTCACCGCGCCGCCCGGCGCGCACATCATCAACGCCAAGGGTCTGACGGTCATGCCCGGCATGATTGACTGCCACACGCACATCGTTGCGTCACAGGTCAACCTGGGCATCAACGCCAACCTGCCCAACGCCCTGGCGACCTTGCGTGCGGTGCCCATCCTGTCGGGCATCCTGATGCGCGGGTTCACAACCGTGCGTGACGCCGGTGGCGCCGACTGGAGCCTGGCCGAGGCGACACGCACAGACACGATCGACGGTCCGCGGATTTTCCCGGCCGGACGTGGTTTGTCCCAGACCGGTGGTCACGGGGATTTTCGTGCACGCAATGACATCATCGAGCCTTGCGCCTGTTCCCAGAAAGTGGGCAACATTGCCCGCGTGGTCGATGGCGAGGACAACGTACGGATCGCCGTGCGTGAAGAAATCCAGAAGGGTGCCACGCAGATCAAGATCATGGCTTCGGGCGGCGTGGCGTCGCCCAACGACCCGATTCATTTCCTGGGGTATTCGCAAACAGAAATACGCGCTATTGTCGAAGAAGCCACCAATGCCGGCACCTACGTCATGGCACACGCCTATACGCCACGTGCCATCAGCCGCGCCGTACAGTATGGGGTGCGCACCATTGAACACGGCAATTTGGTCGATGCTGACACCGCGCAGGTCATGCACGACCACAACGCGTTCATGGTGCCAACGCTGGTGACCTACGAAGCGCTGGCCACCGAGGGCGCAAGCCTCGGATTTCCCGCCGAGTCGCTTGCCAAAATCGAAGCCGTGCGGGGTGACGGCAAAAAATCACTTGAAATACTTGCCAAGGCTGGCGTCAAGATGGGCCTGGGCACGGATCTGCTGGGTGCGATGCACCGGCACCAGTCCGAGGAACTCAAGATCCGTGCCGACATTCTCGGCACAGGCATGGTTCTGCAACAGGCCACGCTGGTCGGTGCCGAAATCATCGGCATGTCAGGCCGCCTGGGCGTGATCAAGCCAGGTGCCATCGCCGACCTGCTACTGGTTGACGGCAATCCGATTACCGATATCTCTTGCCTGCTGGGCCAAGGTGAGCACATCCGCGTCATCATCAAAGATGGCAAAACCTATAAAAGCCAGAACTGAACGTCTCTAAGGGGTACCTCGATGGATCGTAGAAGCTTACTAAAACTCTCGGCCGTAACCGGCGCGTTGCAAATGCTGCCAGGGCTCGCCTTCGCGCAGCAGGCTGGTGTATTTCGAATTGGATCGCTCTGCCCAATCACGGGTGCCGGCAGCCCCTACGGCCCCGGCATGCAACAAGCCATACGCATGGCCGTTGACGAAGTCAACGCCGCTGGTGGCACCGGTGGCGTCAAGTTTGAACTCTTTTCCGAAGACGACCAGACCAAGCCCGACGCTGGTGTACTGGCTGCAAAAAAGTTGATTGAAATCAATAAAGTGCAAGCCCTGCTTGGCACCTGGGCCTCAGGCGTGACGCTTGCCGTCATGCCCCTCACCGAGGCGGCCGGCATCATCGAGATGAACACTTCGGGCGCACCTGCGATTTCCACGCTCGACACCAAGGACCTGGTCTGGCGGTTCCAGGCGACCAACGACCGGTTCGGTCAGGCCTTCGCCGAAATTTGTAAAAAGAATGGTTACAAGCGGCCTGCCACCATGGCGTTCAACAACGCCTCAGGCCTTGGTAATACGCAGGGGTTTACCAAAGCCTGGGAAGCCGCAGGCGGCAAAGTGGTTGCCCATGTCACGTATGAACCCAATCGTCCAAGCTATCGTAGCGAACTGCAAAAAATCCTGGATGCCAAGCCCGACGTCATCGTGACCGGGTCCTATCTGCCCGACACGACGATCATTCTGCGCGAATGGTTTCAGTCTGGGGTACCCGTCAAGTGGATCATGCCGGGTTGGGCTGCCAGTCCAGACCTGGTCAAGGCCCTGGGCCCTGAGGTCTGCGAGGGGATTATTTCTGTCGACAGTATCTCGAACGAAAAGAGCAAGTCCTACGAGCACTTCGACGCACTGTACAAGAAGGCAACCGGCAAGAATGGTTCGACGAACGTCTACGCCGCGATGACCTACGACATGGTGATCGTTCTTGCCCTGGCAATCGAGGCCGCAGGACCCGGTGCGACGGTCGAACAGGTCAACGCCAAGCTGCGCGAGGTCGGCAACCCGGGTGGCACGCCCGTGTTTACGTTCGCTGAAGGCCGTGCACTGCTCGCCAAGAAGGAAAAGGTCAACTACGAGGGTGCCTCAAGCAAACTCGACTTTGATAAGTATGGCGATGTCACGCCGGACTTTGGCGTCTACGTGATCGAAAAAGGTGAACTGGTTCGACGCGATGTCGTATCGATCCCGGCAGGGGTCTGATTGACCCAGTTCCTGAACCTCCTGATCAACGGCCTGATTGAAGGCCTGGTCGTCGCCCTGCCTGCACTGGCGATGACATTGGTCATGGGGGTCAACCGCTTTCCAAACGCTGCGACCGGTGACTTGATGACAACGGGCGCCTACGTTGCCGTGGCGGCGCAGGTAATGGGCCTGCCGTCGCTCGCGCTGGCGACCATTGCCGGTGCCGCGGTCACCGCCCTGGTTTCGGCGGCGTCCTATGAACTGATTTTCAAGAAGCTCGCCCGCCGGGCGATGATCGCATCGCTCCTGGCCTCGATTGGCCTGGGTTTTTTCATGCGTAGCGTGATTTCCTTTTTTGCCGGGCATGATCAACGCACGTTCAGCGTGCCTCTGGTACGTGCCTGGAATTTTGATGGTGTCCGCATCCTGCCGTCCGACCTGACCATTGCCGCGACTGCTTTGGGTTGCCTTCTGGTGGTATTTTTCCTGCTCTACAAGACCAGCTTCGGCCGCCAATTGCGTGCAGTGTCGGACAATCCTGATCTGGCACGCGCAAGCGGCATTCGTGCACGTGGCCTGATGATCGGTTTATGGTTACTGGTGGGTGCGCTGTCTGCCGTAGGCGGTGTACTGCTTGGCATGAAAGCGGTCGTACAGCCGGACCTGGGCTGGGACCACCTGATCCCAGCCTTCGCCGCGATGGTCCTGGGCGGAATTGGCAGCCCCGTCGGCGCCGTCATCGGTGCGCTGCTCATGTGTGTTGCTCAAGAACTCTCGGTGCCTGTGCTCGGGCCTTCCTACAAACTGGTGCTGTCCTTTGGCGTCCTGGCACTGGTCTTGCTGGCGCGTCCCGCAGGGCTCATGGGACGCATCGAGCTGGTGAGGTAGCCATGACTGCATACCTTCTCGCCATCGGTATCGTCGCCCTGATTTACGCTTTGCTTGCGTTAGGTCTGAACCTGCAATTCGGTCTGACACGACTGGTCAATTTTGGTGTCGTCGCCTTTTTTGCAATTGGTGCCTATACCTCTGCCCTGCTGGCCATCGCAGGCGTGCCGTTGCCGCTGTCGTTCGCCGCTGCGGCGGTACTTGCCGGCCTGTCCGCCCTGCCGATCGGACTGCTCTCGCTACGCTTGCGTGATGACTACCTGGCCATCGTGACGCTTGGTTTTTCAGAGGCCGTGCGCATCACCATCCAGCAGGAAGAATGGCTCACCAAAGGCGTGCAGGGCTTGCCCGGCATACCAAGGGTATTCGCGACGCTTGGGCCCGGCGCATCGGACATTGCACTCTTTTCGGTCCTGGCACTGGTCACGGCGTTTGTGGCCTGGGGCACCGTGCGCCTGACACGCAGCCCGCTTGGACGACTGCTGCGCGCGATCGGGGATGATGAGCCTGCGCTCATGGCGCTGGGCAAGAACCCGACGCGTTTCAAAGTTCAGATCTTCATGGTGGGTGCAGCACTGGCGGGGCTGGCCGGTGCTTTCTATGCACACTTCATCACCTTTATCAGTCCGGAACAATTCATCCCACTGGTGACTTTTTACGTCTGGATGGGTCTCATCATGGGAGGCGCAGGCAGCGTGCGCGGCGCCCTGGGTGGTGCCATGCTGCTGATGATTTTCCTCGAAGGTTCCCGGTTCATCAAGGACTGGATTCCTGGTGTCTCCGAGGTTCAAATGGCAAGCGTACGACTGGCAGTCGTTGGCCTGGCACTGATTCTGGTGACGCTATATCGCCCGGACGGTCTGTTCGGCAGGAGCCAGAAATGATTCTGCAGGCACAGAGCATCAGCTGCCGCTATGGTGGTTTTACTGCCGTGGACAACGTGTCACTCAGCTTGCAGGCTGGTGAAATACTTGGCATCGCGGGTACCAATGGCGCGGGCAAAAGCACGTTGTTCGCTGCCATCGCAGGTCAGCAACAACCGAGCGCCGGCACAATTACGTTTGACGGGAAAAACATCACGCGGCTGGCACCCTTTGAACGCGCCCAGCGCGGTCTGGTGCGCACCTTTCAGGTGCCGCGCGAATTCAAGTCGCTGACCGTGCATGAAAATCTGATGGCTGCCGCCCCGAATACGGAGGGTGAACAGCTCTTCGCCGCTCTGGTCAACACCGCCGCGCGCAGGCGCAGGGAAGCCGCCATCACTTACAAGGCCGACGCAATTCTGAAGTTCTTGAATCTTGCGGCTGTGCGCAATGTACCGGCGGTCAATCTGTCTGGTGGACAAAAAAAACTCGTAGAACTGGGTCGCGTACTGATGCTGGACCCACGCTGCATATTGCTCGACGAACCGTTTGCAGGTGTGAATCCAGTGCTGATCCAAGAAATTTGCAGTCATGTGCGTGTCTTGAATGGACAAGGGATCGCTTTCATCCTCATCGAACACCACCTGCAAGCACTCAAGTCGCTGGCCGGACGTCTGATTGTCATGGATCGCGGCCTGATCCTGGCTGAGGGCAGCCCTGAACAAGTCCTTGATGATCCGCGCGTCCAGGTGGCCTACATGGGAGGCATCGCATGAGCCTGTTGACGCTCAAGGCACTCGGTGGCGGCTACAGTGAAGTCGACATCATCCACGGCATCGACCTGGATGTGCGTGCAGGTGAAATCGTCACGATTGCCGGAACCAACGGAGCCGGCAAATCCACGCTGGTAAAAGCCCTGCTCGGCTTGCTGCCGCGTGTGCATGGCGACGTCATCCTGGACGGACAGTCCATCACGGCCCTGCAGGCCGAAGATCGTTTCTATGCCGGCCTGGCCTACGTGCCACAGGTCGCGAACGTGTTCCAGTCTCTGACCGTACGTGAAAATCTCCTGGTCGTGCGCGGTGTCAAGAACATCACTTCACGCATCGACGAGGTCTTGCAGGCGTTTCCCGCATTGATTGAGAAACTTTCTCAACGTGCTGGCAATTTGTCGGGTGGTGAACGCCAGCAGCTGGCGTTTGCGCGTGCGTTGATGCCTGCCCCCAGGCTCATGATCCTCGATGAGCCAACCGCGGCCCTTGCACCCGCGCTGGTTGAAAAAGTATTCTCACTGGTTGCGGACCTTCCCGCGCGTGGTGTTGCCGTCCTGATGGTCGAGCAACGCGCCCGTCAGGCACTCGAAATCAGCCAGCGTGGCTACATTCTGGATCAAGGTCGCTGTGTCTTGTCGGGTGAGGCCAGTGCGCTGCTTTCAGACAGCAGGATGACGCAGCTTTATCTGGGTACGCACTAGCTGGAAATGAACCAAAAACAAAAAAAAGGCACCCAAGGGTGCCTTTTTTAACTCAGCCGTGGTGACGAGAGCCACGCACAGCCTGGACTGATCAGGAAGCGGTTGGGACGGCAGCAGGAACGGCCTTGCGAACCAATTTTTCCTTGATACGTGCGGACTTGCCTGAACGATCACGCAGGTAGTAAAGCTTGGCACGGCGCACATCACCACGACGCTTGACTTCAATCGAAGCGATTTGGGTGGAGTACAGCTGGAACGTACGCTCAACGGCTTCGCCAGAGGAAATCTTGCGAACGATGAAAGACGAATTCAGACCACGGTTGCGGCGGGCGATGACAACACCTTCGAAAGCCTGGGTACGCTTACGAGCACCCTCAACCACGTTAACGCTGACAATGACGGTGTCACCAACAGAGAAAACCGTCACGGGTTTGCCGCCGGTCAGGCGCGCAATTTCTTCTTGTTCTAGCAATGCGATTAAATTCATAACAACTCCAGGTCATCATGCTCTCGGCCGAGTTTCTAACGGACGGAAACCCACAATGGTATTTATTTTCGCGTGGCCTGAACCATTCAGACCGCGCCGCCGGGCAGAGGATGCGTTAACAAAGCCGTTGATATTACACGATTTTTGGCTATTTCCGCAAATGCATCGCGGCCAGGCGACAAGGAATTACGTGATCAATAGTGACCAAAGCGCAACGACCATAGCGGATGCATCGGTCTGAGTTGCCAGGTTTTTACGCTTTAATACAAAAATATGACAACCACCGCCCTGCTGATGGTCTTTGCGGCCGCCCTTGCCCACGCCACCTGGAATCTGCTCGCTAAGCGAGCCGCCCACGTGGGGCCCGTCTTTGTTTTCGCCTACAGCCTGTGCGGCGTGCTTATTTTTTCGCCCTGGGTCGCCTGGGTACTGATCCATGATGACATTCAATGGGCCATCCCGGTGGTCGTCTGCATTGTCATATCCGGGGCGCTGCACCTGGCCTATGGCTTGTGCCTGCAACGGGGATACCAGGTGGCAGATTTGTCTGTGGTGTATCCGGTTGCCCGGGGTACGGGTCCGTTGCTTTCATCCATCGGGGCATTACTATTTTTACGTGAACCGGCCTCGGTGACCGGTGTCGGGGGCATGCTGTGCGTGGTGCTTGGCGTCATGATGATTGCCACACAAGGTCAAATCCGCCGCTTGTTACAGACACAAGCCATGCTTGGGGTGCGCTGGGGCATCCTGACTGGCGCGCTGATTGCCATGTATACCCTGCTCGATGCCTATGGAGTCAAAACGCTGCTGATCGCGCCAGTTGTGTTTGACGTGGCAAGTACGGCGTCAAGAGCGGTGCTCATGCTTCCACACCTGTTGCGCAAACCCAGGCAATCCGTGCTGGCCATGCGGGGGCAATGGCATCTGGCCTGGGCAGTCGGGCTTTTGTCGCCCCTGGGATACATTCTGGTGCTATTTGCACTACGCGACGGGGCACCAGTCAGCCTGGTCGCCCCTGCGCGGGAGATGTCGATGCTACTGGCAACCTTGGCAGGGCTGTACCTGCTTCGCGAACCAGTTGGCTGGGGCAGGCTGGCCGGTTGCTGCGCGATTGGTGCAGGTGTGGTGCTGCTGGCAAGTAGCTAGCAGCACAAACGATGTTCAGAAACCAGCGGCGTTACCCAACCAGAGGAAGGTCGGGATCATGGCACCCCAGAATGCCAGCATCATCACGTCAGAACACACGCGGCGAAAGCTGGGCGATTGATCAACGCCTACTGACGAAACAAACGAAGGCGAATAGCTGTTACGGGTATCACGACGCATGGTGGACTCCTGTATTTGTAGGGACCACCCCAACCGCTTGCGAGGCCGAGGTGGTTGTCGGGGACCTGGAACCGACAAAATCTGAGGGCTGATGCTGCTTGTGGTGTAAGGTACTGATGAAGTTGCATTGCCCATGAACAGTACTGTACACCCATACAGTACTGTTTGCAAATACAGTTATTTGCCCGTCACGCCCTGAGCAATGTTGAATTGACATACCTGGTGTTGCACACGATGCCATTGATGAAAGGTTCAGAACCACTCAGAATAGCGACTGCGTTCAGGGCATCTTGCTGATCAACGTCCTGACCCTGTCCTTCTCAAATTTCACGCTGACATGACAACTCTGACTTCAAGCCACGCGCTCTTCCAAGTGTTTGCCGACCACGACATGGATCGTGTATTTCTGGTCCCGGGTGAAAGCTACCTTGGCTTGTTAGACGCGCTGGTCGACTTCCCCCAGATCGACGTGGTGACTTGCCGCCACGAAGGCGGGGCCGGCTACATGGCTCTGGCGGATGGGCGACTGACAGGGCGACCGGGTGTGGCACTGGTCAGTCGTGGGCCAGGCGCCTCGAATGCGGCAATCGCCGTGCACACTGCGCAGCAGGATGCGGTTCCCATGATCCTGATCGTCGGGCAAATCGCTGCGCGCGACCTGCGCCGTGAAGCCTTCCAGGAAATCGATTACCAGAAGATGTTTGGGTCAATCGCCAAATGGGTGTTTGAATGCCGCACACCCGACCAACTCGCTGAGGCGGCCTTCAAGGCGGTGCGCATGGCGACCTCCGGCGTCCCAGGCCCTGTCGTGCTGGTGGTTCCCGAAGATATCCAGCAACAACCCGCCCCAAAACCAGCATTTAAAAATCACCCGCAAGTATTTGGCCTGCCCTCGCCAGACACCATTGAGGCGATCACTCAGCAGCTGGCGCGGGCGTCAAGACCGCTGATCATCGCGGGTGGCATGTTTGATTCCCCCGGCGGGCGCCAGGCACTCCAGGCCTTCGCGCATCATTGGCAGTTACCCGTAATGGTGTCCTTTAGGCGTCACGATGTGTTCCCCAATGACGATCCGCTATATGTGGGCGACCTGAATCTGGGCAATCCTGCCCCACAAATGGCGACATTGCAACAAAGCGATTTCATCCTGGCGCTTGGCACACGCCTGGGCGACATCACCACACAAAACTATGTGTTCCCACGCTATGCGCAGGCACCCCAAGCACTGCTGCACTGCTATCCAGACTCCCGCGTGGTCGGGTGGGACACTGTCGCCGACTACCCCTTGGTATGCGATCCGGTAGGCTTGGTCCTGGCACTCAGCAAACAGCCGGCACCTCCGCCCAGTGCGTCGCGACAGGCTTGGCATCAAGAGCTTCGCGCCCATGCCCAGGCCTGGTGGAAATGGCCCGATCGTCAGGCGTTGCAAGGAATCAATTTTGTCGAGGTCGTGAAATCTGTCATGGAACAGGCGCCAGCCGACACGACCATCTGCCTGGATGCCGGCACCTTCGCCGCCCCGGTGTATCGCCACTTTACGTTTCGTAGCGGGCAACGTCTGATGGCGCCTCTCGCGGGTGCCATGGGCTACGGCACGCCCGCGGCACTTTCGTGTGCCCTGCGCGCGCCCGAACGCACCACCGTCTGCATGGTGGGCGACGGTGGGTTCATGATGACCGGCAACGAAATGATCCTGGCCGTTGAGCGTCAACTACCTATCGTGTTCATCGTCGCAAACAATGGCAGTTACGGTTCCATACGGCTGCACCAGGAGCGTGGCTACCCGGGGCGCGTCAGCGGCACCACACTCTTTAACCCTGACTTCCACGACCTGGCGCGCAGTTTTGGAATGGATGCCGTGCGACTGACCCATCAGGATGAAATCAGCACAGTGATCGGGCAAGCACTCAGGGCGCGCAAACCGGTGCTGATTGACGTCAAGGCCAGTCTTGATGCAATCCTGCCCTGACCGAACATCTTGACACCATACTGACAACGCACCAGCGAGGCAAAAAAAAGGTGGTCACCCGCGAATGGGGCACCACCTTTCGCTGGTCGTCACGCGCCGTGATCAGGAGACCGGCTTTTTGATCGGCTGAGACACCATCCGCAAGTAAGGAAGGACTTCCTTGTAACCGTGGGGGAACTTCTCTTTGATCACGTATTCATCTTTCAGCGACGGAACGATGATCACGTCCTCACCATCCTGCCAGTTCACGGGCGTGGCGACGGGAAACCTGTCGGTCAACTGCAGTGAGTCAATGACACGCAGGATTTCATCAAAATTCCGACCCGTGCTGGCCGGGTACGTAATGATCGTACGAATTTTCTTGGCCGGATCAATAATGAACACGGAACGCACGGTCAACGTGGCGTTGGCATTCGGGTGGATCATGTCATACAGCGTCGACACTTTGCGATCCTCATCGGCCAAAATGGGGAAATGCACCTCGGTGTGCTGCGTCTTGTTAATGTCTTGAATCCACTCATTATGCGAGGCGGCACTATCAACCGACAAAGCAATCACCTTGACATCGCGTTGACCAAACTCATTGAAGAGCCTGGACGTGTAGCCGAGTTCAGTGGTGCAGACAGGTGTGAAATCAGCAGGGTGCGAAAAAAGCACGCCCCACTTATCACCTAGCCAGTTGTGGAAATGAATCTGCCCGACCGATGAGTCTTGCTCAAAATCTGGAGCGATGTCGCCTAAACGCAGTGTTGCCATGGTGTGTATCCCCTTACAAAAACTTGTTGTAGTTAATTTTGGTCTAAAAAACCGAAAATAATGAACAATTGTTCGTATATATTTTTGTTACAGATCAGAGTACTTCATTGCCCGCTCTATTGTCACGCCTTGGTGGATGGCTGCGTCCAGAGCCTGCACGCGCGGCAAAACATAACCCGCATAGAACACAGCCGTCGCAAATTTGTTTTGCATGAAGGTGTCGTCCCCACCCGTCGCCGCACACACCAGCGCAGCACGCGCCATATGCCAGCCACCCAGCACGTAGCCTGTCAGCATCAGATAGGGCACGCTGCCCAGGAACACCGCACGCACATCTGCCTGGGCGTGATCCAGCACGTACTGGACTGAGGCACGGTAAGAGTCGATGGCAAGACTGAGCTGGTCATGGATCAGTGTCAGTCCAGCCTGCTGCCCCGGCTGCGCCTGCGCGACGAAGTCGGCAAGCTCACCGACCGTACGTTCCATTTGTTCAGCAAGGCTAAAGGCGGTGGCACCCCCATCACGCACGGTCTTGCGACCCACCAGGTCATTGGCCTGGATCGCCGTGGTGCCTTCGTAAATCGTCAGGATACGGGCATCGCGGTAGTACTGCGCCGCGCCGGTTTCTTCGATAAAACCCATTCCGCCATGTACCTGCACGCCCAGCGAACTGACCTCCAGCGAACATTCAGTCGAGAAACCCTTGACCACGGGCACAAGGTAGTCGTAAAGCGCCTCGTTGACCTTGCGCACCTGTTCATCGGGGTGCGCGCGGATCATGTCGTCGGCTGCTGCCGCCACGCAGGCGATCATGCGTGGCGCCTCGGTCAGCGACCGCATGGTCAGCAGCATGCGCTGAATGTCGGGATGATTGATGATGGCCACCGGACCCGCCGACCCTTCGACAGCACGGCTCTGGATGCGGTCGCGCGCATAACTCAACGCCAGTTGCGTGGCGCGTTCGCTGACCGCAATGCCCTGCAGGCCGACCGCGAAGCGCGCGGCATTCATCATGATGAACATGTATTCCAGGCCGCGGTTTTCTTGCCCGACAAGCGTGCCGATGGCGCCCTCGCCCACGGCGCCCTTGCCGTCGCCAAACAGCAATACTGCAGTGGGACTCGCGTGAATGCCAAGTTTATGTTCAAGCGAGGCACACCACACGTCGTTGCGCGCACCCAGCGAGCCATCGTCGTTGACCAGGAACTTGGGCACGACAAAAAGCGAAAGCCCCTTGACGCCAGCCGGAGCATTCGCCGTGCGTGCCAGCACCAGATGCACAATGTTCTCGGCAAGGTCGTGTTCACCGTAGGTGATGAAGATTTTCTGACCGAAAAGGCGATAGGTACCATCTTCCTGCGGCACGGCGCGCGTACTGACCAGGGACAGGTCTGATCCAGCCTGCGATTCGGTCAGGTTCATCGTGCCAGTCCACCGACTTTGCACAAGCGTCTCCACGTACAGCTGTTTTTGCTTGTCGGAACCCGTCAGCAACAAGGCTTCGATCACGCCATCGGTCAGCATAGGGCACAACGAAAACGCAATATTGGCTGCAGAAAAGTTTTCCGAAATCGCGGCCGACAGCAAATTCGGCAAACCCTGACCGCCCCACTCTTCGGGATGCCGCAAGCCCTGCCATCCACCTTCGGCATATTGTGCGAAGGCTTTGTGAAATGATGCGGGGGATTTCACCACACCGTCTTTCAACTGAGGCGGATTTTGATCGCCGTCCCAGTTCGTGGGTGCCACGACCTCTTCGGTGAAACGGGCATTTTCCTCAAGGACCGCATCAATCAAGTCGGCTTCCACTGCGGAGTACGCAGGCAGCTTCAACAGCTCTGGCAGGCCGGCGATATGCTGGAAAATAAAACGGAACTCTTGGACAGGGGCGCAATAAGTCATGGCGTTTTCACCGAGTGGTCATTTGATTAAATGGTACTACCAGCGTGTGACAACATACAGTCACAGCGCTCCGAACGTCAGGCGTGCGTCAGCGATCGATCAGGCAGAAAAAACCCCGCCGCAAGGACGGGGTGTTCAGGGTGTTCAACCGCTCAGACCCTGATCACAACGCTGCGACCAGTTCCGGAACAGCGGTAAACAGATCCGCCACCAGACCGTAGTCAGCCACACCAAATATCGGTGCTTCGGCATCCTTGTTAATGGCCACAATGACTTTCGAGTCCTTCATACCTGCCAGGTGCTGGATGGCGCCGGAAATACCAACGGCAACATACAGCTGCGGTGCAACGATCTTGCCGGTCTGACCGACCTGCCAGTCGTTGGGAGCATAACCAGCGTCCACGGCAGCACGCGAGGCACCCAGGGCGGCACCCAATTTGTCGGCCAGCGGGTCGAGTATCTTGAAGTTCTCGGCGCTGCCCATGCCACGACCACCTGACACGACCACGCGCGCGCCAGCGAGCTCGGGGCGATCGTTCTTGGCAACCTCACGACCAATGAACGTTGACTGGCTGCCGCCGGCCACGGCCGAGACGGCCTCGACCGGTGCGCTGCCACCTTCTGCTGCCGCGTCGAAACCTGTCGTACGGACGGTGATCACCTTGACGGTGTCAACAGACTGTACGGTCGCGATTGCACTACCGGCATAAATCGGGCGCTGGAACGTGTCGGCCGAGTCCACAGCAGTAATGTCCGAAATCTGACTGACGTCCAGACGTGCGGCCAGTCGCGGTGCAACGTTTTTGCCCGCAGCAGTCGCCGCGAACAAAATGTGGCTGTAGCCACTGGCAATCGAAAGAATCTGTTCAGTCACATTTTCGGCCAGGCCGTCTGCGAGTGCAGGTGAATCAGCCAGCAGCACTTTCGTGACGCCCGCAATCTTGGCGGCCTGTTCGGCCACGGCCTGCGCGCCAGAGCCTGCCACCAGCACATGCACCTCACCACCGATACGGGCAGCAGCAGCCGCCACGTTGAGGGTCGCGCCCTTCAGGTGTGCATTGTCGTGTTCCGCAATAACAAGTACTGACATGGTTACACCACCTTCGCTTCGTTCTTGAGTTTATCGACTAGTGCGGCAACATCTGGCACCTTGATTCCGGCCGAGCGTGCTGCGGGCTCGACGACCTTGAGCGTCTTCAGACGTGGCGTGACATCGACGCCCAAGTCCTGGGGCGTCACGGTGTCAAGCTGCTTTTTCTTGGCCTTCATGATGTTGGGCAGCGTCACGTAGCGCGGCTCGTTCAGGCGCAAGTCGGCGGTGATGATCGCGGGCAACGTCACGTCGATGGTCTCGAGGCCGCCGTCGACTTCGCGCGTCACGCGGGCAACGCCGTCACCGATTTCGACTTTGTTGGCAAACGTGGCCTGGGGCCAGTTCAGCAACGCAGCCAGCATCTGACCGGTCTGGTTGGCATCGTCGTCGATTGCCTGTTTGCCAAGTATGACCAGTTGCGGTTGTTCTTTTTCAACCAACACTTTCAGCAGTTTGGCGACCGCGAGGGGCTGCAGTTCGGTATCAGTCAAAACCAGAATGCCGCGGTCTGCGCCAATGGCCATCGCTGTGCGCAACGTTTCCTGGCATTGCGCCACGCCGCACGACACGGCGATCACTTCCGTGGCAACCCCTTTCTCTTTCAGTCGCGTGGCTTCTTCCACGGCAATTTCATCAAAGGGGTTCATCGACATCTTTACGTTGGCGATATCAACACCCGACTGGTCCGACTTGACGCGTACCTTGACGTTGTAGTCAACGACACGCTTAACAGGCACAAGCACCTTCATCCAGCGATCTCCAAATATAGAAAGAATCCGAACCCGTCAGCGCGAGTCGGCATTTAAAACGTTCCGATTGCTCGGAAAATTGCACAAACTGCAACCTGACGACCGAAAACACTCGCCAGCGGGTTATTCCTGCGAACATTTTACCCGCATGAATAAATTTCGCCGAAAGCCACCTCTGCATGCCCTCAGAGCTTGGCCAACGCGCGCAGATGTGCCACCACGCTGCGAGCGAGCGCTGACAGGTTGTAGCCACCTTCCAGCGAACTGATCACACGCCCATGGGCATAGCGGTCAGCCACTTTGACGATTTGCTGGGTGATCCAGGCGTAATCTGCCTCGACCAGACCCATTTGGCCCATGTCATCCTCGCGGTGCGCGTCAAACCCCGCACAGATAAAAATCAGCTCGGGCTGATGCGCCTCAAGCCGGGGGATCCACTGCGTGGCGACCAATTCACGTACCTCCGGGCCCTTGGTGTAGGCAGGTACCGGTATGTTGACCATGTTGGGCGCCACATTTTCCGTACCGCTGTTCGGGAACAATGGGTGTTGGAAAAAACTGCACATCAGCACGCGCGGATCGTTGGCGAAAATGGCCTCGGTTCCGTTGCCATGGTGGACATCGAAATCGATGATGGCCAGGCGCTTGACACCATAAACCGCCATGGCGTGCGCGGCCGCCACGCCAACGTTATTGTAAAAACAAAACCCCATCGCGTGATCGGGCATGGCGTGATGACCCGGTGGCCTGACGCAGCAGAAAGCCGTCGAATTCTTGTCCTGCATGACCTCATCCACGGCCGTCACCAGCGCGCCTGCAGCGTGTTTTGCCGCATCGAGCGTGTGCGGGCACATCAGCGTATCCGGATCAATCGGATAATGCCCCTCTGAAGGGGAAACACTTTCCAGATGATCGAGATATTCAGGCGTATGCACGCGCAACAGCGCCTCCCGCGTGACGGGCTCGGGGTGACTATTCTCGTGCAAATACGGCGCGAGTCCACTTGCCAGTAACTGGTCCGAGATGGCGTCAAGACGGTCCGGGCATTCAGGATGCCAGCTGCCCATTTCGTGCAGCCGGCACGATGGGTGAGTAATATAGAGTGTCTCCATAAGGAAGATTATGTCCACCTGTTGGCGTTTAGCGCAACTCGGGTTTTTAGCTACTCTGCTGGCAGCCTGTTCCACACCCTCGAATTTGACACCTGACGGAGCCGTTGCGGCGGGCATTTCGACGCCCGGCGCGAACCCGTCTGCCGCAGCAAGCACCAAGCTTGGCGCGGGTTCCGGCGCAGATGGCGGCAATACGTTTTACCGCCCCGGTGCGGGCCTCCAGACGCCAGCGACGCGCCGTGCAACGATGCAACGATTTGGCACCGATTTGGCGAAATCACGTAATTTGTCAGAGCCGGCGGTACAGAAACTCCTTGCTGAGGCACGCTACAACCCGACCGTCGTGCGCATTGTCAGTCCGCCAGCGGCAGGCGTCGCGCGCGCGTCGCGCAGCTGGATCGCCTACCGCAAGCGCTTTGTCGAACCGATCCGGATCAACCAGGGCCGAGCCTTCATGCAGCAATACGACGCTGAACTCAATCGCGCGGCCGAGCGCTACGGCGTGCCCCAGAACATCATTGCTGCCATCATCGGGGTCGAAACCATTTACGGAAAAAACCAGGGTAGTTTCCGCGTCCTGGATGCGCTGGCAACGCTTGGCTTTGACTACCCCGATCCGGCTCGACCCGATCGCGCAGAGATGTTTCGTGATCAGCTGGCCGACCTGATCGAACTGGATCTGGCCGGACGGCTGGACGCGCGTACGCTGAAGGGTTCCTATGCGGGTGCCGTTGGCATTCCCCAATTCATGCCAGGCAGCATCAAGCGCTTCGCAGTCAGTGCACAGGGTGCCACGCAAATCGACCTGACGAACAATGCGGCCGACGCCATCATGTCAGTGGCAAACTATATGGTCGAGCACGGCTGGCAACGCGGGCTACCCGTCTTCGCGCCCGTACAGCTGCCCACCTCAAGCGCCAAACTGGTTGACGGCGGGCTCAAGGCCAACCTGGACTGGCCACAACTCAAAGCTGCCGGGGCACGCCTGACGCCAGGTGCCAAGGACGGAGCCTGGATGCGTGGTGCCCTTGGGGTGGTCGATCTGCCAGAAGAGGCTGCGGGTACAGTTGAATTCCGTACCGCGACACCCAACTTCTTTGCGATCACACAGTACAACCATAGCTATTTTTATGCCGCATCGGTCGCCGACCTCGCTGCTGCGCTGGATAAGCGGTAAAGCGCTTCAGGCAGTCTGGTCAAACAGTCCTGTCGACAGATACCGGTCACCACGGTCACAGACGATGAAAGCAATGGTGGCGTGACGGACTGTCTGTGCAACCCGCAAGGCAGCCACCAACGCGCCTGCAGCCGACACGCCGGCGCAGATGCCCTCTTCGGCGGCCAGACGGCGAGCCATCGTCTCGGCGTCTTTCTGTTCAATCAACTCAAATCTGTCGACGAGGCTCGGATCGTAAATGGCGGGCAAGTATGCCTCAGGCCATTTCCGGATGCCCGGGATCGACGAACCCTCGGCGGGTTGAGCACCGACAATACAGACATCGGGGTTGCGCGACTTCAGGTAACGCGACACACCCATGATGGTGCCCGTCGTGCCCATGGCGCTCACGAAGTGGGTGATTTCGCCATCAGTCTGGTCCCATAACTCGGGGCCGGTGGTCTGGAAGTGCGCAAGCGGATTATCGGGGTTGGCAAACTGATCCAGAACCTTGCCTTTGCCCTGGGCCTGCATCGTCGCGGCGAGATCGCGCGCATATTCCATGCCACCCTGGCTGGCCGGAGTCAGTATCAGCTTTGCGCCATAGGCGGCCATCGACGCACGACGCTCAACCGACAGGTTATCGGGCATGATCAGAATCATTTTGTAGCCACGCATGGCTGCCGTCATTGCCAGGGCAATACCAGTATTGCCGCTCGTGGCTTCGATCAGCGTGTCGCCCGGCTCGATGTCACCGCGCGCCTCGGCACACCGTATCATCGACAAGGCGGGACGGTCCTTGACAGACCCTGCCGGATTATTGCCTTCGAGCTTGCCCAGGATCACGTTGCCGCGATCGGCAACGGACTGGCCAGGCAGGCGCTGCAGACGCACAAGAGGGGTATTACCAACGGTATCTTGAACAGTGAGGTAGGTTTTCATGCAGAGGATCATACCGAAAACAGGCTACCTCGTCTGAATGCACCTCAGGGGATCAGGGATGAGGCGACACCGTCGTGAGCAGTGGCGTCGCCACACCGGATGCCTGCCTGGGCGTGTGCGAGGCAGACGCCCCGACACCATCCACCGGGTTTGAAGCAACGCCTGTCGCCTGCCCTGCGTCGCCGCCCACACGCAAACCAGCCGCATGCAGGGTCTGCAGTCGCTTAGGTCCGATTCCACGGACGCGGTCGGACAAGTCATCCATCGAGTCAAAACGTCCTGCCCGCGCACGTTCGTCAACAATAATTCGGGCCGTGCGCGGCCCCACGCCCCGCACGGACTGAAGCTGCTCGTGGGTCGCCACGTTCACATCCAGCGCCTGCGCTGGCTGGACCAGAGCCATCCCCGCAGTCATCGCAGTCATGGCGGTGACTGCAACCAGGCCAGCCTGACGGGAAATGCGTCTGCGGGATGCGCGCGCAAACGGAAACTGCCAGCTGCCGACAGGTCGAGCTGCCAGTGGACTGGCCAGGGTGTCATGAAGGAAAGGATTCATAGCGGGCTCCGAAGGGCAACACGATGCAGGATGGCCCGGCCGGGTCACCCTGTCGTCACGCTATGTTGATGGTTTGATGCTGAACCAGGCTGCCGGCCACCGGCAATGATCCATGCGAAGGTCTACTTGTGACCGGCTGGTGGTGGCGCATGCAACGCGCGTACATATTCGGACACGCCCGTCTGCACATCGCGCATGGGCGCCACGAAACCTGTTGCGCGCAAGGCTGTCACATCGGCTTGCGTGTAGCTTTGATACCTTCCTTTGAGGTCATCCGGGAACTGGATGTAACGCAACAAACCTTGCGCCACCAGCGCATCCAGTGTCAAGGCAGGCTCGCCACGCAGGCCACGCATGGTGTTGACCACCGCTGCCGCCACATCATTAAAAGGCTGTGCGCGGCCGGTGCCACAATTGAAAATCCCAGACTGCCCGGGGTAGTCGAGGAAGTGCAAATTCACGTCGACGACATCATGGACCGAAATGAAGTCTCGCGTCTGACCACCGTCAACGTAGCCGTCCCAGCCACCGAACAGTCGCACATGGCCTTCGGCGATGAACTGATTCATGTTGTGAAAGGCAACAGAGGCCATACGACCCTTATGCTGCTCGTGCGGGCCATACACGTTGAAATAGCGTAACCCAACCACCTGCGCAGTCAGCGAGGAAAACCGCGCGCGAAGGACCTGGTCAAACAGGAATTTTGAGTAGCCGTAGACGTTGAGCGGGCTTTCGTTCACGAGATTTTCGACGTACACCGGACCCGGGCCATACACGGCCGCGGACGAAGCATATATAAGCGGGATCTTGTGCGTCTGGCAATACTCAAAGAGTTCCAGTGTGACACGATAGTTATTGTCCATCATGAAGTGGCCATCGCGCTCGGTGGTGTCCGAGCAAGCGCCTTCATGAAACACCGCTCGTACACCAGGCAAGAATCCATCAAGCACAGCCGTGCGAAACTCGTCCTTGTGCATGTAGTCCTGGATATGTGCCCCCACGAGATTGACGAACTTGTCGCCGTCGGTCAGGTCGTCGACCGCCAGGATGTTTGTGATCCCGCGGCGATTCAGGCCACGAACGATATTGCTGCCGATAAAGCCGGCTGCGCCAGTCACGACGATCATGTTAATTCTCCTGCAGTCACTACGGACGTACCAAGCTTACCCACCACGATCCCCCCGGCACGGTTGGCCCAGCGCATGGCTTCGGACCAGTCGACGCCCGCCGCACGCATGACTGCCAAAGTCGCGAGCACCGTGTCACCCGCGCCCGACACGTCGAATACTTCGTGCGCCTGCGCATCGACATGAGACCGACCCGCCGCCGTAAATAATGTCATCCCCTGTTCAGACCGCGTGACCAGCAGCGCTTCGAGCTCGAGCTCGTCACGCAACCGCTGCGCACGCTCGGCGAGCTCTTGTTCCGTATTCCAGTGTCCAACCGCCTGTTGCATCTCGCTGCGATTCGGTGTGACCAGCGTTGCGCCGCGATAGCGTCGGTAATTACTGCCCTTGGGGTCAACCAGTACCGGCAAGCCATTGTCGCGCGCCATCTGAATCAGTTTTTCAACATGAACCAGAGCACCTTTTGCGTAATCGGACAACACCACCACATCGTGTTGCGCCAACAAGGGCTCAACCGCCTCATGCAGGGCATCGATCAGCGCCGCGCCAGGTCTTTCCTCAAAGTCGATGCGCAGCAATTGTTGCTGACGACCCAGCACACGCATTTTCAGCGTGGTGGGGTGATCAGGGCCATCGATCAGCTGAGCCTGTACACCCGCCTCGACAAGTAACCGGCGCAAATGACCGGCGGCCTCGTCCTGGCCGACTACGCCAACCAGCGTGACATGGGCCCCTAGCGCCACAGCGTTGCGAGCGACGTTGGCGGCACCACCGAGGCGGTCTTCACGCCTGGCCACATGCACCACGGGGACGGGTGCCTCGGGCGAAATGCGCTCTACTTCGCCAAACCAGTAACGGTCGAGCATGATGTCGCCTACGACCAGCACACGGGTCGCGGCAACGGCTTGTAAGGGGAAAGGACTCATTGTTGTCTTATTCCAGTTCTTCCAGTCGACGGGGCTTATAGGTTTCCCAGGCATTGCAGCCCGGACACTGCCAGTAATAGCGGCGTGCCTGAAAACCGCAATTGCGGCAGGTATAGCGGTCAAGACGCTGCGTATGCCGATTGATCAGACGGCGCAACAGAGCCAGATCGGCACCCGGTATGGGGCCATATTCTGGGACGGTGCCGTCCGCCGCCTGGGCAAGTTCAACCTCAAGCAGGCGATCCAGCCCCAACAGCGAGGGGTGTGACTCAAGTGCACGACGCGCAAACGTCCATGCCTGGGCCACCCCGCGTTGATGGCGCAGCCCACGAAACACAACGTTGAACAGGTCGAGCGACGGATATTGCTGATAGTGTGCCCGCAACAGTGTCAGGCCAGTTTCTGCCTCATCGGTGGCGATGTAGTTGCTGAGTAAGTCATTGGCGATCAACCCCGCGAACTCGGGCTCCTGCGTCAGAACCGACTGCAGGTTCTGGCGCTCAGTCTGTCGGTCGTTCTCGGACGCGGCAATGCTCGCGCGCAACATTGCGACGCGCACGGAGGCGGCCGACGGCCCGGTCGCGTGCGTGGCCTGTGCGGCGCGCTGGGCGTCAGCCAGTGCCTGCTTGGCTGCTACAACGTTCGAAGGTTTGGCAGCCAGCGCAGCTTGCGCGACCTCGCAGTAATAGTGCACCAGCTGCGGCACCGGTTCATTGGCCAATTGACGCAGCCCCTCTACGGCACCAATGGCCCGAGGCCAGTCATGTTCAGACTCGTAAATGCGGATGAGTGCGCGCAGGGCGGGCAAGGCGAAGGTCGTATCCTTGAGAACCGCGAATGCCTCTTCGGCGCGATCAAGCATACCTGCCTTGAGATAGTCCTGAGCCAGTTCATGCTGGGCATGTTCACGCTGTGAAACTGGCAAGTCGGCACGTGACAACAGGCTTTGATGCACACGGATGGCACGCTCCATTTCGCCACGACGGCGAAACAGGCTGCCCAGCGCGAAGTGCAATTCCGTGGTCTCGGGGTCAAGCTTGGCGACTTCGACAAAAGCATCGATGGCGCGATCAGGCTCTTCGTTGAGCAGGAAGTTCAGGCCACGAAAATAGGAATCAGGCAGATTACGCGTCTCAGACAATAACTGCCGAACATCAAAGCGCGCCGCCATCCAGCCAAGGGCGAACGACAGTGGCATAAAAATCAGCCACCAGGATTCAAAATCCACGGATAGTTTCCAAAAAAATGAACGTGATCAAAGCGGAGAAAGTGGCACGACCGCATCGGGCGCGAGCGGTGCTGCCCCCTCTGGGTGAAGTACCGCCTGGATACGGTCGAGTTCCTTGCGCAGGCGCGAAACCTCACGACGGCGACGAATGGATGCAGGCACCGTCAGTAGCAGGCCAAACACTGCACCGAGGACAAAAGTGGTGAGCATCACGACGATCAGCGGAATATTCGCGATCGACAGGTCACCAAAAAAAGCAATGGTTACCGGATCAGTATTTTTTAAAGCGAACATCAGGACAACGACGAATACGATTAATCGCAAAGCCCAGACAAGGTAGCGCATGGCTGATGCTCCAAAAGGCAAAAGAAGATTGTAAGCGTCCTGATCGATGGCTGCATAAAAAAACCGCCATCAAGGCGGTTTTCAGAAAACAGGTCGCAGACTACCCCGCAACCCGCCTGACGAGGCGATCAGTCTCGGAACCAGGGGAAACCGAAGATTCCCGCAGATTGATACTGGTCACCCCCTCAGGTTCGACAGCACTTAAGTCCACGCGCTCACGCAATTCCTTGCCAGCCTTGAAATGCGGAACCTGTTTACCAGGAACCAGCACTTGTTCGCCCGACTTGGGATTGCGCCCGACACGTGGCGCGCGCTCGGACAACGAGAAGCTGCCAAAGCCACGGATTTCGATGCGCTGACCTTCGGCCAAAGCCTGGGTCATTGCGTCGAGCACCGTTTTGACAGCGTAATCGGTGTCGCGGGCAGCCAACTGTGAGTAGCGGGCCGCCAGCGCCGTGATGAGTTCGGACTTTGTCACCGGATTTATTCGGTGTCGCGCGCCTGGTCGAGCTTGGCCTTGAGCAATGCGCCCAGGTTGGTTGTGCCCGACGAAGCACTTGCTTCGGAAATACGCTGCATCGAATCAGCAGTTTCAGCGCTGTCGCGTGCCTTGATCGACAACTGGATCGAACGCGTTTTGCGATCGACGTTGATGATCATGGCTTCGACGTTCTCGCCCACTTTGATTGCGGTGGTTGCATCTTCGACACGGCCAGTGGAAATCTCTGACGCGCGCAGGTAGCCTTCGACGTCCAGGGACAGTGTCACCACCGCACCCTTGGGTTCGACCGACTTGACGACGCCAGGCACCACTGCGCCCTTGTCGTAGGTGGCCACGAAGTTGTTGAACGGGTCGCCTTCAAGCTGCTTGACGCCAAGAGAAATGCGCTCTTTGTCGGTATCGATGCCAAGAACCACGGCGTCGAGCTCATCGCCTTTCTTGAAGTTGCGCACAGCCTCTTCGCCAGTTTCGGTCCAGGACAGGTCGGACAGGTGAACCAGTCCGTCAATGCCACCCGGGAGGCCCACAAACACACCAAAGTCGGTGATCGACTTGATGGCGCCGCGAACTTTATCGCCGCGCTTGAAGTTGGAAGCGAATTCTTCCCATGGGTTCTGACGGCACTGCTTCATGCCCAAGGAGATACGGCGACGGTCTTCGTCGATTTCCAGGACCATGACTTCGACTTCTTCGCCCAGGGTCACGACTTTGCGTGGATCAACGTTTTTGTTGGTCCAGTCCATTTCCGAGACGTGAACCAGGCCTTCGATGCCGGCTTCGACTTCAACGAATGAACCGTAGTCGGTGAGGTTCGTGACCTTACCGAACAGGCGTGTACCCTGTGGGTAACGGCGAGCAAGACCCACCCATGGATCTTCGCCCAACTGCTTGACGCCCAGCGAAACGCGGCTCTTTTCCTGGTCGAACTTCAAGACCTTGGCTTCGACTTCCTGGCCAACAGCGAGTACTTCGGAAGGGTGACGCACGCGACGCCATGCCATATCGGTGATGTGCAGCAGGCCATCGATACCGCCCAGATCCACAAATGCGCCGTAGTCAGTGATGTTCTTGACAACACCCTTGACGATCGAGCCTTCCTGGAGGTTTTCGAGCAGCTTCTGACGCTCTTCACCCATGCTGGCCTCGAGCACGGCGCGGCGCGACAACACGACGTTGTTACGCTTGCGATCGAGCTTGATGACCTTGAATTCCATGGTCTTGCCCTCGAAGGGCGTGGTGTCCTTGACAGGACGCAGGTCAACCAGCGAACCAGGCAGGAACGCACGGATACCAGCAGTCATGACGGTCAGGCCGCCCTTGACTTTGCCAGTAATGGTGCCGGTCACGAGTTCATTCTTGTCAAGCGATTGCTCAAGCGACAGCCAGGCAGACAGGCGCTTGGCGCGATCGCGGGACAGCACGGTGTCACCGTAGCCGTTTTCGAGCGAGTCAATGGCGACGGATACAAAATCGCCGGGGCTGACTTCGAGCTCGCCCTGGTCGTTGAGGAATTCTTCGAGTGGGATGAGGGCTTCGGATTTGAGGCCGGCGTTGACGACGACAAAATTGTGGTCAATGCGCACGACTTCGGCCGAGATGACCTCGCCGGATTTCATGTCCTGCTTTTGAATGCTTTCTGCAAACAGCGCGGCAAAGCTTTCGCCGGCTTCGGTGGAGACTTGTTGAGTTGACATGTAGAGGAGATCCTGGTGGCCCTGTGGGCCGGGTAGCTCACCCGTAGCGTAAACAAACGATTTGGGTGGGGTTAGATGTAAAAAAAACCTGCCCCAGAAACCTGGGTGCCGGACGGTTTGAAACAACTTACACAACTAAAAATGCACATACAAAAAATCGGAAACCACTCACTGCGCACTCACTGCCTGGACGACCACAAGTCAATGATGACTTGCACCGTCTGAGCGATCGTTAGCGCTGACGAATCAACAACATGCGCATCGCGTGCGGCGATGAGCGGCGCAACGACTCGTTCGACATCTCGGGCATCGCGCTCGCGCATATCGGCAAGCAGGTCAGCTAGATTAGCAGAAATTCCCTTTTCGATCAATTGGTTACACCGACGCTGGGCACGCGCCTGCACGTCCGCCACTAAAAATATCTTTAATGGGGCGTCCTGGAACACAATCGTTCCCATGTCACGTCCGTCAGCCACCAGGCCAGGAAACTGGCGAAAAGCACGCTGGCGCTCAAGTAAGGCCGCGCGCAATCCCGGATCGGGCGCAAGGCGCGAGGCCAGATTGCCGATTTGTTCCTGGCGGATGAGTTCCGAGACTTCCCGACCGTCGAGCGTCACACCGGTCGAATGAAACTGCACCGTCAGGTGCTGCGCGATATCTGCAACGGCCTGGACATCTTCCTGATCAACATCGTGTTGCAGCACGGCCAAAGCGGTCAGACGATAGAGCGCCCCACTATCGAGCACCTCCCAGCCCAGTGCCGATGCCACACTGTGGGCGACTGTTCCCTTGCCTGAAGCCGTCGGGCCATCAATCGTGATGACAGGTGGCAATCCCGGGTGGGCTGCGCTTTCGTTTCCAACGCGCGCGCTGTCCGTCATTTCAACAATTCTCCGTAAACATCAAAATAGGTTGGAAACGTTTTGCTGACGCAACCCGGGTCCATGATCCGGACAGGTGCCGAACCGAAAGCCGCCAGCGAAAAACACATGGCCATCCGGTGGTCGTCGTAAGTATCGATCGAGGCGGCATGCCACTGCCCGAAACCGACAGGCGTCACGCGCAGCCAGTCCGCACCGCTTTCGACGGTGGCACCCAGTTTGCGCAACTCGGTTTGCATGGCGTCGATGCGATCGGTTTCCTTGACCCGCCAACTGCCGATGTTGCGCAGCGTGCAGGGGCCGTCGGCGAAAAGAGCAAGTGCCGCCGCCGTCATCGCGGCGTCGGGGATCAAATTGAAGTCGGCGTCAAAGGCCTTGAGTTTCTGCCCTGCCGACACGTTGATGCCGGTGACCTCAATGGACGAGGCTTCACGGCGCACTGTGGCACCCATGGCAGAGATCGTATCGGCAAACGCCACATCGCCCTGAATGCTGTCGGCGCCGACGCCCACGACACGGACGGGTCCCCCACCGATGGCACCCATCGCCAGGAAATAAGAAGCGGACGATGCATCACCTTCGACAAAGATACTGCCTGGCGACTGATACTGGCTGCCAGGCAAGACGACAAACTGCTGAGCGCCCTGGCGCTGGACTTGCACACCAAAGCGCGCCATCAGGTTGAGCGTGATTTCGATGTATGGCCGGGATATGAGTTCGCCCACGACTTCGATGGTCAGGGCCCGACCCGATCGGGCCACGGCAAGCGGGGCTGCCATCAACACTGCGGTCAGAAACTGGCTCGATACGGTTCCCCGGACGCGCACCCGGTCCGACACTGGACCGCACGGTGAAATCTCAAGGGGCGGATAGCGGTCTTGACCCAGGTAGTTGATGCGGGCACCCATTTCGAGCAGGGCATCTACCAGATCGCCAATCGGACGTTCATGCATGCGTGGCACGCCCGACAGCGTGTAGTGACCCGCCATGAGTGCCAAGGCCGCCGTCAGGGGCCGGAAGGCGGTACCCGCATTGCCCAGGAAGAGCTTGGCCTCGGTCACCGGAAAACATGGGACACCCTGCACGCTGACTGAATCAGATGAAAAATCGTCGATCCGTACACCCAGTTGACGCAATGCGGCCAGCATCACCGAGGTGTCATCCGACTGCAGCAGACCTTCAATGCGGGTCGACCCGCTGGCCAGCGCCGACAGAAGCAGCACCCGGTTCGAAATGCTCTTTGAACCAGGCAAGATCACGGTGCCAAGCGCGCGACGGGCAGGCGGCAAATCTTTGAAATGGCTGTCTGTCACGATCCGGTTCCTGTCCAGTCACTGCGTGCGCGTGCCGCCTCTTGCAGGGCATCCTGCAGCCATGTCCCGTCGTGGTTGAGCAGCGCCTGCTCGGCTTGATCCATCACGCCACGCAACGCTGAGAGCTCACCAAGCATGGCCTCGCGGTTGGCCAGGAAAATATCACGCCACATTTCTGGTGAACCCTGTGCAATCCGCGTGAAATCTCGGAACCCGGGACCCGCCATGGCAAGGCGCAACGCGATATCGTCACTTTGCAGGATGTGCCGCATATAGAACGCAGCCAACCAGTGCGGCAGGTGGCTGATGGACGCCATGACAGCGTCATGCTGCGCGGGATCAAGCGTTGAGACCACCGCGCCACAGGCTTGCCATAGGGCCTGAACGCGACTGACGTCCTGCGGGCGATTTTCCGCCAGAGGCGTCAGCATGACGCGGCGCCCGGCGTATAGGTCAGCGCTGGCAGCAGCTGGGCCCGATTCGTGTGAACCAGCCATTGGATGGGCCGGGACAAACTGAGCAATGCGATCTTTGAGCCCGGCACGCGCGCACACAATCACGTTTTGCTTGGTGCTGCCGCCGTCAGTAATCAGGGCGTCGGGATTGAGCTCGGGGCCGAGTGCATTGAAAATTGGCGCAAAGGCACCCACCGGCGCAGCAATGAAAATAAAGTCTGCCTGCCTGGCTGCTTCGGTCAGCGTGACGGCCTCATCGATCACCCCCAGACTCATCGCCTGGGCAAGCGTCTCGGGCCTGCGACCGGCGCCGATCACGCGGCCCACCAGTCCGGCACGACGCAGGGCGGCGGCAAACGACCCACCGATCAGGCCAACTCCAACCACAGCCAGAGTACCGACAGCGACCAACCCGTCAGGCGATGCGCTGGGTGCGTTCATTTCTTGGACAGCTTCAGAATATCGGTCAGCGCATCGATGAAGCGCTGGTTTTCACGCGGCAAGCCAATCGAGACGCGAAGCCACTCTGGCAAGCCGTCGCCGGTCACCGGGCGCACGATCACGCCACGCCTGAGCAGTTCATGGTTGATACGCGCGGCCTCATTCACCTTGACCAGGACGAAGTTGGCAAAACTTGGCTCGTATTCCAGGCCAAGGCTTGCAAATGCAAGCTCAAGCTGCGCCTTGCCGTCGCGGTTGACGGCAAAACTCTGGGCCAGGAATTGCGTGTCGTGCAGGACGGCAATCGCGGCGGCCTGCGCCAGCGAGTTGACGTTGAACGGCTGGCGCACACGATTGATCAGGTCCGTCAGTTCGGGTTGCGCCATCGCGAACCCGACTCGTAAACCGGCCAGCCCATAAGCTTTTGAAAACGTGCGCGACACCAGTAGATTGGGATAGCGCCTGACCAGGTCAACGCTGTCGACACGCAACGCGGGTTCGAGATACTCGTTATAGGCTTCGTCCAGTACGACCGTGACGCGTGTGCCATGGCGCGCGGCCACACCCGCCATGAATGATTCAAGCGCTTGATTCGAGAGGTAGGTGCCCGTGGGGTTATTGGGGTTTGCAATAAACACCAGCCGAGTGTCGTCGTCGATCGCGTCCAGCATGGCAGGCAGGTCGTGTCCAAGGCCCATAGCCGGGACCAGGATATGGCGCGCGCCGCGCGACTGCGTGGCGAGCTTGTAGACCACGAAGGCATACTGCGAATAAACCACGGCGCTGCCAGGTTCGAGCAACGCGTGCGCCACCATTTCAAGAATGTCGTTTGAGCCGTTGCCCAGCGTCAGCCAGGACTGCGGCACGCCATAGCGCGCCGACAGGGCGGCCTTGAGGTCGAAGCCTGCAGGATCGGGGTACCGACCTAAGCCAGACAGCGTATCCATGATTGCGCGTCGTGCAGACTCTGGCATGCCCAGGGGATTTTCATTTGAGGCAAGCTTGACGATGCCGGCGGGATCCAGCCCGTGCTCACGCGCCAGTTCTTCAATGGGTTTGCCTGCCTGATAAGGCGCGATCGCGGCCACATGCGCAGGCGCAACGCGTACAGAGTTTTTGGTTGACATGACAGTATGACCAACAAAGATCGAAATGATGAAAAAGGTGACTGGCCAGGACCGTTGCGCTATTGCGCCGGATAGGAGCCCAACACCTTGAAAAATGCGCACGTATCTTCGAGAGCGGCGAGCGCTTTCTTGACCGGAGGGTCTTCGCGGTGCCCTTCGATATCAACGTAGAAATAATATTCCCACTGCCCCTTGCGCGCGGGACGCGATTCAAAACGCGTCATCGACACACCATTTGCAGACAGCGGCGACAGCATTTCATAGACTGCGCCAGCACGGTTGGCGACCGCCAGGATCAGGCCGGTCTTGTCACGTCCCGTCGGCAGCGTTGCAATCTGACCAATGGCCAGGAAGCGCGTGCGGTTTTGCGGATCGTCCTGAATGCCCTGCGCCACCACCTGCAAGCCCCACGTGCGGGCGGCTGTGTCACTGGCGATCGCGGCCACGGTCGGATCAAGTGAGGCGATACGTGCGGCTTCGGCGTTACTTGCGGCCGGTTCACGAAGCAGGGTTGGATGAAACTGATTCAACCAGCCCTGGCACTGCGCAAGCGCCTGTGGATGCGCCATCACCTTGATGACGCCCCGCATGGAGGCATTCTGTGCCATCAGACAATGCCGGATCAGCAACGAGCGCTCGCCCAGGATTTGCAGCGAAGAGCCCAGCAGCAGATCCAGGGTGCGATTGACAGCGCCTTCTGTCGAGTTTTCGACCGGCACCATGCCGACCACGGCGGCACCCGCCTCGACGGCGCGAAACACTTCGTCAAACGACGGGCATGGCACACCGGTGATCGCATGACCAAAATGTTCGAACGCAGCCTGCTCGGAGAACGACCCCGCAGGACCCAGGAAAGCGACCGTGATGGCCTGTTCAAGGCCACGACAAGCCGAGATGATCTCGGTCCAGACTGCTGCGACCGACTCGGGCGGAAAGGGACCACGATTTTTTCCCTGAAGCTGGCGGATCACCTGCGCTTCGCGCTCGGGACGCAGCACCGGGCCGTCTTCATGATAGGTATGCTTAATGTCGCCGACATGCTGCGCCGTGCGGGCACGCTGATTCAACAGGTCAAGGATTTCAGCATCGATCTGATCAATCCGTTGACGCAACGGTAGCAGTTTGGCTTGCAAAGACTCATCCATGTGACCGTTCGAAATCCTTCAGGTAGTCAATCAATGCCACGACGCCCGCTAGGGGCATGGCGTTATAGATGGAGGCACGCATGCCGCCGACAGTTTTGTGGCCTTTGAGCTGCATCAGGCCACGTGCCTCGGCACCTTGCAGAAACGCTGCATCAAGCGTCGGGTCGGGCAAGAAGAAAGGCACATTCATGCGCGACTGGACGGAGGGATGCACCGGTAATCGATAAAAATCGGTTTGGCCAAAGTACCCGTACAGTGCCTCGGCCTTGACAATGTTCTGCCCTTCGATCTGCGCCAGGCCACCAAGCTGCTTGAGCCATTTGAACACCAGTCCGGCTATATAAATGGCATAGGTGGGTGGCGTATTGAACATCGAATGTTCAGGCGCCACGTTGGCATAATCAAAGGCAGACGGACAAATCGGCAAAGCATGGCCGATCAGGTCGCGACGCACGATCACAATGGTCACGCCAGCTGGCCCGGCATTTTTTTGCGCACCGGCGAAAATCATACCGGTACGATCCACCGACATGGGCCGTGACAGGAAATGCGACGAAGCATCGACGACCAGGGGCACGTCTGGTGCCCCCAGGTCAGCAGGCGTGGGCCAGTTCATGAACTCAACGCCGCCTATCGTCTCGTTACTGCAACAATGCAGGTAGGACGCATCCTTGCGTACCTGCCAGGTTTCCGGACGCGGCACCCAGGTATAGGCACCCTGCTCGACACCGCCGACCCGTGCCGCCACGCCACTGGTGGCAGCCACCTGCGCGTCACCGTAGCGCATGCATTCTTTGTAGGACTTGGCCGACCAGATGCCGGTCAGGACGAAATCCGCTTTTTGGGCAGGCCTTGTGGCGAGCAGGTTCAGCGGCACGATGGCATTTTCCGCCGTACCGCCACCCTGCATGAACATGACGGCATAGTCATCGGATATGCCCATCAGTTCGCGCAAATCGGCTTCCGCTTCGGAGCAGATTTGCACGAACTGCTTGCCACGATGGCTCATTTCCATCACGGACATGCCACTTCCATGCCAATCAAGCATCTCTGCCGCAGCCGTGCGCAGTACCGGTTCAGGTAGTGCGGACGGGCCTGCGGAGAAATTCCAGGGGCGCGTCATGTCAGCCCTCCGTACCGGCCTCGTCCGACGAATCGGCAGCCGTATCTGTTGGGCCGGCATCCACGCTACCCTCAGCGCCGACATCGAGGTCCTCATCCACATCGACATCCGCGTCACTTTCAACCACCCGACGCAAGCCAGACAACATGCTGCCATCATCGACGTTGATCAGGGTGACGCCTTGTGTGGCACGACCCATTTCACGAATTTCCGACACACGCGTGCGCACCAGGATGCCGCCTGTGGTGATCAGCATGATTTCATCGGTCGGATTGACCAGCACGGCACCGACGACCTTGCCGTTACGGGTTGACGTCTGAATGGCAATCATGCCTTTGGTGCCACGGCCATGGCGCGTATATTCCGTGATCGGCGTA
>CAIJKV010000206.1 GCA_903821335.1 uncultured beta proteobacterium
CGGACAGACTTTAATACCCGAACGCAACACAGCCATACCGGCCGGACTCAATCGTCTGTGGCTCCAGATACTTTGACGATCTCAGCCCAGCGTTCGTATTCATCCTTCATGAACTGCGTGAACTCTGCCGGGGTGTTGTAAGCAGGAACTAGACCGAGGTCTTTAAATCTGTTGGCAACTTCAGGGTTGTTGACCGCCTTGACCAATTCGGCATTCAGCTTGTTAACCACATCAGGCGGGGTGCCCGCAGGGACTGTCACGCCATAGGTGTTGTTCACATACACGTTTTTCAAGCCGGCCTCTTCGATCGTTGGCACGTCCGGAAACAGTTCAAACCGCTTGCTGCTTAGCAGTGCCAAGGGCCGTATCCTGCCATCACGGATAAGCGGTATAGCAGCTGGAATGGTCATGAACTGCATCTGTGTGTTGCCCGCAACCAGATCCCGCAAGGCAAGAGCACCCCCTTTGTAGGGAACATGGATAATTTTGGTGCCGGTTTCCTTCATGAACAGATCGCCGGCGAGGTGGTCAGCCCCACCCGTACCCGAGGAGCCATAGAAAATTTTCCCTGGATTTTCCTTGGCGTAACGAATGAGCTCCTGGACGTTATTGACTGGCATTGACGGGTTGACACCCAGCAACAGAGGCGCTTCCGCAACGAGGGTCACGGCGGCAAAATCTTTCAGTGGATTAAAGGGCAGGTTTTTGTAAAGGGTCGGGTTGATGGCCATCGGCCCGGTATAGGCCAAGAGCATCGTATATCCATCAGGTGGGGATTTGGCTACAAAATCACTGCCAATATTGCCACCCGCACCGGCCTTGTTTTCAACGATGACCGCCTGGCCGATGGATGGGCTCATCACTTGGGAAATCAGGCGAGAAGTGACATCAGATGCGCCACCTGCTGCAAAGGGAACGATGAACCTGATGGGCTTGTTTGGATACACGTCAGCAGATTGCGCATGCACTGCCTGAACGAGTGCAAGTGTAATCAGTGCTGTCAAAAGACGCGTGATTTGCATATCATCCCCTTGATTGATCTTCTGACTTAACGTTGCGTGATCATTTCGGACTTTAATGCACGGCATTCAGTTCGGCCACAGTCACTCACCGCGTGACCTGCCGAGACAACTCTGAAGCATGACTCGAAGGCCGTCATGGCCGTTCATCGAATGTCGGATGTCAATGAGCAATCACATGTCAGTAAATTTATGGCGGTACTTTTTGAGAAATCGATACAGTGATTCAACATCATGCACTCGTGCCCTGACACCAAGCGTTGGTGTGCGCGGGCGTGAGGGTGCTACGTCCGGAAAATCATTTCAGGAATCCGGTTGAGATCCACGGCACGGCGGCGACCAATGCCAGGCCAATCAGTAGCGAAACCATGTAGCCAATGATGGGCTTGATCACCTCGTCCGGATTGACCTTGCCGATCGAGGTACTGAAATAGAACCCGACCCCCACCGGCGGGCAGAACAGTCCGACGCCCATTGAGAGGATGACGACGATCGCGTAGTGCACCTCGTGGATGCCGAGATCCCTGGCGATCGGAAAAAGTAGCGGGCCGAACAGAACG
>CAIJKV010000207.1 GCA_903821335.1 uncultured beta proteobacterium
CGCCCACGCGCGGCTGGCTGCAATGGCGCACATAAATCCCTCTGTTCAAGACCCGCCGGCTGCAATCACCAGACAACTGGACAAAAGGATATCTGGGACGCAAGATTGCGCAACGAAAAATTGCCGCAATGGTTGCGAGTCAGGGAGGCACGGATGAGGTCGCTGTTGGGTTGTCACAAGCAGGCGCTGTGCGGCGTCAAGGTGGCATTGCTCATTGCATTGTTTGTGTGCGCGGGTGCCCTGACGCCAGCGCGGGTGATCGCCCAGAGCTTTCCTGCCAAGCCGATCCGCCTGGTGTTGCCATACCCGGCAGGCGGGGGGGTGGATCTGGTGGGACGAACCGTGGCGTTTGGCATGTCCCAGGAACTTGGGCAGCAGGTCATCGTTGAAAACAAACCCGGTGCGGGTACCGTTATCGGGACCGACCTGGTGGCCAGGAGCGCGCCGGATGGGTATACGCTGTTACTCAACAGTTCAGCCCATGCGATCAATGCCTCGCTGGTTAAAAATTTGCCCTATTCAAATGTCACCTCATTTGATTCGATCGGCTTGATCGGACGCGCTCCGGTTGTTCTGGTCGTGCGCGCGGCCAGTCCGTTCAACACCTTGGGCGATGTCCTGACACAGGCCAGGCGCACGCCCGGCACGCTGACCTATGGGTCCTCAGGCAATGGTACCTCTGTGCATTTGTCGGGTGAATTGTTCAAGAGTATGGCTAAGGTAGACCTCACGCACGTCCCGTACCGCGGGGCCTCGCCGGCTTATAACGACTTGCTGGGTGGCCAGATCGACATGGTGTTCGGCACGGTCGCGGGTGTCGGTTCGTTCGTCGAGAACGGTCGGATGCGCGCCCTCGCGATTTCGTCGAGCAAACGCTCACCCATGTCCCCCCAGACGCCCACCTTTGACGAGGCCGGCGTGCCTGGCTACGTGTCTGAGGTCTGGTATGCAGTGTTTGCGCCCGCAGGCACGCCGCAAGCTGTCATTGAGCGACTGAATCGTGCCCTCAACGCCGCCACGCAGAGCGACTTGTTCAAGAAACGACTGGAGGCCGAAGGCCTGCTGGCTGCGCCCGGAACGCCTGATGAGTTGACTAACTATGTGCGCAGTGAAGAGACCCGCTGGAGGGATGTGATCAACGAGGCGCATGTCACCACTGACTGAAGGATTTGGAAAAATAATGAGACAAGAAAAACGTTTGCAGGGAAAGGTCGCCATCATCGTGGGCGCGGGTCAGCAGCCCGGTGAGAGTATCGGAAACGGTCGCGCGGTGGCCGAACGCTTCGCCGAAGAAGGCGCCACGCTGTTGCTGGTCGACATCAGCCCCGACAACGCGGCGAACACGCTTGAGGCTGTCCTGAAATACGGTGCAACGGCCTCTACCCTCACGGCGGACATCACCCGCGAAGAAGACTGCAAATTGATCGCGGCAACTTGTGTGGAACGCTACGCACGCATAGACATCCTGCACAATAACGTGGGCAAATCGCAGGGTGATCGCAAGACGGTTGATCTGGATGTCGCTGCCTGGGACGACATCATGTCGCTGAACCTCAAAGGCATGTTCCTGACCTGCAAACATGTGTTGCCGATCATGATCGCGCAGAAGTCCGGCTGTATCACCAATATTTCGTCGACGTCGTCCCTGGCTGCCCGGCCGACGTTGACCTACAAGACCAGCAAAGGTGCTGTCAATACGATGACGCAGCACATTGCCATGGAAAATGCGGCTGACGGTGTGCGCGCCAATGTCATCCTGCCCGGGTTGATCGACACGCCCATGGCGATCGAGCGCCGGGCGCGTGAAACCGGGGTGCCGCGTGAGGTCATCCGCGCCGAACGCGATGCGCTGGTACCCATGCGTTTCATGGGGTCGGCCTGGGACGTGGCGAATGCCGCAGTCTACCTGGCCTCGGACGAAGCCCGGTACGTGACGGGCGTGTTGCTACCGGTGGACGGTGGCTTGCTGGTCAAACGCGGTTAGTTCGAGACCAGGCAGGGGGGTCATGAGGTCGTGTTGAAATGCATGTCCTTGATCGAACGGATGAGCCTGTTGAATTGTGCCTTTTCCTTGGCGTCGATCGGGTCGTCATCCGGTCTTGACTGCAACAGGTACTCGGCATCTTCAAGCTCATGAATGAACTTCATCGTCTTGGTGGCCTTGTCCTCTGCCGACCCTTCCACCAATTGGAAAATGGTCAGGTAGAGTGACCCGAGGCTGCGGTTCTGCAACTCGGGCGTGAGCGGAAAGTGACTTTTAAACAAACCGTCGAGCGCGGCTCTTGCCTGCCCTGCTGTCTTGGCATGACGCAGCATGTGTTGCATGTTGTCGATGCGGTTCTCGATTTCAAACCGGTGCATGATCAGTTGTTCACGCGTCTTCTGGGCATTTTCGTGACTGTGCTGAATTTGCTGGATCAGGGCTGCACCACCAGACAGCAGGACAGAGGACAGCAGCCACATGCCAAGGGTGCTGTTGAAGAATTCGAGCAGCTTGGTGCTAAAGCCCTTTTTAGGGGGGGCTGGCGTGGGTTTGGCAGCGGCAACGGCGGCGTCAATGCGAGCTCTGGTTTCGTGACGCAGGGTTTCTTCGTCTTCGATGCGAACGCGGTCATCATTGCTTAGCATGGTCGTCACTCCTTCTTAAGCAGGTTGCGGTGCGGGTCAGAATTTTTTGTAGGCCGAGAAGTTTTTCTGCGTTCTGGCTTTGGTATGGCGAATCATTTTGCCATTGTCATCTTTTGATTCATAGGCAAACCTGTCGCCATCGATCGAAATGACGTGATCCGCAGTGGCCTGCCCCTTGGGTATCAGGTCTTCAATGTTGTAATGTGCCTGTCGGAAAAACTCCTCCTGGTCGAGCGCGTCAGCAAGCCGGTCGTCGGCTTTGACATAGTCCGGAATCGTTTGGACATCGACAATTTTTTCAAACAGCGAACCGTCCTTGATTTGCCATTCGCTGGCGGCATGGATGACCCAGGCTGATTCGATCGTGGCACCATCCCGATATTTGAAAAACAGGATGATCTGCCCCTGGGTGTTGACCGTGCCGTTGGCATGATATTCATCCACGCTCACCAGGCGGAATTCTCCGGACACTATATTGTCATCTGCGGGGAGCGTCTCGATTTGCTCACTAAACCATCGACCCAGCAGCGCCTTTTCAAGGGTTTCCTGAGGTTGGGCCTGCGCTTGCGCCTGGATCGAAGGCATGGCCACGAGCAGACAAAGCGTAAAAAATACGGCTAGGCGTTTGAACATCTTTGTTCCTGGTCGGCCGTCACGGCACGACCTGAGGGGCCGGCATTGGGCCACCTTCAGGGTCGTACGCATGGCCGGTATGGTGGCACGTGTGGGTATGTGGGTGGGCTTAACAGCCGACGGCCTGCCCGTCGCGGCGGTAGTCAGAGCCTGCCACATAGGCATAGGGACCGGAGACGTCTTGCTCGCCAGGCAGCCGCAGAATCAGTTGCGCACTGCCGAAGTCCAGACTGTTGAGTTGGGCCACCTGTGGCGCATGACCCATGGCGACCAGGCCACTGATCACTTCCTGACTGACTGTGTGTTCCAGGGTCAGGACTGCTGCGTCATTGATCCGCCAGCGCGGCGCGTCGGCACAGGCCTGGGGGTTACGCTGCTCAACGGTGCGTCGCAGGACCATTTGCAGGTGGCCTTGCGCCTGCATGTTTCCGCCCATTACACCAAAAGCCATTTCTGGCTTGCCATCACGGGTCATGAACGCAGGGATGATGCTGTGCATCGGGCGTTTGCCGCCGGCGACCTGGTTGGGATGGCCAGGGGTTGTCACAAAACCATATCCGCGGTCATGGAGTGCGATGCCGGTGCCGGGTACGACTACCCCCGAGCCAAAGCCTTTGTAGTTGGACTGGATGAAGGAGATCATGCGACCGTCTGCATCGGCGGCGCACAGGTACACCGTGCCGCCAGAGGGGGCCATGCCCGGCGCGTAGGTGCCCGCACGGCGTGGGTTGATGAGTTTGGCGCGTTCTTTTGCATAAGCGGGGCTCAGCAGTTCCTGGACGTTGACTCGCATGAATGCCGGGTCGGCGTTGTGCGCGTACAAGTCGGCAAAGGCACAGCGCATGGCTTCAATTTCAAGGTGCATGCGTTCTGGTGAGCACGGCATGGTCTGGTCATAGGGCAGGTGCTCAATGATATTGAGCGCCAGCAGCGCGGCCATACCTTGCCCGTTGGGTGGGATTTCATGGACATCATGACCACGGAAGTTGACCGAGATCGGCTCGACCCATTCGGCACGATGGGCGTCCAGATCGGCGGCGCACAGGGCTGCGCCGTGTTCGGCGGCAAAAGCCGTGATCGCCTTGGCCAGCCGGCCACGGTAGAAGGATTCGCCGTGGGTGCGGGCGATGTCTTCGAGCGTATCGGCCTGGTCGGCAAAGCGCCAGATTTCACCGGCGACCGGCGCACGGCCGTTGGGCATGAAGGCGCCAAAACCTGGATAAGCGGCCAGCTCTCTGGCGGCATCGCCCCACTGACGGGCAATGACCGGGCTGACAGGAAAGCCGTCGCGTGCGTGACGGATGGCGTCCCGGAACAAGTCCTCAAAGGGGAGGTTGCCGAATTTTTTTGACAACGCCACCCATGCGGACACCCCG
>CAIJKV010000208.1 GCA_903821335.1 uncultured beta proteobacterium
GAAGATGGCGCGCCCCTATATTGTGTTGCTGCTGCTGAACCTGACTGGCTTTGTCGCGGGTGTCTGGCAGATCGCCTTTGGTGAGGGGGACGTCAGTACGCTGGTGATCAACCTGGTCTGGGTTTTCTACAATATTATCGTTTCAAGCGCCAGCGCCGACGTGGCCAACGAGGCCAGGCAGGTGCGGCTGACTGCGCGGGTGGCGTCAAAATTGCCAGCCACCATCATGTTGTCAAATGGCAAGTCCATTATGTGCGAAACCTCGGATTTTTCACAAAATGGCGTGGGCCTCAAGTTGCCCAATGAGATGCTGATTCCGATTGGCGAATTGGTGAACGTGTCGATTTTCCGGGGTCAGGAAGAGGGTGTGTTCCCGGCCAAGGTGCTAATGAGCAGGTCATTTGGTACCGGTGTGGAATTCCAGAATTTAAACATTGCCCAGCAAATGAAGCTTGCCCAGATGACGTTCGCGCGTGCCGACACCTGGGCCGCCACCTGGGGCGAGGGCATACCCGACAACCCGTTAGCCGCAATGAGAGAAGTGACCAAGATCGGGTTGTGGAATATGGTTCGCCTGGTGACGAGCCTGTTCAGGCACGTGTTTGCAATCGGGCGTGAACGCCTGACCTATACGCTATCAAAGAATATCAAGACGAGACCCCAATGATCCGGAACCAAGCAAAGCCTGTTTTTAAGCGTAATACGTGTCTTCAGTTGTCTCGACTGTTTGGTGGCGCGACGCTGTTTGTCTTTGGTGCCATGGGTGTCTTGCATACCGATGCCTCAGACGCGGCACCGCCACGTTCAAGTACACCGCGGGCGACCATCAGCGCGCCCAAGCCCGTTGTCGAAGCGCCCGTGCCTGAGCCGGTCGTGGAACCACCGGCCGCCGAGCCACCGCCAATCGGACGCACGTACAGTTTTACGCTCAAGGAAATGGGCGCGCAATATCCGCTGAACCTGCGCGGGGTGGATGGGCGTGATAGCGTGCTCTTTACCATCCGGGCCGACGAGGTGGTGACGGGTGCAGAACTCAAGATGTTCTATTCCTATTCGCCCTCGATGATTCCAGATTTGTCGCACATCAACGTGCTGATGAACGACGAAGTCGCGACCACGATTGAATTGCCCAAGGAAACCGCCGGTACGGACCTGGAAAAGGTCGTGAAGATTCCGCCACGCCTGATCACTGAAAATAATAGTCTGTCGCTGCAGTTGATCGGTCACTACACGATGCAGTGTGAAGACCCCTTGCACTCCAGTCTGTGGGCCAAGGTCAGCAATAACAGTATTCTTGAAATCACCACCACGCCGCTTGCGCTGCTCAACGACCTGGCGATTTTGCCCTTGCCCTTCCTGGACAAGCGCGATATGCGCGAAATGTCGGTGCCGATGGTGTTCATCAATAAGCCTGACGCGAATACCACTGAGGCGGCCGGCATCGTAGCATCGTGGTTTGGCGCGATCGCCAATTATCGTCCTGTGCGTTTTCCCGCGGTGCTCGATACCATTCCGGCCAAGGGTAGTGCCGTGGTATTTGTGATTGGCAAGTCCTCGAGC